>LGFT01000055.1 GCA_001509375.1 Methanothrix harundinacea | reverse complement strand
ATTCATGAACGTATTATGACAGTCCTGGCGACATCGAAGCAACAGGGACTCGATACCCGAAAGATACTGATATCAAGTCTGGCCAGCTAAACACGTACTAAAAAATAAATATATATATGATAAATGGCCAAAGTTAGATCATGTCTTGGAAGAAAGTCACCGACTACTGGGCGGAGTGGAAGATCGAGGAAGATCGGAGGGGGAACATTGGAATCTCCTTTGTGGACGACCAGCGAGTTTTTTACGACCTATCCCACGAGAACTTCATCACCATCCTGAACCTGCTCCAGGGCGATAAACCTGTCTGGTTTGACGATGTGGACGAGAGCTTCAAGGCCAGCGGCCAGGAGCCGAAGTAAGAAGCTTGACGGATCACACCATTTTTTGGACGGAGCGGAGGGTCGATGATCTTCTCATGTCTTGCTACTTTCCCACCAGCGGCGAGCCGCATTTGGGACACTTCATAGACCAGCAGGGAATGCCGGCCACCTTCTCGGCCTCGATGCCGCAACCTGGACATATGCAGGCTTTGGGCGGAGCGCCCCTCCGTCTCCGACTGTCTCCTGGCGATGGCTCGTATTGCATTGAAATCCTCTTGCAGCTAATCGTCTATCCTATAGCTCAACACAACTCCGGAGTCCTCCAGAGTCTCCCAGCACCGCTCGCAAAAACGAAAGCTTTTGAAGTCGGTCTCGAATATCGAGTTTGAAAAGCACATCACACACCTCCGATCCTCACAGTGCGGGAGGCCAAAGACGTGGCCCAGATCGTGGAACGCCTCCTTTTTTGCTCTCACCCGAAAGAGTTCAGGGTCAGGGGATAGGCCGTGAAACTCCTGCCGGAGCCTCCTCAATGATATTATAGCCCGGTTCCCGTAGGCGAGACCGAAGATGAAGTTCAGCTCGGCGACGAAGAGGTCCTCTTCGATCACCCCCAGGGTAGCGTCGATCGAGGTATCTGGGGACGGGAGGGCCATCAGGACGGACGTCCCCTCCAACTGGCCCCTCTCGGGATCGGAGGCTTCTGCTGGGACTTTCACCGCCTGCCTCACCTCGACGGCGACATAGACCGATTCCATCTCCTCTTCGAGATACGCGATCATCTCCGGGTCGACGGCGCCTATGGGCTGGAGTATTACAGTGATCATGTCCCCATTCATCTCATCGTCAGTTCATGGCTTTTCTGCCAGGGACTTCTGGTAGGCCTTCCAGCCGGGGCACCAGTCGGTGTGCCATTTCCAGATTCTCGCGATCAAGGTGTCGGGCCTCTTCTCGGCGCGTCGCCTGATGGGGCAGCTCTCACAGGTCTGTGGCATGATATTGAGATGCCGCGGAAGGTATAAGGGATTTGCGAAGGAAATCCAAGATGGGGCGAAGTCTTGCAGCTTCGACCTGGATCGGTCGAGGGGAGATCTTTATGGGAAGTACTCTGTAGGAAGCCTCAGGAAGCCCGATGCTGCCAGCATAACGACGATCATCGTATAAACTAAGGAAATGCAGAGGTCTCTGATCATGTCGCCCCTCGAATACCTTCTCTCCTTCTCTTTGGACAGGATACCCTTTATGCCCCTGTGCATCAGAATAAATCCCAGGATGTTGGTGATCCAGTAGCCAGCGACCATGGCGGGGAGAAAGAGGGCCTCAGAGAGGAGGCCGAAGAGGGCTCCGAAGGCGTAGGCGAGGGGTATGTTCACAAAGAGGTCGTTCCACCACGAGACGGGCGAGAGGAGATATCCCACCGCGGCGATAAGGCCTCCTTTCACCTTATCCCTCTCCACTTTGCGCCCTGCGATCCCGATAGAGTCGTCCTCGTGTCCTTCTTTTTGCACTTCTGAGATTTATGGATACTCTCCCATTTATTCTTTTGTCTTCAAAATGTCAGTCGGAGGTTTCAACCTTAAACGGGCCATCCCGACTTGGTGACTGAGACTACCGACCCATTCATGCACCGACACGAGGGATGGTCTGAGGAGGGATCGCTGTCTGGAACTCATGATGTCATATTTGAGGACTTCGATTATCCTGCAATTTGCGTTCTGTGAAGGACTTTACCTCAACATTTTCGATCTAAACGTTCCTTATGTCGGGTTTTCTTCCAAATTACGACCAGTTTTTTCCTTTTCTGTCCTCTATATCACCACGGGGCAGGACGTTCTTGTTATATTCGTGCATGATGGAAAAGTCTATTAGGGTTCTCATGGAAGTTAAATATAGTAATAATAGTATATAAATTTAGCCATTGATTAGGTTTTTCGAAATCCTCCATCAGCATTTTCGGAATCCCATTTCAATGGACAGTCAACGAACGTCAAAATCCACCGATCCTATCCGGCAATTCTTCAGCGTGATAAGCGCAATCCTTCAAGGGGGGCTTGATCCATTTTGTCCAAAGATCCGTGATTAACTATAACGAATGAATCAAGATGAACTGACGGAAAGCGTTATATGTCATAATAACCCACTAAAAGGTTGTAACCAAATGGAGTGGAGGTATAGCATATGATGAAAAAAGCGTTAATAGCTTTAATCTTCGTCTCGATGCTGTCGATCGGAATGTCTGCGGCAGAAGACGAAGAGATGATGACTATCGTAGAGACCGCTGCCATTGAGGATAACTTAAGCACCCTGGCGGCTGCAGTGGATGCTGCAGGGCTTGCAGAGACCCTCAACGGTGAAGGGCCCTTTACAGTCTTCGCCCCCACCGACGAGGCCTTCGCCAGCGTAGAGATCGACACGAACGACACCGATTCCCTGGCAAATATTCTCAAGTACCACGTCGTCTCTGGAGAATACACTGAGGCAGATCTCATGAACATGACCGAGATCGAAACCCTCGAGGGTGGAGATCTCAGCGTTGAGGTCGTTGACAGTTCCATGATGGTCGGCGCCGCCAACGTGACAGCGACCAACATCTTCTGCAGCAACGGCGTAATCCACGTCATCGACGCGGTCCTTATGCCCTTCGATGAGGAGCTGACCATGGAGGTCGAGGAGATCGTCGAAGAAGTTGTCGAAGTGATCCAAGATATCGGCGACGATAACGACACCAGCCTCATTTGAGGATGGATTTTAAAAGTCGTTTAAAAGACGGGATGGAAGAACTTTGCGTCCTCCTCCCAAAAATCCATTTTTCCTGGCTTGCCGGGCTTGCCATATCTGGCCCTCTCTGCAACCTTCAGCAGTTTAGATTACCAAAAACCCGATATATGACCTTAATCATCCGGTCGCCAAAGGCGATAAAATTATGTTGATCGGAATCGATGTCGGCGGAACCACTACAGACGCGGTTCTAATAGACAAAGGAAAGGTAATAAACACGTCAAAAGTCCCGACCGACCAAGACCATCTCCTGGAGTGCCTGATGAGCGCCCTGGACGAGCTTGTCCGAGAGGTCTCGCCGGAGAAGATCGAGCGGGTCGTTCTCAGCACCACCCTCATCACAAACCTCATCGCTGAGGGGAAGACAGATCCTGTGGCCCTGATCATGGAGCCCGGGCCGGGGATGAACCCCGAAGGTTACAACCTGGGGGGCGAGGTCCAGATCGTTCGGGGGGCCATCGACTACCGGGGAAGAGAGATCCAGGCCCTGGATGAGGACCAAGTCAAAAACGCCGCAGCCAAGATCTCCGAGCGGGGCTACAGGAAGGTGGCGGTGGCGAGCAAGTTCGGCCAGAGGAATCACTCTCACGAAGAGAAGATGCGAGAGATCGTCCTCGCGGTGAGCCCAGGGATCCAGGTGGAGATGGGCCATCGGGCCTCGGGAAGGCTTAACTTTCCGCGGCGGATGGCGACGACGATGCTGAAGATCGCAGCCCAGGACCGATACAGGGAGTTTGCAAGAGAGATCGCCGAGGCTATATCCAAGAGGAAGATCGAGGCACCGATCTACATCCTCAAGGCCGACGGCGGTACTCTGCCTCTGGAGACCAGCGTCGAGTATCCAGTAGAGACGATCTTCTCGGGGCCCGCTGCCAGCACCATGGGGGTCTTGGCGCTCACGCCGCCGGGCCAGACCTCTGTCGTCGTCGACATCGGCGGGACGACGACAGACTTGGCCCTTATTCTGGACGGCGTTCCCCTGATGTCCTCGGAGGGGGCGAAGGTGAACAGCTACCTCACCCACATCAGGGCCTTCGCCGTGAAGTCCGTGGCCCTGGGCGGGGACAGTTTGGTGAGAGCCGCCGGCGACGGCGTCGCCCTCGGACCGGAGAGGGCCGGTCCCGCCTATTGTCTTGGAGGTCCCGAGCCGACCCCCACCGACGCCATGAGGCTCTTATCCATGATCTCCATCGGTGAGAGATCTCTTGCCGAGGAGGCGATGTCGAATTTGGGCAAAGACCTAGGCTGCTCTGCTGGCGAGGCGGCTCAGAAGGTGGTGGACACGGCCGTCGACGAGCTCCTCGCGGAGATCAACGGGATGTTCCTCGCCTGGGAGCTGGAGCCGGCCTACCGGGTCTGGGAGATCCTCCAAAAGGAGAAGATCAGGCCCCAGAACGTCGTCGGAGTCGGCGGCGGAAGTTTGGGACTCGTCCCCCTGGTGGCGGAGAGGCTCGGTGCCCGAGGCATCATCCCTGAGAACGCCACCGTCGCCAACGCCATCGGCGCCGCAGTGGCCAGGCCCACCCTCACCCTCACCTTCAGGGCAGACACCGAGCGGGGCTTCTACAACGTCGCTGAGGACGGCACGACGGGAGAGATTAGAGATAGGAAGTTCAGCCAGAAGGAGGCGGAGGCTATGGCGAAGAGGCTGATAATCGAACGAGCCGAAATGATGGGGATAAAAGAGTACGCCTCGGAGGCGGTGGTGACCGCCAGCGAAGTCTTTAACATGGTCCGGGGGTGGTCCACCAGCGGCCGGATCCTGGACGTCAACATGCAGATCCCTGCGGGTCTCATCCCCGAATGGACGGGAGGGGGAAGGGTATGATGACTTATAGTGATAAGAATCGAGATCGAGCCCGTAAGATGGGGCTCATATTCTTCCCTGCCTTCGACTGGGCGATAACGCCGACCCACCCAGAGAGGGAGGAGAGGCTCCTTTACACCAGGGACCAGATCTTCGAGGAGGGTCTGATGGACCTGCCCCAGGTCGAAGAGTACAAGCCGCGTCTCGCAGAGCTGAAGGACATCGCTCGGGTCCACTTCTGCATACCCTCCGTCGAGTCTCTGGTCACCGAGGCCCACCTGATAGCTGCAGGAAGCACCCTCGTTCTCGCCGACGCCTACATGAAGAAGGAGATCACCAACGCCTTTGCCCTCGTAAGGCCGCCGGGCCACCATTCCATGAGGGTCGCCCACGGGAACCGCGGCTTCTGCAACGTCAACAACGAGGCGATCATGGTCGAGTACATCCGCCGAAAGTACGGCATAAGAAGGGTGGCGATCATCGATACCGACGTCCATCATGGCGACGGAACCCAGGATATCTTCTACCATGATCCCGACGTCCTCTTCATATCCTTCCACCAAGACGGGAGGACCCTCTATCCGGGATCGGGGTTCGTCGACGAGCAGGGCGGACCGAAGGCGATTGGAAGGACTATCAACATACCCCTCCCGCCCGAGACTCCCGATGAGGGGATCCACCTCGTTCTGGAGGAGCTGGTCCTCCCGATCCTGACGGAGTTCCGGCCCCAGCTCGTCGTCAACTCCGCAGGTCAGGACAACCACTATACAGACCCCCTGGCCAACATGCGGTTCTCGGCCCAGGGGTACGCGAAGCTGAACGAGATGCTGGCCCCGGACATCGCCGTCCTGGAGGGTGGGTACGCCATCGAGACGGCTCTGCCTTACGTCAACTGCGGGATCATCCTCGCCATGGCGGGCCTCGACTACTCCAACGTCCGAGAGCCTGACTACCATCCCGGGAGGTTTGCTATGTCAAGGGCCATGGAGGCGAACATCACAGGAACCATCGAGTACCTCCAGGGGATCTGGGAGGCGAGAGAGGAACTTACGGCCAAGGCAGTCGAGAGGGCGGGCCCATTCTTCCGCAGGCACAAGAACATCTTCTACGATACCGACGGAATCCGGGAGAAGCAGACCGAGTCGGTGAAGATGTGTCCCGACAAGAGCTGTCCGGGCTACATGACGATCGACACCGACGCCGTCAGGGGCTACGGGTCGTCTGATAGCGGGTTTGGCGTCTTCGTGCCTCTATTCGCCTGCAAGCGGTGCCGCGAGGAGGCGAGAGAGGAGTACGAGGCTCACAAGACAGATTCCCGGTACAACTACGTCTTTTTCCAGGACAAGAACTCGGACAACTTCCGGCTCTACAGCGCCAGGATGCACAACGAACGGGTCTATTGAGGTGAAGCCGAAGGTACAGGCCCTCGGCCCGCCCGACGGGTCAGGTTGGTTAGGCTGCAGCAAGCGAAGGGGTCGGATCCTCTGCCTTCCAGCCACCACCGACCTCAATCAATTCGGAGTGTCCGATGGTCTGCCCATTTTTGCTTGATCGGATCAACCAGGATGAGATCGGTCGTTTTCGCGAATTGACGTCTTATGGCATGGAGCCCAAAAGCTCTATAATCCGAGAAGCTGATACATATCAACTGATCTGCATGGCGAAATTGCTAGGTGAGACCGGAAAGACTTCCATGAAGTTCAGCTCTGAGAAGGGCTTCGATGAGTTCAAGCAGAAGTTTTCCCTGAGCAAGTCTGAAGCGGCAGCTTTTCTGAGAGATCTTGCCCAAGAGATCGAGGAGGGGGATGAAGTAGAGGTCTCCCACCACAGTGTATCCATTTCTATCGATCCTGAATCCCCCATCAAGATTGAAGTGGAATTGGAGGAAGATGAGCTGGAGATTGAGATCAAGCTCAAGGCGAGATCCTGAAAGATAAGCTCCCGAGACGAGTAGATAAACGAAATTAGTGTTGATACGATTTTATAATTTTATCCTGGGGCGGATGGGCGACAGACTATGGCTGGTGGTTATATGGATGGCAAAAGCGGCGAGATCAGGGAGATTCGGATCGCCACCTGGGAGCGGAGGCTTGGTGCCTGGCTGATCGACATAATCCTGGTGGGGATACTGTGGGACCTTTTGGCGGGCATCGCAGGCATCGCCGGACCCTTTCACATATTCGGCTTCGGACCCATGCACGGTACCTTCTTCGCTCACGGGTTCGTGAACCTTGGGTCTGACGACGCCATCGCCCTCTTCGCCTACTGGACTCTGATGGAGGGGTATCGGGGCCAGTCCCTGGGCAAGATGGCGCTGAACCTGAAGGTCACCGACATGAGAGGCGATGAGATCGATTTTCCTCGGGCCGCCATCGAGAGCTTCGGCAAGGCCTTCCTACTCCCCCTGGACTGCCTCATCGGCTGGATTGCCATGCCCGGGTCGGGCCAGAGGCTCTTCAACCGCCTCTCGGAGACGATCGTCGTCGTGATCAATGAGGCGGCGCCGGAGGGGGTCCGCTACGTAAGAACGGAGTAGCGGGCGTTTTTCCATGGCCCTGCACCCTATTCTGCCTTTTTGTTCGTGATGCCTGGTGGGCTTCTAATACTATAAACGACCAGTAATCTCCATGGGCACATTGACCTACAGGATCCTTCTCAAAAAGGAGCCGGAAGGCGGCTACACCGTCACCGCCCCCTCCCTTCCAGGGTGCGTCACTTATGGCGATACCATCGAGGAGGCGGGGGAGATGGTAAGAGAGGCGATCGAGCTCTATCTTGAGAGCCTGAGAGAGCACGGTGAAGAGATCCCGACCGAAGAGGACACTCTGGAGCGCATCCTATCGGTAGAGGCTCATGCCTAAAGTGGCGGCGCTCACCCCTCCGAAGATTGCGAAGGTGCTGGAGAAGAAGGGTTTTGTCCTCGACAGGACAAGCGGAAGCCACCACATTTATTACAATCCTGAGGTGAAACGTAGAGTTGTGGTTCCTTTCCATAAAAAGATCTCCCAAAGGGTACCGCCCTTGCCATTCTAAATTCTAAAACAGGCAGGCATCAGCAGAGAAGAGCTGGATGATCTGCTCTAGAATATTCAGATATTCAAAGTTGATCGCAAACCCCGCTTTTCACCCCAGCTTCTCCTCGATCCAGGCCTCGATCGCGTCCCTCACGTCCCGGAAGGCACAGAGCCGATCCTCCTCGGTCCCGGCGGCGGCCGCGGGATCGGGGAAGCTCTGGTGGGCCCTCTCGCCCCCGCCGGGGAAGAAAGGGCAGGCCTCCTTCGCCCGGTCGAGAGACCGTCACCACCAGGTCGAACTCCTGGCCCTGAAGCTCATCCACGCTCTTGGACCGCCGGCCCGAGATGTCCACGCCCCGCTCCGCCATCGCCCTGACGGCGAGGGGGTTCACTTCCGTCGGCTCGGTTCCGGCGCTGAACACCTCGTAACGATCGCCGCGCAGGTGGCGCAGGAGCCCTTCGGCCATCTGGGAGCGGGCCGAGTTGTTGGTGCAGACGAAGAGGACGCGGGGTTTGGTGCTGGGGGACATAATCTGAGCCTACTGATACAGTCTCATCTTCGGTCTTGTTTATTCCGATTATACAACGTCTCTTCAGAAAGAGATTCAAGGCAGCCCTCTATCGCCTCCTTGATGTTCTCCAGTGCCTCCTCAGCAGTATCTCCTTGAGAATGGCAGCCAGGAAGCTCCGGACAGCTGACTGGCGGCAAATCCTGAAGGGCCAAAAACAGTGGGGGAGAACGAGAGTGCTATAGTCAATCTCTGTACTTTTCGATCTCGGCGATCGTCTCCCCGAAAGGAATCGCCTCTTCGCCGGATGCTTTGGCAGCATCGTAGGCTCGAAGGGACTCCAGCCCCTCCAGCTCGTCGAGAAGCTTCTTGTAATCCTCCAGGCTGAGGAGTACACCTATCCGGTCGCCTTTTTCGTTGACTAGGTACTGCTTTTCGAACCCAGTAGAGGTCATATTATCCTCGTACTTCAGAGGCTTTTAGATTGTTATCTCGTCGTTCAGGCCAAGCTCCCTCAATGCGACTTTCATCTCCTCGATCCTCTCTTTGGGTATGCCCTTTTCAGAGGAGATCTCTACGTTGAGGGTCAGCTTCAGGCTGCCATCCCGAGCGAATCCGGAGAGGACCTTGCTGTAGATGTTCATCCATTTTTGAGGGGGGACCTCCCCATTCCATGAAACGGTCTTGATAGATCCATCATCGCCGCCTTCATCAATGACTTTGATGTCGCCGTCGGCAGCGATCGCGATTGCTGCCGTGGCGCTGAACCCTTTGCTGCTTGCCGTCACTGTGAAACGGCCTTCATCATTGCCAGCCTGAAAATTGCCGCCCGCTCCGATGGCGCCACCGGTGGCAGTCCAGGCGACCTGATCCAAGAGGTAATCATGACCGCGCTGATCAAAGCCCCTGGCAGTAAAGGACTGTGCTTCGCCGGACTTGAGCTGTACGCTTCGAGGTGAGATCTCGATCGATGTCAGAACCGGCGGATCTGAATGGTCTCTTTTGTAATTCTCCGCCGTCTCAGCCGTGATGATGAACATCTCTTCGGAGATCTCCACATCCCCGGCGGAGATCCCCTCCTTGTAAAGGAAGGGCTCGTACTCGCTGCCTATCATGCCGACATATCCGAGGACTCCGCCACTGACCCCTCGGGCGATGGTCTCCTTGATCGAATTTGGATTTGAGAGCCTCGGAAAGATGGGCGAGGCGAAGAAGGCGTCTCGCACCGCCTTTGTGCTCCACTCCTTGAAGGCGGGAGGCCAGTTTCGGACGAGGAAAGCGGGGCTTGCAGAATCCGCCACCAGGTCGTCCCGCTTCAGCTTCGAGATTATCAGGTCCACCATGGAGGTTGCAGCGCTGGAGTGGACCAGCCCCAGGTCTATGATCTCCACATTTTCTCTGCCCAGGAGGGCCACGTACCGGTAAGTGCGCCAGACGGCCTCCCTCAGGTCTCGCTCTGATCTCCTGAGGTTATCCTTCAGCTGGCGCTTCTGAGAGTCGTCGAGCTGGAGCTTCAACACCTCATCTTGTATCTCCTCCAGGGCCAAAAGATCACGGGTGACGTGATCAAGCTGGGAATCGCTCTCTGCCGCCGACCATATCAGGGCGCTCTTGAAGGTCCTGCCCGAGGTTCCGTGCTCTGCGGTCATCGATTCGATTGAACGGAGAACGGCTTCTCGGTCTTGCATCGATCTATCTGGGGGAAGGACTATCAGAGTCAGAGAGGCGCGGTCCGGGATATCGTTGCTCTTCTGGGGGAAGAAGACCCTTTCCAAGTCGGGACCCTTTGCGAAGACCTGGGATATCTCGGCCATAATTCGCTCCTTGATCCTTGGCTGAGAGATTCCCGCCCTGCGATCTGCGATGAGCTTGGGAAGCCCCACCTTCAGGCTGAAGTGGTAGCGGCTTCCGTCGGCCCTGAGGTAGTAACAGGTGGCTTCAAGGGCGCTCAGAACGGTTTCCACATTTCCGATGTCCAGGCCTGGTTCGGCCACGTCGAGACGTACTTCAGGAATGGTGGCGTCTGTGCCTGAGGTTCTGCCGCCGTTCGACTCGAAGAAGATGGACGTCGCCACTTTCTGGTGGAGCCTGGATTTCTTGATCGAATCAACTGCCTCCGTGTCCAGGCGGACTGAGTGAGAGTCGTCGGCTCCACAGATGTCTGTGGTGATGGGAACTTCAAGGCGCTCTTCACCGAGCTGCTCCAGAGCTGCCGCCCGGAAGAAGGGGTCGCCGAGGGGAGCGGTCCCAAGGCCGATTATGGGGTCGCTGTGTGCCCCCTTGTAGCCGTCGTTATAGGCTTTGGAGATCCAGAGGGCGAGGAGGCGGAGGACGCCCCTCGTTCGCTGGAATCGAGGAAGGGTCTGCCATTTTCTCTCGAAGACAGAGAAGACCATGGGGTGGAAGGGGTAGGCGGCCTCGAAGGCAGCTCTTGCATTGTCGACGGGAAACCAGCTTGGGACCTGCTGGCGATGAGCGAGAACCCATCGAGCGTACTCTTCACAGACGGCTCTCGCCTCGTCGGGTAGTATGATCTTGCCGTTCAGGTCCAGGGATTTCGAGTCGACTTCGAAGAGGCGGCGTCTGATGATCTCGGAGATCTCGGTCTCCGTCGAGAGGATGACGGGCTTGCTGAGCCGATCGAGGAGCTTTTTCAGCCGGTCGTAGTCGGAGTGGTCCTCGGGGTTCATCTCCGTCGCTGAGGCGGGAACGGATACGACCAGGACCGTTCGTTCTTCGCCCCGAACTGTCTCCGATAAGTTCTGGATGAAGTTGTAGAGCTGCGATGGGAGGTCTGTCTTACGGTTTCGGCTGACGTAGTTCATCAGCTCGTCCATGAGGATGAGGCAGGAGCGATCTTTGGGCAGGATCTGGCGGATGACGTCTCCTGCCGGGGCTCTCATAAGCCGGTCGTGCTCGGCCACGGTGGCGAAGGCCTTTTCGCCTCCAAGCTGGAAGGCGATCTCGCCCCATGGCGTCTTTCGAAGGGGCGTTCCGTCGTCGCCGCCGCGCCCTTTGATGGAGTCGAACTCGGTTCCCACGAAGACGGCGGTGACGGCCTCGGATATCCCCTGAACGCCCGATTTGGCCAGGATCTTATTCGCGCCGGGCCAGCTCTCGGCCTTGGGACCGTTTTTGGCGAGGTGGTAGAGGAGGGTGAGGGCGTGGGTCTTTCCGCCGCCGAACTGGGTGTTCAGGTTGAAGATGGCGGAGGTCTCGGTCTTCTCGCCGGATAGGCGCCGGACGACCTCTGCGGCCATGGAGGCCAGATTCGAAGTGAGGTATGTCCGTTCGAAGAACTTCTCTGGGTTTCGATAGTCTTCGGCGGCGCTTTCGTCCCGAACCTTGTCCAGGTGGACCGCAAACTCCGAGGCGTCCAGGGGCTTTCCCAATCTCAGATCTTCTCTCGGCGTCACTACTTTGTACCAGGGTTTGAGCGCCATCTTCTCCCTCCAGTCATCCGATTCCTTTCCCGATCGGTTAATCGAGTTGCCATCACTTAAACTATTCTACGGAGAATACAGAAGAAGGCCGCCGATGGATTGGGGCGGCGTTATCGTCATCTTATGAGAAGAGCCCAAAATTTCCCGATTGGCTGTCGAGCCGCCACCACTTAAAGTAACCGTAGGGAAAGGCCGCGAGCCTTTCTTTTATGCCCACGGCCACGAGAGTCTCGCCTCCGAGGCCGATCCTCTCCTCAAGGCTCATCGACCCGACGACATCCTCCTGGAGAATCTTCATGAGAACTCCGCCCTCAGAGTCGGTCTGCCGGTAGCAGAAGACCACCCGGAGATCGGCTCTCGTGCAGAGGGTCTTCCAGAGGGAGTAGGCGACGGCGTCGTCGGATCTGCTGTTCTCAAGCTCCATCGCCGCCACCGGGGAGGGCCATTTTCGGGCATTGTGATCCCGCCCGCCGCCCGAAGTGGCGGGAGCTGGGGCGAAAGCTAGCACGTCCAGGGAGAGGTACTCCTTCCTGGAGACCGGGAGAGCCCGGCAGGGATGGCCGAGGGCGGCGGCTTGCCAGCCCAGCGATTCGACACTCAGGACCACGAGCCCCGTGAGGGCGCAGGTCCAGTCGCCCAGATTTCCAGAGGCTGCGGCCTCCTTGAGGGGCCGGGATTTCTCAAGGGGCCTCAGGATCCCGAGGAAGGCCTCCTGCCAGCGGCGGGCGATATCAACGGCTTCCATCAGAGACCAAGCCCCTTCTTCCGGGCCAGAACGCCTTCGACCCACCGCCTCTCCTCAGTCGAGGCCGGGTAGAGCGCCACCAGGGCCTGGGCGAGCCTCCAGAATCTCTGATCTCCACCCACCTCCTCGACGAGGAACGAACGAAGCCGCTCGCTACTCCCCTCGGCGAAGAGGAGCATTGCCTGGTGGACTTTGTCCAGGACGGTCTCGGCGAGAACGGGCTGAACAGCCGTCCCGCCGCTGCCCCCGCCTCCGGCCCCGAAACCGTCCTCGCCCACCGGCACCACCATCTCACCCTCCTCGAAGCTGGCCTGGGACTGTCTCTTCTTCCCGGCCCGCCTCGGTTCGGCCCTTCCGCTCGTTCCTTTTCCGAAGAGGCGGCCGGACCTCTCGGCGACGGATAGAAGCCGGGCTGAGCTGCCTTTGATCTCAACCAGGTCGGGGAGGGTCTCCATGTGGGCTCCGATCCCCTGGGCGATCTTCCGGGCGGCGTCGTACTCCAGAGAATACTCGCCCCGGACGGCTTTTCCGCCCCCGTTTTCGCCGCCGTTTCCGTTCCCGTTTCCGTTCCCGTTTCCGTTCGCGCCGGTGGAGAGAGTCCAGAGCCACATCGCCGTGAGCCTCGCATCCTCCTCAAACCCGGTGGAGTCGGCCCCCTCGAAGATCATATTCAGAGCCTCCCTCGATACCGCCGCCCAGACCTCCACCAGATACTCCCTGAGGGAGACGGCCTCGCCGCTCGCCTTCTCGACCCGCGAGTACCGGGAGAAGACCTCTAGGGCAGGGCCGATGCAGGAGAAGATGGCGTCGGCGCCGACGACCCCCTCCTCGGCGAGGCGCGGCATCCAGCCGTGAATCCTCCTCGGCAGCTCGGCGAGGACGTCCCGCCAGTCGCCGACCTCCTCTTTCAGGGTCCCGTCCGGGTTCTCGCGCGGGCGGCAGACGAGGTGAATTGAAGACATTAGACGGGCTTGTCCTATTCCTGCCACCTTATTGGTTAGCTCAGTATCTATAGGCCACGACCCTGTAATTATCCATCCAGCATTCATCAAAGCTTGGAGCAGTGCTTCCCAACCTGATGTAGATTTATGCGCGAAAACTACAACACCCAGACCATCAGGACTCAATATCCGGCGACCTTCGCCGAATGCCTGTGTCATTCCATCAAGGTAAAATTTCTCATCCTTAATGCCCACGCCGTCCACGGGTGTAGGTTCCACGATTATCTCTTCGGATTTAGGAGTAGATTCACTTTTCCAATTGTTTGTATTATCATTAATAAAAGTCCTTCTGAGCCAAACATAAAAGAAATCACTAAGATCTGCATAATTTATCATATCATAATAGGGTGGATCTGTAAAAAATACATTTGCTGAATCATCTGGAAGAGGATGAGACCTAGCAGTACATTGCTGTGCGATTCCTGTAGACATTATTGGGGATAAGGTCTCAGATTTTATTACGTCCAACATTGTTTGTAAAGTCACGTTGAAGTTGCCAGCTGCTTCTGCAAAGAAATTTGGCTCAGCGAAGTCCCATAGCATCGGTAATGCTTGACGAGTAAAAACGTGACGAACTTGTGTTTTTGTCGTTTCCCACATACAAAGAGAATTACAAATATCTGTAAAGCGACTCAAGGCCAATCGAAGTACTGTCCTTACAGCTTCATTAAATTCGTCATTGTCCTTCTTTAATTGTTTGTCGGCATCACAAATAATTTGAACTAGCGTACTTAATGTTAAAGCCTGGCGTGGGCTAAATACATCTCCCCATCTGATCATGCCATACATAGGTAGGCGATTTATAGCATGCGGATTTGGATTCACCATTTCATCTGGCACTAGAGATAGGGGACCATTGTTCGTTGACTTCTTGCGCATCAATTCCATAGACGCTCTTTTTGCCACATCCAGATCCACATCTGTTGGCAATCGGAAGATCCTTCCTTTATGTCCTGGCCTGGTAATGACAACGCAAAATAATCTAGCATCTTCTGTACCGCCCCGGCGGGCCTTCAGCTGCTTTCGGACCGAGGCGACCGGGGTGGTGTAGCCGCAGACAGGGCAGGTGGCCGAGCCCCGGCGGACCGTCCCCTCGCCGACCTCCCACGCCTTGACGTCCTCCAGGATCTCAAACTCCACCCTCCGCTCGTCCATCCGCGGGACCATCCGAAGGGCGACGGAGCGGTTCTGCTTCTTCGCGAGCCAGAGGGAGCGGATCAGGGGGACCTCGGCGCCGCAGCCCGGCCCCTCGCAGGTGACCGTCCTCGCCCAAAGGTAGGCGATGGGAACGGCGCCGTCAGGGTCGGTGGGGTAGAACTCGGCCAATTCCTTTTCTGCCTCCTCCTTGATCCAGCCCCCCCACCGGCGGACCTCGTCGGCCAGGGTCTGGCCGTACCTCGGGATGTACTCCAATACGACTTTGTTGAGGAGGACGGCGACGGGGTTGAGGTCTGAGGCGAAGGCGTCGGCCCCGACCCGCAGCGCCTCCAGGGGGATCGCGCCGCCTCCGGCGAAGGGGTCGACGACGAGAGGCCGCGTCCCGGGGAGGCCCCCCAGGGCCTCGTGGGCGGACCGGGTAAGTGAGCGGGCGGCGTCCAGGTAGGCCTCGTCGGATGAGCGGTCCCAGTTGGCGAACTCGGCGATGAAGTCGAGAAGCGCCCTCTGGAGCTGGTCGGGGTCGTCGAGGTCTCTTGGGTCCCCGCCGACGCGGTCGCGGCTGACCTCGTCAAACCGGCGCATCGTCTCCGCCGCAGCCTCTCGAAACTCCGGCGGGCAGTCCGGATCGGCGGGGTCGGGCCAGAGGGAGGCGCAGACCACGGCCCTGCAGGCCGCGAGAGGCCGCCTCGCCCACCAGATGTGGAGCGTCGATATGTGGCCGTGCCTGATCGACTTCTCCCGCCGGGCGTGCTCGCTGATCCTCTTTATCGGCAGGTCCACCTCGATCAGTCGCTTGGGGTAAGGGATCATTCTTGGGTCACCTTCTGGTTTCTATAGACTCGTAACGCAAATTCTATCGACGCGTTGATAGACTATCGACGTGTTTTTGCTGATAGCGACATGATCGGTAAAATATGTGATGATCCAAAATCCAGCAATTAGCGGCAGTGGATGCAAGCGATTGAAGTCGTACTTGATAACAAGGCACAGGAAGCTAATCCAGGAACATATTATTCGGCTGCTCGTTCCTGATTACAATGAGCTTCAGGCACGGTTCGCCAGACATCGCTGAAAAGGGATGGCCTGGAAAAGGCAATCGGCAATTAGTTTAGAGTTAGTCGAATTCATTTCACTGGACCAATTTTGCCTTCTTGGCCATCTTCAAGATCTCTGACACTTCTTGCAGGGCTTCTTGTGCCTCCTCTGGAGAGATATGCGGTTTTAGCTTATGTATCTGAAGATCCAACGGCTCGTAATCGACATTTTGGCGCCTTGTAAAATAAAGGGCCGTCCCTAGACGCTCCAATTCGGAAACACCTTTGTTCCCTAAGGTATCCGCCACGAAGTCCACTTTTTTGGAGTACTGCTGGATCGTTCTGGAGAACCTCTCCTTAAGCTGATCACTTCCCGTATCCTGGACCAAGCTGGGCCCGTATGGATAAGGCTGAGGCTTATACTTGATCAGGAAATCTCCTCTCATGGCCGTTATTTCATCTCTCATATCAAATGAGAATGGGCCATGCTTGTAAAGTATGAAATCAAACCCCAGGGGAACCTCCATCAACTCTTGGAGAAAGTAGGTCGCCTTCTGGAGATGGGTCTCACCACACCAACTTCCATGTGCCTGCATCTTTTCCAGCAACGATAACAACACAGCATCCCTTTGCAGCCTCTTCATGACTCCTCATCCTCCTCCCTAGATGAAGCGATTATACTTTCCCTATTCTTTTCCAGCCAGCGCTTAGCATCTTCTCTTATCTCTGGACTTATAAAAACGTACTCTTCAGCAACCACCGGAACCCTAGCCAAAGTTTCAGACATGTATAAAGAAGACGCTATACGACCGTCTCTGCCCAATACTGGAAAGTCCAGTCCTCCTCCCGTTTGTCGGTAGGAGTCGAACCGCACATCGTCTTCACCAAAGCTATCGCTCACGGCCTCATAAACCGCTCTGCAAGCCTCTTGGTTCTTCTTCAGATCGGAAGGATTCCTCTGATACAATAGCCTGAAATGATTTCTTCTGACGATACGCTTTGCTGCATCATGTCCTGGAAGCTTTGCGTCATTGGCAGACCTTAGCAGGGCAACATTAATCTCGTTATCTGTCATTGCTAAATGCTCATCGAGTTCGGTGGAGAAATGTCCTTTCGGGAGCCACTTCATAAGAAAATCCTTAAGATGTATATCGTAGATCCTTCTGACATGATGACAGTACACTTGGGTGAACATGAAATATCTGGCCAGAATTAAAGCCTCTGCTGAGTGCAATCCACCTTCGTCCACACCAAGTCCAGGTTCTTGGGAATCATCACCGCGTGGCAGAATTCTAAGAGAGTCGATCAACCTGTAATGATCAAACCTCCCATATGCCACACCTATATGGTGTGAATCCCTCAAGAGGTAATCCATGCGATCAACGCCAAATGCATCGCCCACAATTATCTCAGATAGTATCGCTTCCAAATCAGAGTACTCTTTTCCCTTGTAATTTTCAGGCCCTACCGCCAACATTGCCACATCTTCCGGGTTAACTTTTATATCATCCCATATTGGTTTCATTTCTTCGCTTCTAATGATCTTTAGAGTCAGGCGTTCGTGATTCCAACCATCTGGTAGCAACTCTTTCTCTGCAGCATGCGAAAATGGCAAATGACCCAGATCGTGGCAAAGAGCCGCCATCCGCAAAACCAGTCTCCAATACTCATATTTGTAATCGCCTTTTCGAGGTACCAACTTCCGGACAGATCTATCTATCAAATTATCTGAATCAGTTACTACATCATAGACCCGCCCCGCAAGTTCCATGACGCCCAATGAGTGTTCAAATCGCTTATGAGTAGCTCCCGGGTATAAAAAGGAGGTGAGAGCCAACTGATGAATATGGCGAAGTCTTTGAAATGGGACCGAGTCCAAGACCTTACGCTCTTCTGCACCGAGTCGGATGAAATTGTATATAGGATCTCTTATCTCTTGCTTATGAGACATGGATGACCTCCGATATTCTTTTGACGGCTATTTGATTTCCACATCTTCCCGAGAAACTGCCTCATCGGCAGAAAGTATTACCTCTGCCCCCAGTCTGTAATGCTCCACCTTCACCACCGGCGCCCAGCCGAGCCTGGCGGGATTACGGATCGGCTTCACCTCGGGCTTGCTGGCGCAGTTGAAGACGGCGTAGAGCCAGTAGTCCTCCTTCAAACGGGCGGCGGTCTTGTACTCGTTCTCGGTCAGGGCGACCTCGCCCACCGTCGCCCTCCCCTTCACCTCGATGAACCGGACCTCCAACGCCGTCTTCGGATCTTCGGGATGTAGCCTCCGGGAGATCAGATCAAAACCCCGGTTCTCGCTCTCGACGCTCTCAACCTTCCAGCCCCGTGCCTCCTCGCGGGCGATGACCGCCTCGACGGCGGTCCGTTCGATCTCCTCATCACGGACCATCGGCGCAATTCCGGGATCGTTCCTCTCGGGATGGGGAATCACCCAGGCAGATCCCAGTCGGTGAAGATCAGAGATGGTGCAGTGAAGCTCCTTTTCCAGCTCCGCCCTCCTCCTTTCAAGACGGTTGTTCAGATCGGCGAGCCGGTCGTCGAACTGTTTTATCCTTCCCTCAAGGCCCTGCTCTTTCGAGCCGGACTCTCTCTTCTGGTGAAGATCCGCAAACTGACACTGCACCCGATCTATGATGGTGTTCAGGCTGATCTCAGCATGGTGCAATACAGCCTCCACCTCCTTGCTTCGTTGGGAGCTCGCCTCCTCCCTGAAGGGCTGCAACGCCGCCTCGTAAAGGTATCTCTCCACCACCTCCCAGCCGGGAAGCTCCTTTCCATCAGGAACCTTTGGGACCTTCGTCCCCGAAGGCGCTGGCGCCAGATCCAGAAAAAGGGTCGGCTGACGGACCGACATCTGGCCGTCCAGACCTGTCTCGACCACGAAGAGCCTTCTGTTCAGGGTGGCGCCCAGCCCGTCTTTTAGAGCAGCCGAGTAAACGTCCAATCTCGCGGGCCTCTCTCGATGCAGATCGAAGAAGACCGCGCCCCGCCTGAGATCATCCTCTACACAGTCAATAGAGTATATCCTCACGCACTCGAAGAGGGGATGGCCGGGCGTAACCCACTCAAGGGTTGCATCCTCCTGTAAAAGGTCCTTATCGAAGACGATCCTTTTGTACTCGCTTCCAAGAGGCCCACACCGCGACTCAGACTCCAAACGGTCCCCGACCGCTCTCAATTTTCGTGGAACCTTGCCGATCTGGTAAATGTGCCGACTCGCTCTGGCCTCTTTTGGACTCATTCCCGCCAGAGGTGCCGCCTGGACGAAGAAGTCCTCGACAACCTCCGGAACAAGCCTTCTTTCCTTCGCCTCCACCCTCTTCCCCACGATGGCCGAAAGATTAAGCTCCTTCTTGGCGAGGGAGTTCTCCAGAGTCGAGTTGGTGATCTTCTTCAGATGTGCTGCATCCACCTGCTCCACGATTCTGCTCTTGATCACGTCCTCGGTCAGGTTGTGAGCGTACATCTCCCTCAACATCTTTTCCAGCTGGTTTGAGGGCAGAGCGTCTCCCAGAACGTTGAAGACCTTGCCGGTATGATCCGGATCGAGATCCATCTCGATCTTCTCTATCCTCTCGAAGAGCTTCTGGAGAACCCGCCCCTCACGGGTGTTGATGGCAACGAAGTTGAAGATCAGACAGTCCTTCTCCTGACCGTATCGATGAATCCTTCCCATCCTCTGCTCCAGCCGGACCGGATTCCAGGGGATGTCGTAGTTTATCATGAACCAGCAGTACTGAAGGTTGATCCCCTCGCCCGCCGCCTCGGTCGCCACCATCACCTGGCAATCCTCCCGAAACTCTCGCTCCGCAGAGAGGCGAGTTCCGGACTCGTCCCTGCTTCCGACCTTCATCCCGCCGTGAATCTGGGTCACTGAAAGGTTCCAGCCCCTCAGCTTCTCCACCAGATAGTCGAGGGTGTCCTTGTGCTCGGTGAAGATCAGAAGCTTCATCTTCGGGTCCGAGAAGATCCCTTCCTGGGTGATGACCTCTCTCAGCTTTGCGAG
Source organism: Methanothrix harundinacea (assembly GCA_001509375.1). Lineage (GTDB taxonomy): Archaea > Halobacteriota > Methanosarcinia > Methanotrichales > Methanotrichaceae > Methanocrinis > Methanocrinis harundinacea_D. Next base: position 2,588 of record LGFT01000055.1, on the reverse strand, counting down.
CTTCGTCTCGATCTCCCTCTCCTCTAATGCTCGGGCCTGATCGATAAGCCGGGCTAGCTCCTGAATCTCCGCTTTCAGATCGGCAGGGTTGAGGGAGGCGACCGCCTCCTCCTGATCTTCGATGATCCTCTGCTGCTCCTCTTCGGGGAGGTCGTCGAAGTTCTCTGGAACCCCTTTGAGCACGAGTTTTCTCCGATAGCCATCGGGATCTGCCAGGATCTTCTCCCGACGATCACGCATCCGTTCAAGGCTCCTCCTCACAGCATAAATGCTTGATGCAAACCGGCGCTGTAGCATCGCCATGGTGAATCCGAGCGCCCGGCCCCGTGCCGAATCGTCCTCGGAAGCCTTGATCGATTGGTCTTCTACATAGCCTGTAAGCTCGTCGTAGAATTCCAGCTCATCGCTATCGATCTCGAACTCGATCGTCCGAACGTCCCGCTTGGTGAATAGGGTCTTTGCCTCCCCAGTATCCGGATCTGGGAAGGTCACCATCGCCTCCTTGACCCTCCGAAGATAGAAGGGTGCCTCGTGATGACGCATCGCCTCTTCCAGGCTCTTCACGTCGCCGTAAACGTCCTCATCCAAAAGCCGGAGAAAAAGACAGAAGTTCTGGGGATCGCCCTTGTGGGGCGTTGCGGTCATGAGCAGATAGTGATCCGTCATCTCCGAGAGGGCCTCGCCAAGCTGATAGGCTAGGGTCTTCTTCTCGGAAGAGTAGGCACTCATCTTGTGAGCCTCGTCAACGATGACCAGATCCCAATGGCTGTGAAGCAGGCTCTCCTTGGCATCCTCGATCCGAGCCACCCAGGGCATCGATGTTATGACCTGATCCTTCTCCTGCCAGGGGTTGGTGCCGTAGTTCGCCCTCAAGACGACACCCCTTACCACCTCGAACCGCTCCCCGAACTTCTCTCTCATCTCTCGTTGCCACTGAAAGGTCAGGTTAGCAGGGGTAACTATGAGAATTCGCCTGATCAGACCCCTTATCTTCAGCTCCTTGACAAGGAGCCCCGCCTCGTACTCGTGGGCCATTCCCAGCCGCAGAGCCTCGATTCCCAAACGGAAGTTAAATGCGTCGCCGTCGAAGGACTCCATCACCGATCCGATGTTTCTGAGGGTCTTTAGCTGCTCTGGCGACAAAACCGGATCGTAAAACCGGCCGGTCCTAAGCCCCCTGCCTATGATCTTGACGGATTCGCCCAATGGCACGGTCATGCTTATCTCGATCGGCTCGGGAAATATGGGTCCTTCAACTATGGTATTCGGTCCCAGATCTGCACATTCGTATTTCAGTTCAGCTCCCCTCCTGACAGCGCTAGCCCAGCGGTCTTGTATGAAGGTCCAACCGCTGATAAAACTTTCCAAATCAAATTCGCATATCTTCTCAAATGGGCCGAACAGTTGGGGGAGAACACAGAACGCGCCGATATATTAAACGATGAGAAAAGCAGAATATAATGACCATGTCCCAAAATTCCCCCGGAGATAAAAGAGCTGATCCGGGTTTTGAAGGCGAGGGAGAGCCGGGACGAGGAGAGGCTGAAAGAGGAGAGGCTGACCCGCGAGGAAGCCCACCAGCTCTTCGAGGAGACCGCCGCCGTCATCAGGACCTTGATGGACCTCCGGGAGATCCTGGAGAGAAAGGAGCACAAGACGGACCTGGGAAAAGAGGCGGTGAAGAAGAAGATGGGCGACGTCAAGAGGTGGAACGCCTTCGTCGACGAGATGGAGGGAAAACGCTAGATTGGGAGGCAAAATGATGGAGGGCCGTAAGGGTAGGGCCAGAATTGGAGATGGAAGGGGCTAGAAAAAGCGCATCAGCTCTTCGGCGATGATCTCGTATCCGAGCTCGTTCGGGTGGTCGAGGCCCGAAAGGATCAGGGATTCGAGGGGCACGCCCTCGGCCACTTTTCTCATCCAGGCGCCGTATACGTCCACGAACCCCACCTCCATCTCCTCGGCGACGTCTTCGAGGGTCTGATAGTAGCTTAGAACGATTTTGTCGAATTTGGGGGTCAGCAGGGGCTCGGAGCTGAGGAGAAGGATCTCGCTCTTCGACCCCTCGATTATCTTCTCTGTGATCTCGATCACGTTGCTCTTGAACTTGCCGAGCCTGATCCCCATATACATGTCGTTTATGCCGAAGTTGACGGTGACGAGGTCCGGGCTGTGAGCGATCACCGACCAGTCGAGCCTGGCCAGGCCGTCGAAGCTGGTGGCGCCGCAGACCCCCTCGTTTTTGATGGCGATCTCAGCCTGTGGGTACTTCTCTTTGAGCATTTCGAGCCAGAAGTGATCGAAGCCCTTTCGGACCGCAAATCCCGCCGATATGGAGTCGCCGAAGGCGACGATCTGAACCTGTTCCCCGGCCTCCAAGAGGGTGACGGTATTTTTTGTGGAGCTGCTCTCCTCTTGCTTCATCTTCGTAGCAGCGCGGAGACCCCGGTCTTTAGGCCGGGGAGGAGCGCGTGCCTACACCTCTGGAAAGTATATATCATCTAACCACTTGATATATGAACGTGCTTAGAACGGTTACATTCAAGCTTAGGATGGGCGACCGAGACCGAGTTACTCTCGCTGAAACG
>LGFT01000011.1 GCA_001509375.1 Methanothrix harundinacea | reverse complement strand
GCTATCGGAGCGGGTCCATGAATGTCCTCAATGCGGGCTAGTAATGTCCCGTGACGAGAACGCGGCGATAAACATTCTGAGACTGGGGCTACAGTCTCTGCCAAAAGCTAGAAGCTCCGCCCTTCAGGGCGGGGAGTAGTCACTAGCTATCATCATATCGATCTTTCTCATTTACCCGGAAATCCGAGCAAAGCTGCTCGATAGGTCAAAGGTTAAAGCTTAAAACCTTTGGGGGTTCTTAGAGTATCGGAGGGATTTTGTGAAGAAAATGACCGATATCAAGGGACTTGGTGGAATGCTGAACGGATTTCGAGATCTGGTGAAGGACGACGAGAGCATAACCTTCGTCGGGACTCCGGGGTTCTGCACTCCTTTCGCCGAGTTTCTGGCCTTTCCCATCAGGGACAAGAAGCTCGCCTTCGTCCCGAACTTGAACATCGAGAAGACGAGAAAGATGGTGGCCACAGAATACGGAATGGAGCTGGGCGATGCCACCAGCGCAGATGCCGACGTGGTGGTGATCCTGGGGGGGATGGCGATGCCGAAGATCGGGGTTAGCATCGAGGAGATGGCCGATCTTCTCGGGAAGATCGAGCACAAAAAGCTCATCGGCGTATGTTTCATGGGGATCCTCGAGCAGGCAGGGTGGTGCGGAACCCCAGCCTTGGGCTTCAATTACGTGATGAACACGACCCTCGTGGGCGACATCTCCGGAGAGTAATCCCCGGCTCCCACAATGCCTTCTGAGAAATGAGCAGATTTGATTTAAATAAAACAACCTATAAACTTTTGAAAGAAACGGACGAATTGGTTTCTGGTGGGCCCGACGCGATTCGAACGCGTGACCTCACGGTTATCAGCCGTGCGCTCCAACCATGCTAAGCTACGGGCCCGGCAGCCTTTCTGATTGAGCCACCCCTTAATAACAGTTTCCCTAGAATGGTTCCGGGCCTCGTCCAGGATTGAGCTGCCCCATCCTCATCCTGGGACGACGAGGGATTTCTAGCTGGCTTGCCGCAGCTAACGCGCAATGCTCACAGATGCCGATCTGGTGGCTTCTGAAACTCTTGGTCTGGCCTTTCGACAGACTTAAATCTTCAAGGGATGAGGACTAAAAGGTGATTATGGGATGGCCGACGCTGAAATTGATAACAAAGAAGAACTTGCGGGGCTCTACGACCTGGCGATTCCCATCGGGATGCCCCTGAGCGTAATCCAGGACCTGGTGGACAACTTCGAGCTGGATCCGGTGAGGCGGAACGCCAAGATCGGCCTCATTGATGGAGATACCGAAGAGCGGGAGATTCTGGTTCTCCGGGGCGATCTTGAGACGGTCAAGGCCGCAGAGAAGTACATGTTCGAGGCTCTCGACAGGAGGGTCGCGAGATGGGAGAAGAATGAGCGTTCAGATCGTTACAAGGAGATTTACGACAAGAACGCCGAGAAAAGAAGGGAAATGGTAAGAGAGAGGATCGCTGAGAGGAAGGACGAATCTGTCGATCTGATCTGATAAAGAAGGAGAACGTTATTTCGGGCCTTCCTCCTTTCAGAGAACGCCCATCATCTTATGGGCTTGGGGTATGGCCACCACCTCTCTCAGATGCTCTGATGCGACTTCGTGGAGGCGCATCAGCCTCTCTGGAACCGGTCTCCCCCTTCCCGAAGCCGGCTGGAGGACAAAGGCCACCTCCAGACCTTCGAGACGGCGGCAGAGTTGTTCTATCTCCTCCATTGACGTCGAATCCAGGATCACCGCCTTGGCTATGGTGGCGATCCCAGCTCTGCATGCGCCCTCGATGCAGGCAAGCTCGTTTTCAACAAGGCAGCTCCATTCGTGGGTGGGACACGCCCTGTGGCTTGGGAGCTTGATGTCGACGGCCGCAAAGTCGATCCAGTCGATCAGCCTCGAGAAGCGACTTCGAGAAAAGCCGTTCGTCTCGAGGTATACGGGCAGGTTCTCCTCGGAGCAGCTCATGGCCAGGGCCTCCACGAACTGTGGTTGGCAGAGGGGCTCGCCCCCGGTTATTGAGACGCTGTGAGTGCCGATGGTCCAGAGGGCTAGAACCTGGTCCATCGTCCAGTTCAGATTTATCGGGTTTTTGGCCTGCCTGAGACGGCCCGGGACTGAAGGATCTTCTACCCCACAAAATTTGACGTCCCGGCGAAACTTCGGCGAATCGCAATAAGAGCAGTTCAGGTTGCAGCCTGCGGTCCTGACGAAGATCTGCCTTCTTCCTATCAGGGGGCCCTCGCCCTGAAATGAGGAGAATATCTCTCCTAGAAAGCCGATCTCATCTATACTCTGTGGGGTCAACCACGCCCGCCTCCAAAAATCCGTGCCTTCGGTGCTGACAGGCCTCGCACTCTCCGCAGTGAACCTCGCCTTCTCTGTAGCAGGACCAGGTCAGCTCCATGGGCGCTCCGAGCTCCGAGCCCAGCTTCACTATATCGGGTTTTAGGAGGTCGACGAGGGGAGCCTCGATCCTCGGTGGCCTGCTGAAGGAGGCGACCGACTTTTCCAGGAGAGAGTTGAACCTCGCAACGAACTCCGGCCTGTTGTCCGGGTAGGATCTCCCCTCCTCGGCGTTGAAGCCGACGAAGACGCATTCCGCCCCCATCGCCTCGGCGTAGGCCGCGGCCATGGAGCCGAAGACGAGGTTTCTGCAATAGACCCAGGTGGAAGGCGTGGACTTGGGACTCTCGATGTCCACCTCGTCCCCTGTCGGGATGGGGGCCTCGGCCGTCGTCAGGGGCGTCAGGTCGCAGAACAGATTGGTCCGGACGAACTTGACCTCGGCTGCGCCGAGGGATCTTCCGATCTCCTGGACGGCCCTTTTTTCCTTTCTCTCTGCCTTCTGGCCGTATTGGATGTGGATTAAGTGGATTTCAAAGCCTTCATGCACGGCCTTGGCCGCCGCCACCGTCGAGTCGAGACCTCCGGAAGAGAGACACACCGCCTCAGGCCTCATTCGGTCATAACCCACTTGTTCTTTCCCTCCCAGAGCTTCACTGATACGAGGCTTGCGGATCTGTCCAGAAGCTGGCTCTCAAGGCTGGCCTTTATGTGCTCTGCAATCCTCTCCGCGGTGGGGTTACTGAGAATCTCGTTCAGGTCCCGGTGATCCAGCTCCTCCAAAACAGATTTCAAGATCTGTTTCAGATCGTAAAAGTCCACCAGAAAGCCGTTTTCATCGTCCACAGGACCCTCCAAGACCACCTCCACGTCGTAGGTGTGGCCGTGGACCCTCGAGCACTTTCCGTCGTAGCCCGGAAGTCGGTGGGCCGCGTCGAACTCCAGGGATAGCCCCATCCTCATTCCTCGCCTCCCTCCTTCAGCCTTCCCTGGCGGCGGTCGATCTCGTCGAGCTGGTCCAACATCTTCCTCAGGGCCGTTCTGACCGCGTCGGAGAAGTTTACGAACTTACCGTCGTCTCCGACGTGGCGGTTTACGTCATCGATGATGTGTTGGGGAATCTCCACCGATATCTTGGGCACTATAATCCTCCAGTATTCCTGGGAGAATATCTAGAGATTATTAAAGCTTTCCCGGTCAGGGTTCTGCCGTCTCCTGGATCTCCTTAGGGGCCCCAGCCAAGGCCACCAGCCCCTCGGCCTCCATAAAGTGGAGCTTCGCCGGCACTACGAGGATGTGGAGGGGCCCCCCCAGGTCGCACTCTGCAAGCCTCGGGAGCCAGTCGGCCAATACTTTGGCGTCCTCGGATCCGGCCCTGGCCACGCCAACGCCGAGGGAGAAAGCCAGTCGATCCCTACCGGCACTTCGCTCCATCTCCAGTAGTAGAGCCGCCCCCTCGCCGGCGGTCATGAATCTATCCGTCTGGATGTCAAGGAAGAGGAGGGTGTGAAGGTTCCGCTCGAGGTTATCGACGACGACCTCGTAGGGGCTCTGAGCGACGATCCTCTTTCCTCCTGCTAAGTAGGGGTAGGGTATCGAGGTGGACCTTCCGAATCGATAGTTCTGAAGGCCGGTGGTCCCCGAGACGGCGGTTACGATGGAGGAGGAGTGGACTATCCGGGTAGTGATCCCCATCTTTAGGGCTCGGAGACGAAGGTCCAGATGGGTCGTCGAGATCATGGGGTCACCCCCCACGAGGAATGCGACCTTCTTATCCAGGGCGTTGCTCATCCACTCATCGGGGCTCACCTCCACCTCCTCCCGGCTGAGAAGACGAACTTCTTTGCCGTAGAACTCTCGGAGCTGTTCATGCGAGGAGCCCATCAGCCTCGAGGTGTAGAACTCAGCATAGACCATATCGGCTTCTCTGATCGTCTCGAGCCCTCTCACGGAGACATCCTTCTCATCGTAGAGGCCCAGGCCAACAAAAGAGAGCATGCCATCACATCTGGCGCCATGGGGCTTAAAGGACGCGGACGGATCCGAAAAACGGCTGGCAAAGGCTAATATGCGTTAGACTCCGAACTATTCTCATGATCGGCAGGACTACCCAGGTTGTGGATTGCCGAGAGAGCATGGGGCTCGCCAAGGGCGGTGGCCTCGCCCAGCGCGGAACCCTCTCCGAGGCCTCCAGACCAGATGTAATCGCCATCGCCATGTCTCCGGGGCGAAGGCACATAACCAAGCCCGTTTGCGAGATCACCTACGGCCTCCGGCGGGAGGGAATCCAGACGAGCGTCCTCGTCCTGGAGTCGGGAGCAGGGGTTCCCGATAACTTCCCATCGGCATCTCGGGGATTTGGCCCGACCTTCGGCCTCTCTCCCAAGGAGATCGAGCAGATCGAGAGGCACAAGATCGCCGTCATCCACCTCGGGAATATCAGGTCTCACGTCGTCTACAAGGCGAAGGACGTTTTGGCCCTGGCGGACGTACCGGCGGTGGTCGTATGTCAGAGCCCCGTCGACTTCGAGGACTTCGCGAAGGTGGGGGTCAAGACGAGGCTCGTGACGCCGCCGAAGAACAAGGTCGAGACTCTGGGAACCGTCGTCGACATCGTCTACGGCGTCACCAGGGGAGCTACATGTCAGAGGGAGAAGCTGAACCGGCTCGCCAAGGTCCTCAACCACCACCTAGCCAGGATGGAGATGGAGGAGAAGAGAAGAAGGGAAGAGGAGGAGTTGCCCGAGGCCGAGCGGAAGGCCAGGGCGAAGAAGAAGGCGAAAGAGGCGATGGCAGAATCTGGGATGAGCACCTTCTTCGTGTGAGGGGAATCGAGAAGGTGAAAGCAACGACATTGCCAAAAGTCGCGATATACAACCTCTCGAGCCTTGATGGCCGGCTGGACAGGGTCTCCGATTCCCCCGATGCGATGTTCTTGTACTATGAGCTCTCCTACAGCTGGAAGGCTGACGCCATCCTCATGGGGAGCGAGACGATCATCGTTTTGGGTGGGCACGAGCCCGAAGAGGCGGCCGTGGAAGCGCCCGACCCACCCCAGAAGCTTCCCCCGCCTGGAACGGAAGATCTGATTTATGAGCCGCGCCCCCTCCTCGTCGTTCCGGACAGTCGCGGCAGGATTCACAATTGGCGGCTCCTTCAACAGGAGCCGTGGTGGAGAAAGATAGTGGTGCTCTGTTCAGAGGCTACGCCGACTTCGTATCTGGATTATCTCGGGAAGAGACATCTGGAATACATCATCGTCGGCGACGATCACGTGGATCTCCGGCGGGCGCTCGAAGAGCTCAACGCCCGATACGGCGTAAAGTCTGTGCGCACAGACTGTGGGGGGACGCTCAACGGCGTTCTTCTGCGAGAGGGTCTGGCCGACGAGGTGAGCGTTCTCATCTGCCCCACCCTCGTAGGAGGGCGGAGAGGGACAAGCCTTTTTGACGAAGGAGACGTCGAATCCGCCAACGGATTCATCCAGCTCAGGCTGACGCATATGGAGAGGGTCAGGGGCGACGCCATATGGTTGCGTTATGAGGTGGCCGGAAGAGAGCTGCCACTGGAAAAGACTTGAGAAGGCCGGCACCAACAGGATGTAGAGATAGGTGAGCAAGCGGGCGCTGTTGAACCGCGCGCTGCCACGTATAAAGATGGACGCGAAGGCAAGACGCACAAGGCGAAAAGTATCGAAGGCCGAAGAGGTTTGGGAGGTAGAATGAAGCTTGTGATACTTCTGGGAGACGGGATGGCAGACCATCCCATCGATGCGCTGGACGGAAAGACGCCTCTTGAGGCGGCACAGACCCCCAACATGGACAGGATCGCTCGCGGGGGGCGAGGCGGGCTTGCCACAAACGTCCCCGTCGGCATGCCGCCGGGAAGCGACGTTGCGAACCTCTCGGTGATGGGATACGACCCGAAGAGGTACTACAGCGGCCGCGCTCCTCTGGAGGCGGCGGCGATGGGCGTGGCCCTGGGTCCCGAGGACGTCGCCTTCCGGTGCAACCTCGTGAACGTTGACGTCGAGAAGCGGATAATGGTCGACTACAGCGCAGGTCACATCTCCTCAGAGGAGGGGCGCGAGCTGATCGCAGCCCTCACAAAAGCAGATCCCAAAGCCAAGCTCTATCCGGGCGTTAGCTATCGAAACCTCCTGGTCGAGGAGGAGAACGATGGCCTTTTGGCAGACTGCACCCCGCCCCACGACATCTCTGGCCAGCTCATCGACGACCACCTCCCGAAGGGCGAGGGCGCAGCCCAGTTGCGCGAGATGATGCTGGCGTCAGTCCCGATCCTCACAGAACATCCGGTCAACCTGCGGCGCGAGAGGGAGGGGAAGCGGCCCGCCAACATGATCTGGCTCTGGGGGCAGGGGAAGGCCCCTTCGATGCCGAAGTTCCGCGAGATCTGGGGCATAGAGGGCGCCGTCATCTCCGCCGTCGACCTCCTCAAGGGGATGGGGGTCTACGCGGGGCTTGAGGTGATCGATGTCCCCGGCGCCACCGGAGTTTTGGACACAAACTATGAGGGAAAAGTAGCCGCCTGCCTCGATGCCCTCGACCGGGTCGACTTCGTCTATCTCCACGTCGAGGCCCCCGACGAGATGGGCCACGACGGCGATCTCGACAAGAAGATCGAGGCGATCCGCCGCTTCGACGCGAGGGTCGTCGGCCCTGTCCTCGATGGGCTCGAAAAGTCGGGCTTCAACTGGCGCGTCATGGTCCTGCCCGACCACCCGACCCCCATCGCCCTTCGGACCCACACCGCAGAGCCCGTCCCCTTCGCGGTGATGGGCTCGGGGATCGAGCTCGACGAGATGGAGGCCTTCAGCGAGCGGGAGGCGGCGCGCGGCGGCTACGGCAAGGTCGAGGGGTGGAGGCTGATGGGGATGGTGGTGGATGAGTAAAAATTCAGTAAGTATCTGTACTCTTTTTGGGGCAATTATTAATGAGAATTCATGATAAGGAGATCTTTGCAGTAGCGCCGGTAACTTGCATCTGTAGAGACCATAATAGTCGAGAACATCCGATAGGCGAGGCGACTGGATTCTTTTATAAACATAGAGATAAAATATATTTTATCACAAATCGACATGTAGTTATCGACGAAGAAGAGGGCTATTATCCAGAACGACTCGATTTGAAATTGCATATAGATCGAAAGGATCTTAGTGAAAACAGACTTTACAAAATACGACTCTACAATGATGATAAGAATGACACAAAAAAGCCTTTATTGCTAGAACATTCGAATAATTTTGGTTATAATCACAAAGAGATTATTGATGTTGTTGCTATTTTATTGGGAGATGATATATCAGAATACACAGTAGAACCATTCAGTTCTAGCGATTTGATTCCTGATCGATCGACATTAGATATTAATGCTGCAGAAGATGCTTTCCTCCATCAATCACCTGCCCCAATAAATCCCGTACCACTTGAAATATTAAAATTTGGGGACACCGTTCTTGTAATTGGATGTCCACCGAGATATAGCGATACATACCATAATTTGCCTATTGCCCGTAACGCAACAATAGCATCAGTATATTCCGTTCCATTTATGAGAAGACCAAAAATACTCGTCGATTCACATCTTCACAAAGGAACAAGTGGTAGTCCGGTTCTTACCAAACCAATCGTTCGTCCAAGTTCGAATATCAGTTATGAAGATCTGATGAATATCAAAAAATATTTAATAGGAATCTACTCAGGAGAGTTTGATAACGAGAGCCCTCAGTTGGGCCTTTACAATGTTTGGCTTGCAAACCTTATTCCAGATATAATTGAACAAAATAGTAATTATTTCAATTCACTCGGATGCGAACTCGGTGATTGGTGATCCCTAATGGTGAAAGTATCCTCCAAAAACCATTCACCGTTTCATCTTGACACTCAGAAATCGCCCAGGTGGGTGCCATCCCGAGGGTTTCGCGCCGCCCGGCCCGCTCGCAGCTCGATCCCGGCCGCCACCACCCCAGACGGCGCAAAACCCGCACGCCCTCTGGGCTGTCAATGGCGGTCTTCTCATGGACCTCCAGGACCTCTTGGGCCGCCCAGTCGACGTAGTGACGGAGAAGGGGCTCCGTCCGCGATTCGAGACCGAGCTTTGAAGGAAGCTGTTGCCTTATGAGGGATGATCGGGAACGGCTTCTCGATATCATCAAAGCGATCGAGCGAATAGAAAAATACGCATCTGAAGGCAAAGAGGGCTTTGAGAACGACGAGCTTATTCAAAATTGGGTCGTTCATCATCTTCAGGTCATTGACGAAGCCTGGCATGCGTCACGCTCTGGTACACCGCTATTTCGAGATGGATACCAACCTGGTCTGGTCTGTTGTAGAAAGTGACCTTCCAGAGCTTAAGCGAAAGATAGCCGCGATTCTGGAGGAGCTTTAGAAAAACCGATGTGCATCATCACAGTCGACATTGCAGGCACAAAGCTCGCGGGAACAAAAATCGGGATTAAGAAAAAGTTCGAGCAGAGACAAATTCGGCATAAGTCTCTGCCCTCACCTTTCTCTAACACCTGGGATTGAACGATGTCTTCGAGAGTCTATTCGGTAGTCTCAGGTGGGAAGACGATATCACCGAGGGTGTCGTTTGTCTCGGTCGTCTCAGGTGGGAAGACGATATCACCGAGGGTATCGTTTGTCTCGGTCGTCTCAGGTATGACGATGTCGCCGAGGGTATCGTTTGTCTCGGTCGTCTCAGGTATGACGATATCGCCGAGGATGTCGCCAGTCGTCTCAACGGGCGTCGCAGCTTCTGTCGTCTCTTCTGGGATCTCCAGAACCGCATCGATGACCTGGATTACGCCGTTGCTACAGACCACATCTTCTTCGATCACCATGGCGCCACCTATCTTTATGCCCTCATCGGTGACTTCGATGGCGAGGTCTGAGCCCTCGAGGGTTGCGACTGTGGACATGGTGGCCAGGTCTGCGGCCATGTATTCGCCAAGGGCGACATGATAGGTCAGAATCTCGGTCAGAGCTTCGGTGTCATTCATGTCGAGATCTGTCACCATTGCAAAGGCGTCATCCGTGGGCGCGAAGACGGTGAAGGGTCCATCGCCACTCAGGATCTCCGCAAGATCTGCTGCTTCAACTGCCATCACCAGGGTGTTGAGATTGCCGGCTCCAGATGCCGTCTCGACTATATTCATGAGATCCTCAGCCACAGGTTCCTCAGCCACAGGTTCCTCAGCCACAGGTTCCTCAGCCACAGGTTCCTCAGCCACAGGTTCCTCAGCCACAGGTTCCTCAGCCGCAGGTTCCTCAGCCACAGGTTCCTCAGCCGCAGGTTCCTTGATGGTAGCAGGGGCCGTAACTTCGCAAGATCCTATACTCGCTGCGGGGGTTCCCATTCCGATGGTGTAAGGTTGGAGCGCGGTTGATCCCATGGTGTACTCGTAGGGACTTCCTGAGCCGATGGTGTAGGTCTGGAGAGCGCTGGGATCAATTGTGTACTGATAGGGCGTTCCAGAGCCGATGGTATAGGCCAGGAGGCCGTTGGATCCCGCAGTGTACTGGTAGGGCGTTCCAGAGCCGATGGTATAGGCCTGACGAGCGCTGGGATCAATCGTGTACTGATAGGGCGTTCCAGAACCGATGGTGTATGATGGATTTGCTGAACTGCAAATGGTATATGCCATTGCTGGCGATAATATGATGGCGGCCACCATAAACGCCGCCGAAACCGCCAAAAATCCTCTTGTCATGTAATCCTTCCTCCGATTCCTCTCTAAACATATTCACATACTGAGCTCAAATATTCTCCCCTCTGACAAGAACCGCCTGCTGACCGGCTCTCAAAGAACTCAGTATTCTTCACATATATAGACTTTCGTGGCCGTATTCTCGGGAAAATGGGCCCTCCTCGACTTTTATTTTGAACTTGAAAAGAAGATTATATAATAATTCATTATAGTCCCTGTGGGAAAGGGCTCTACGCCTTTGAGATTTAATCGGTCACAGCATTCCAAGGGATCCCTCGATCCGTCAGATAGGATTTAAGAGTCCGGCATCTGAGATATAACCACGTCCCACCGGCTCGTAGAACCAGGGGCATAAGGTCCGCCAAGATCGCGCAGTAGCAATCCTCTAAAACCACGATCCAACGACCTTTTGAGCAGCTCCTTAGCTTTCTTTTGTTCGTCCGAAACCAGCTCCTCTGCCAGGAATACTTTGGAGCATAGGGGCTTTCCTGCCACATCCTTCAGGGTCCTGCTCAATAGTCGTCTCCTTTCCGAGTAGCTCTTATCGACCAGCGCCTCCCCGTCGAGGTAGAGAAGATCTGATGCCGAGAGGGACGGAATCGCCGCGTCTCTTGGCCTGCCTTTGAGGTTGATCCTGCCGACCATCTCCGATTGGGGCAGGATCCTGCCCTCACGGACCAGGAGAAACTCTCCCTCCAGGACGAAGTTTCCCTTGATCCTCATCACCTCCTCTGCCAGATCTTGTAGAGAAGGGGTGAGGTCTCGAAGCTGGCTTGAATAGATGAAAACCTGATCGTTGAATTTATGCACCTGCACCCTCAGCCCACCATACCTGACAACGAAAGCCGCAGTGCCTGCCCTCTCGATCGCATCACCGGCTCTCTTCTCCCGCCCAAAGATCATGGGCCTGACGGGATTTGGGGGTGCTAATCCCACTTCCATTATCTCTCCTCTGAGGGCGTTGAGGGCCACCATCCCAAAGTCCGGCAGAAGGGCATACGCCCTCTTCACCAGGGCTTCGTCCACTGAGAAGGTCAACCCGATGGCCGCTGACATCGAGGATGGACCCAAACCCACCATTGTTCTTCCCAGGACGGTCCTTGCTATATACTTGGCCTCGATGGGGCGAGCGTTCAGAAAAAGCCCCTTCAGGAAGGATTTCTTTCTGAAAAGAGACCCTCTGCCCTTTTGAGCCGAGATCTGCCGAAGGGAGTCATAAACCTGCAGAGCATCCATAGTCGACGTGGTGAGGGTCTGCTGAGGCCGCTTCAAAACCAGCATTTCAGCCAGATCTCCCATGTCGGTCAGTTTCGTTTCGGGCGTTATGCTTTGGCCTGAGAGCTCTTCCAAAGCTGCCCTAAGGATCTCGGGTCCTATCCCCATCTCCCGCGATTCCCAGGGGGGCCAGAGCCTGCCCGATAGAAGTCTGACTGTAGGTCGGAGCATTTCTGGGGGAAGTCCTTTGAGGAGAGATGCCACAATTTGGGCCTTATCGTCTCTTCGTTCCTCTCTGGAGACTGCCTCCAGAGTTCTTGCGATCTCTATGTAGAGGGGCATTGGATACTACCGCTCGATCTTGACTTCCTTCAGCCCTTTGACCATTTCCTGAAGCTGGTCTATTTCCAAGTCCAGATCTCTCAGAAATGTCTCGGTACGTTCTGTGGTGACCGCTCCCGGCGCCGAGGCGGCGATGAGCCCCACCTGCTCCAACACCCGCAACGAGTATCGGACCTTGTGGCTGGGTATTCCCGTCTCTTCTGCCACCTTGAGTATGCCGATCGGCTCGTTTTCCACGACGTATTTCAGGACTATCAGGTGCCTTTTAAGCATCTCAAGCTCTCGTTTCACCTTCTCTGTCACCATAATTTCACATGCCAATAAATTGGCGGTCATCTAAGCTTTCGCCACAGACTGTAGCCCCAGTCTGAGAATGTTTATGGCTGCATTATGATCTCTATCCAGAGTCAGACCATAAAAAGGACATCTGTGTACTCTCTCGGATAGATCTTTTTGAACCAGCTGGCCGCAGCGAGAGCATATTTGGGATGTATTTGAAGGATTCACCAGTTCAACACGTTTACCGGCCCATTCTGCCTTGTAAGACGTGGCAGTTATCAGTTTGTTCCAAGCAGCATCCGTTATATACTTTGTAAGACAATGATTCTTGACCATGCCCTTGATAGAACCAATAAGAACCTTCCTTCGATACTTTGTTGACCATACGAAGTGGTAATACACGTTATAGACGCATCCTCTTGCGCTTATCCAATGCTCTTGTTTGGTCATCCCGACCTACATATATGTGGCGACCATGTATATAAATGCCTATCGATAGGTACGGGCTATATCCCGCCTTTGAAACGGCAGGGATTAGCCCTGCGTTCGTCCTAATTGGCTCCTCGCTGATTTGTGTGGGTGGATTTAAGTGATATCGAATCCTGTGGCCTGGTCTTTATAACTTCATGACTGCAGGGAATTGGATTGATCATGAGATGTATCGCTACCTGTTGACTCTGAAGGGAAATCATGGCAGGTATTTGCATGATCGAGTCCGCTTATCGCTATCCTGAAGTTGCTCGCAGGAAAACAACGAGGAGCCCGGTACTATCTCATGGGAGTGCCTATAGGAGGTATTCCCTTGATTAAAGTTCGTATTCCATGTATTCCCCCCCAGTGAATCAAATTTTATGCGCATTCTGCCGACGGTCCAGGTCATCAGCCCAGCCTACCACCACCGGAAACCGTGAATACCCCTGCCGACCATCCCTCCCCTGGAGTCCATAGCTCATGATCACAAAAGTCTACATCACCCACTCTGAGGAGGACGAGCCCCTGGCCCGGGAGCTGGCCGACGCCCTCTGGCGGGTGGGCCTGGAGAGCTTCGTCGCCATCTATCGGCGCGCCCGGGGGATCTCGCCGGGAGAGAGGGTTAGGTTTGCCATCCGCCACTCCGACTGCGTCATCGCGCTGCTTACTTTGGACGGGGTTGTCTCGCCGAGGGTCAACCAGGAGATCGGCTTCGCTTCCGGGATCGACCAATTGGTGATACCCCTCCTGGAGACGGGGGTGGAGATGCCGGCCCTCATAAGGCACCTCAAGCCGATTACGTTCAGCCGGGAGACCTACTCCGACGCCCTGGGAGAGGTGATACTAACTATAAGGGACCTCACGAGCCTTGAGTGGCTGAAGATAAAGTGCCCCCTCTGTGGCGAGGAGATGACCCAGTACCTCCCGCCCTTGGAGGTGGTGGAGAGGGCGGTTTTGGCCGAGACGGGCCTGGAGACGATCTGCTCCTACTGCGAGACGCCCCTCACCCTCGACCCTCGGACCTTTAAGCCCGTCCCCTGACGAGAGATATAATATAGGGGTGGAGGCGTGAGGTTTGGGGCGAGGCGAGCAACTCATGTTATCAGACGATGACGGGCCGAAAGATCCGGTCCTCGAAGGGGCTTTTGGACGAGCCTGGAATCGGGCCTATAAACGGGCCGGCGACCGGGCCTGCGAAGGGGCCTTTGGATCGACCTCTTTTTCTCCTCCAAACCTTTTTATATCAAGAATAGGTCTTGGGGGTAAGATCCGATGATCGGTGGCAGCGAGACGACCATCTTGATCCCGTCCTCCACAACGATGGAGTCGCGGGACGAGCGGATACGCACCCTCAAGGTGGGCACGATCGCGCGGGCTGCTGCGGTATTTCGGGTGGACAGGATCGTCATCTACCAAGATCCGGAGTTCGACGATTCAAGGTTTATATCCCGGGTCCTGCAGTACGCAGAGACGCCCCAGTACCTCCGTAAAAGGCTCTTCCCTCGGGAAAGAGCCCTGAGGTACGTCGGCATTCTGCCCCCGCTGCGCACCCCTCATCATCCCACAAGCTCAAAGGTTTCAACGCTCAAGGTCGGCGAGTATCGAGTAGGTTTAGTAGTCGATGAAGTGGGATCTGACAACGGCGCATGGGTGGAGATAGGTGTTGAGCGCCCATTGCCCCTCAAGACCGCATCGCGGTACAGAGCAGGGCAGCGCCTGAACGTCAGAGTCTTTTCGCTGAAACCCCTCGCCGCGGAGCCGGTAGACCGATCGGAGATACCTCACTACTGGGGCTACGAGACAGAGGTCATCCCGAACCTGGACGAACACGTCCGCTCTAGCGACGGGCTAGTGGTGGTCACGTCCAGGCGTGGTAAGCCAGCAACCCTAGACCTTCTGGCCCAGACGGTGCGTCAGGGCCAACGGCGTGGTCTGGAGGTGGTCTTCGGCTCGCCCGCACGCGGCGTTGATGCGTTCTTGAGCAGCGAAACGATGGAAGGATGTTGCGTGATTAACACCATACCGCATCAGGGAACCGAGACGGTGAGGCTTGAAGAGGCGATAGTGGCCACCTTATCCCAGGTCAACCTGATGCGATCACTGGAGGGCTAAATGGCAACCATACACCGACCAAGACGAGGTTCGCTGGCCTTCAGCCCCCGAAAACGGGCTAAGAGCCAGGTCCCCAGGACAAGATACTGGGCCGCTGGCGAGGAGAGAGCCAGAATGGACGGTTTTGCCGGGTACAAGGCCGGTATGACCCATCTCATAATGATCGACGACAAGCCCAACAGCCTCACGGAGGGCATGGAGATCAGCGTGCCTGTGACCATTCTGGAGACACCACCCCTGAGTATAGCCGCCCTTCGCGTCTACGAGAAGTACAACGGCGGCATAAGGGCTGCGGGAGAGGCCTGGTCAGAGAAGCTGGACCCATACCTCGCAAGGTCGATCGCCGTCCCCAAGAACAACAGGGGCGCACCTCTCGATGAGATCGAATCTCAAATAGACAAGATGGCTGAGCTGCGTCTGATCGCTTATACCAACCCCAAGCTTCTGACGGGCGTTCCCAAGAAGAACCCCGATCTGATGGAGATCCAGGTGAACGGCAGCAATATCGCGGATCAGTTCGAGCTGGCAAAAGGCCTCCTCGGCTCCTCGGTGCCCATATCCAGCGTCTTCGGCACCGGCTCGATCATCGACGTCTCCGCCATCACCAAGGGGAAGGGAACCCAGGGCCCCGTCAAGCGTTGGGGCATAATGCTTCAAAAGAGGAAACATTCCCGAGGCGGCAAGCGTCGCCACATAGGCAACCTCGGCCCCTGGAACCCCCACCACGTGAGGTGGACGGTTCCCCTCCTGGGCCAGATGGGCTACCACCAGAGAACCGAGTTCAACAAAAGAATTCTGGCCATGGGATCCGATGGCGGCGAGATCACTCCCGAAGGCGGATTCCTGGGATACGGCGTCGTCCGAGGGGAGTACGCCATCATCAGCGGCAGCGTCCCCGGCCCCGCGAAGAGGCTGGTCAGGATGAGAAACGCAGTCAGAGCAAAGGACGCAGTGGCCAAGACGCCCCAGGTCCTCTACGTCAGCACAGACTCAAAGCAGGGATTGTGATGAAGGCTAAGGTTATCGATCTATCAGGCAGTGAGGTCGGAGAAGTAGACCTTCCAACGGTCTTCGACGAGGAGTTCCGGCCGGACCTCATAAAGAGGGCGGTTCTGGCGGCCCAGGCCAACCGGCTCCAGCCCTACGGTCCCAGCAACCTCTCGGGGCTCAAGACTTCTGCCCAATCCTGGGGAACCTGCCGAGGAGTCTCTCGTGTTCCAAGGATCATGAACGGAAGACGAGCTGCTCGGGTCCCCCAGGCCAAGGGCGGCCGCAGGGCCCACCCGCCAAAGCCCGAGGCGGACAGGACCGAGAAGGTGAACGCCAAAGAGCGGAGAAAGGCGATCCGTTCGGCGATAGCCGCCACAGCGAACGCAGATCTGGTGAGGGCGAGGGGCCACGTATTCCCAGGCGAACCCGTAGTCGTCGCAAAAGACGACCTGGAAGCTGTCGAGAAGACGGTCGAGGTCCGAAATTTCCTGGCGGCATGCGGCCTCTGGGAAGACGTATTGAGGGCAAAAAACGGCAGGACGGTCCGGGCAGGCCGGGGCAAGATGCGAGGCAGAAAGTACAAGCAGCCAAAAAGCCTGCTGATTGTGGCGGGAAAAGATGGCGGGCTGACCAAGGCCTCCAGAAACCTTCCGGGCGTCGACATCACCACAGTGGACAGGCTGAACGCCGAGCTTCTGGCTCCCGGAACCCAGGCAGGAAGGCTCACCGTCTGGACTGAATCCTCTTTGAGATGGCTGGGTGAGACCTATGGTCATTAAGAGTCCCTTCATCACGGAGAAGGTCACGAACATGATTGACTCCGACAATACCATGGAATTTTTGGTGGACATCAAAGCCAACAAGACTGAGATCAAGAAGGAGCTGGAAGAGCTTTACGGCGTCGATGTAGTCTCAGTAAGGACGATGATCACCTCCAAGGGCGAGAAGAAAGCGGCCGTGAAGCTGGCCGTAGACGGCAGCGCCAATGAGCTGGCCACCACGCTGGGACTATTGTGAGGTGAGGTTATGGGGCACAGATTAATACAACAGAACCGAGGTCGGGGAACCCCGACTTATCGGGCTCCCTCTCACAAGTTCAGGGCGGAGCTGAAGCACGTGAAGTTGGACGGCGGCGAGACTGTAAGAGGCCTCGTGAAGGATATCGTCCACGACCCTGCCCGGTCCGCCCCCGTGGCGAGGGTGGTCCTCGACAACGATGAAGAGCGGTACATCCTGGTCCCCGAGGGCGTCTATGTCGGCCAGGAGATAGCCTGCGGCGCCTCAGCCGAGATAAAGCCGGGCAACTCTCTCCCTCTGGCGGAGATCCCCGAGGGGATCCCCATCTGCAACATCGAGTCGAGCCCGAGATCAGGCGGCCAGTTCGCCAGGTCCAGCGGGGTCTACGGCATCCTCATAGCCCACGACGTGGGAAAGACCGTCGTCCAGCTCCCCAGCGGAGAGATGAAGTGGCTGAGCCCCCAGTGCATGGCGACGATAGGCGTCGTCGCCGGTGGCGGCAGGACCGACAAGCCCTTCGTAAAGGCTGGAAAGAAGTACCACAAGATGAAGTCCAAGGCTGGCAAGTATCCCAGGGTCAGAGGCGTGGCCATGAATGTGGTGGACCACCCCTTCGGTGGCGGCGGATGGCAGCATCCAGGAAGGCCCAAGACCGTCAGTAGGAACACACCCCCCGGTCGTAAGGTTGGATCTATTGCGGCCAGAAGGACCGGAAAGCGTTAAAGAGGGATTGTTTTGGCGAGGAAATCAGGATCAAGGCTTCCGAAGAGGAAAGAAGAGTTCACCTACCGCGGCCTCAAGGTCGAGGAGCTGAAGAAGCTCAGCACCGATGAGCTTATGGCGCTTCTCCCCGCAAGGCAGCGAAGACGGCTGAAGAGGGGCCTGACCAAGGATCACAGAAGGCTGCTCTCCAGGGTCAAGGATCGAGACGTGGTGAGAACTCACCTTCGGGACATGATAGTTCTTCCCGAGATGGTGGGAAAGACGATCGAGATTTATAACGGCAAGATGTTCAACCGGGTCGAGATCATGCCGGAGATGGTCGGCCATTACTTTGGCGAGTATTCCCTGACCAGGGGACGAGTATCTCACGGAAGCGCTGGCGTGGGAGCCACCCGATCGAGCAAGTTTGTGCCGTTGAAGTGAGGTGTGAATTTTGGGACGACTGAAATATTCCATCACCCCTGAAAAGAATGAGAAATCTTCCAGGGCGATGGGCACAGAACATCACATCTCGCCCAAGCATGCTCTGGAGATCTGCAGCACCATCCGGGGAATGAAGGCCGAGGTCGCGAAAGAGTACCTCGAAGACGTGATCGCCCTTAAAAGGCCCGTTCCCTTCAAGCGGCACAACAAGAAGATCCCCCACAGGCGGGGCCTCGTGGGTTGGGATGCTGGCAGGTACCCCCAGAAGGCGGCGAAGGCCGTTTTGAGCGTTTTGATAAACGCCACCAGCAACGCGGAGTACAAGGGGCTCGACCCCGCTGAGATGAAGATCACCCACGTCTCCACCAAGCAGGGCAGAACCCTGAGGGGCTGGATGCCGAGAGCTATGGGCAGAGCCACCCCCAAAGACACAGAGACCGTCTCTATAGAGATGGTACTGACCGAGGTGAGCTAACTTGGGCGTAGAGAAGAAATTTGTAGAGGACGGCTTCACCAAAGCCCTGGTCCACGAGTATCTGTCCAAGGAGCTCAGTCGGGCCGGGTACGGCGGCATGATGATGAACAGGACCCCTATGGGGATCCAGATCACCGTCTATGCCGAAAAGCCTGGAATGGTCATCGGGAAGGGCGGCAAATTGATCAGAAAGCTCACCCGAGATCTGGACCGAACCTTCCGGCTGGACAACCCCCAGATCGACGTTCAGGATGTGGGCAAGGCCGAGCTGAACGCCCAGGTCGTGGCCAGCAGGCTGGCTACCTCCCTGGAGCGGGGCTGGTACTTCCGAAAGGCTGGCCAGACCACCCTTAGGAGGGTGATGGAAAGCGGAGCTCTCGGCTGCGAGATCATCCTCAGCGGCAAGCTGACGGGACCTCGATCCAGGGTCGAGAAGTTTTTGGCCGGTTACGTAAAGCATTCGGGCAAACCTTCCCAGGAGATTGTGGATCACGGATACGCCGTGGCGGTGAAGAAGCTCGGGACCATAGGGTGCCAGGTGAGGATCGTACCTCCCGACGCCATACCTCCCGACAGGTTCGAGATAGCTCCGCCCTCTAAAGAGGCTCCCGAGGAGATGGCTCCCGCCGAAGAGAAGAAGGACGAGCTGGAGGAGCTTCTGGAGTCTGAGACTGAGGGGCCCGTCGAAGAGATAGTCGTCGAGGATCTGACCGTCGAGATCACCGAAGAAGAGGTTCCTTCTGAATCGGCCGCCGAAGAGCCGATCGTCGAAGAGACGGCAGTTGAGGAGTCTCCCGCAGAGGGAGCCGCCGAGGAGCAGCCTGAAGCTTTAGAGGAGACTTCATCTGAATCGGCCGCCGAAGAGCCGATCGCCGAAGAGACGGCAGTCGAGGAGTCTCCCGCAGAGGGAGCCGCCGAGGAGCAGCCTGAAGCTTTGGAGGAGACTTCATCTGAATCGGCCGCCGAAGAGCCGATCGCCGAAGAGACGGCAGTCGAGGAGTCTCCCGCAGAGGGCGTATCCGAGGAAGAGCCGAAGAGCGAAGTGTGAGACGAGAGAGTGACTTGACATGGCGATATTCAGGGTCGATGAACTGAGGAATATGAGCCCCGAAGAGCTGGGCGAGGAGCTTGAAAAGCTCAAGAGCGAGCTGATCCGGGAGAGGGGGCTCGTCGTCTCTGGCGGCGCCCCGGAGAACCCCGGCAGGATAAGGGAGATAAAGAGGTCCGTAGCCAGGATCAAGACGATACAGAGGGAGCGTGCGACGGCGTGATGATAACTCCTGAGAATCTCGTCAGACATGAGCTGATAGGCCTCTTTGTGGAGGTGGTCGAGAGCAGAAACCCTTCCATGGAGGGGATATCAGGCCGGGTCGTCGACGAAACCCGGAACACCTTTCTGATCGAGACCAGGAGTGGAGACAAACGCGTTCCCAAGTCCTGCAACTGCTTCCTTTTTACCCTGTCCCAGGGCCTGAAGGTGAAGGCAGTGGGCTCAGTTTTAGTCTCACAACCCGAAAACAGGATTAACAAAAAAATACGGAGATCGAGGTGGAAATTATGAGGGATGTCGGACTGGGCGTCAAGTCACCTGAGAAGGCCTGTGACGATCCAAAATGTCCCTTTCATGGAGAACTTTCCGTTCGAGGTCAAGTTTTTGACGGAACGGTGGTCAGCGACAAGATGACCGATACTGTGGTGGTCCTGCGCGAGTTCGAAAGGAAGATAGCAAAGTACGATAGGTATGAAAAGAGGCGCTCGAAGCTCCACGCTCACAACCCGCCCTGCCTGAAGGCGAAGGTCGGTGACGTGGTCAAGGTCGCGGAGTGCAGGCCTCTCAGCAAGACGAAGTCCTTCGTCGTGGTGGAGGTAGTGCGATGAAGGGGCTGAAGGCCAACATCTCGAGGCCCATCAACGCCGGAGCTCGGCTCGAATGCGCCGACAACACCGGCGCCAGGGTGCTCGAGATCATATCGGTGAAGAGGTACAGGGGCGTTAAAAACAGGATGCCCTGTGCAGGAATCGGCGACATGATCGTAGTATCTGTAAAGAAGGGGACTCCGGAGATGAGAAAGCAGATCCTGACAGCGGTGATCATCCGCCAGAAGAAGGAGTTCCGCAGGCCCGACGGCCTGAGGGTCAAGTTCGAGGACAACGCGGCGGTCATCACCGATCTTGCCGGAATTCCCAAGGGATCGGAGATAAAGGGGCCAGTGGCCAGAGAGGTGGCTGAGCGTTACGGAAAGATCGCATCAGCCGCGTCGATAATAGTGTGATAATCATGAAGAGCAAACAGCCACGCAAACAGCGAAAAGAGAGGTTCTCCGCACCCCTTCACAAACGGCAGAAGTACCTCCACGCCGCCCTCTCCAAGGAGCTTCGCGAGGAGATGAAGACTCGCAGCGCCCAGGTGAAAGTGGGCGATACCGTCAAGGTGATGCGCGGCGACCATGCGGGAACCGAGGGCGAAGTAGAGAAGACAGACCTGAAGAGCGGCGCCATCCACGTAGCCGGTGTGAGCGTATTCCGGGCCGATGGAACCGAGGTGCCAAGGCCAGTCCAGCCCTCTAATGTCGTCATCACCAATATGGAGATGGACGACGAAGAAAGGAAGAAGATCTTTTCCAGGTGATTTAGGTGAGCAGACATCAGAAGAGGGTTGCGAGTCCCAGAAGCTGGCCGATCGCAAGGAAGACCCACATGTGGGTGGCCAAGAGCAAACCAGGCCCCCACTCTGAGAAGGGGAGCATCCCCCTCGTCGTCGTGGTCAGGGATCTTCTGGGGCTGGTCGACAACTCTAGAGAGGCAAAACGCGTCCTCCACGAGGGCGGAGTTCTCATCGATGGAACGGCGAGAAAGGACCTCAAGTTCCCCGTGGGGATCTTCGACGTGATATCGGTCCCGGCTCTGGACAAGAAGTACAGGCTTCTTCAGGACGCTAAGGGGAGGTTCAACCTCCACGAGCTGGAGAAGGGAGAAGCTCGAAAGCTTTGCAGGATAGAGAAGAAGACGACTCTCAAAGGCGGCAAAATGCAGCTGAACCTCAACGACGGGACGAACATCCTCGCAGAGGGCGATTATACGACTCGAAGCTCGGTCATCCTCTCGATACCCGATAAGGAGATCGCAGACGTCATCGAGTTCAAAGAGGGAAACCTCGCCATGGTCGTCGGGGGCTCTCACTCCGGCGAGGTCGGGACGATCAAGGAGATCGAGGTCGTCAGAAGCTCTCGGCCCAATAGGGTGATCATCTCCGGCAAGGAGGATTTCGAGACGACCGTTGATCACGTCTTCATGATCGGCAAAGACAAGCCTGCCATTAAGCTGGGGGCTGAGATATGAACGCGATGTTGGAGCCGCGGGTCGACAAGGTGACCGTCCACATAGGCACCGGTGAGAGCGGCCAGAGGCTGGTCAACGCCGAGACGATCCTCGGCGCAATAACGAATCGGACCCCCGTCAGGTCCGTCGCCAAAAAGACCCTTCCGGGCTTTGGGATTAAGAAAAGCGAGCCGATCGGGTGCAGGCTGACCCTGAGAGGCGATGAGGCTGAAGAGTTCCTGAAAGTGGCCCTGGAGGTGGCGGGCGGCGCCCTCCGACGTGGCCAGTTCGACGACACAGGCAACTTCTCCTTCGGAGTCGAGGAGCATACCGACTTTCCGGGGATGAAGTACGATCCCGACATAGGGATCTTCGGCATGGACGTCTCCGTGGCCCTAAAAAGGCCCGGATATCGGGTGGCCCGAAGGCGCATAGCTCGAGGGAAGATAGCTTCCAGGCACAGAGTCACCAAAGATGACGCCGTGGAGTACGTCAAAAATAAGTACGGCGTAGAGATCGTGGAGGCGGCATGAAGACCGATACCAAGAGCTTCGGCAGAGGCGCAAATTCCTGCAAGAGGTGCGGCAGAAGGCCGGGGCTCATTCGAAAATACGGAATCTATCTCTGCAGACAGTGTTTCAGAGAAATAGCCCAGGATATGGGTTTTGAGAAGTACTCGTAGGTGATGACAAATGGTACTGTTAGATCCGCTTGCCGATGCCATGTCCGTCATAAAGAACGCAGAAGACGTCGGCAAAAGTGAATGTGTCATCCAGCCCGCTTCCAAGCTCATCGGCAACACCCTGAAAGTTATGGCAGATCTTGGATATATCGGCGAGTTCGAATTCGTAGACGACGGTAAGTCCGGCATGTTCAAGGTCAACTTACAAGGAAAGATCAATAGGTGCGGCGTGATCAAGCCTCGGTTCTCTACCCAGGTTTTGGACCTGGAGAAGTGGGAGAAGAGATTCCTTCCCTCTCGGAACTTCGGCGTGCTCATCATGAGCACGAGCCAAGGGGTCGTATCTCACGTCGATGCCAGAGAGCGGGGGATCGGCGGCCAGCTTTTGGCTTACGTTTATTAGGTGGTCACGATGGTCAAAGAGTTGGCACGACGCATAGAAGTTCCAGAGGGCGTCGAGGTGGAAATAAGCGACGACGCCGTGGTGACGGTGACCGGCCCCCTGGGGACGGTCTCGAGACGCCTCTGGTATCCTGGTATAGAGATCAGAAAAGACGAATCCGGCCTGGTAGTGGACGCCGATATCACCAGGAAGCGGCATCGGTCCATGGTCGGAACTCTGGCCGCCCACCTGAACAACATGATCAAAGGGGTGAACGAGGGCTTCGAGTACAAGATGAAAGCCGTGTACTCTCACTTCCCGATACAGCTGAAGGCTGCCAAGGGGGAGCTATTGATCAGCAACTTCCTGGGCGAGAGGAAGCCCCGGTCCGCTCGAATTATGGGCGACTCCAAGGTGGAGGTCAAGGGCGACACTGTGATCGTCACCGGAATTGATAAGGAGCTTGTGGGCCAGACGATGGCCAACATCGAGCAAGCGACCAAGGTCAGAGGGTTCGACATCAGAGTGTTCCAGGACGGGATATACCTGGTGGAGAAGAGGTGACGGATTTTGACTTCCGAAACTGAGAGGTTGATGAAAGTTCGGGCGAGGCAGAAGAAGAAGAAGCCCGAGTTCAACCGTTGCGATCATCATAAAAAGACTAAGCTCTCGCCCAGCTGGAGACGTCCCCGGGGGCTGCACAACAAGCTGAGACAGCATATAGCGGCCAAAGGAAAGCTCGTCAAGGCCGGCTATGGGAGCCCGAAAGGCGTCAAGGGGTATCATCCCTGCGGCATGAAGGAGGTTCTCGTGCGAAATCCCAAGGATCTGCTGGAGGCCGAGGGGTGTGCCGTCCGGATCGCCGGGACCGTGGGGATGAAGAAGAGAGACGAGATCGAGGCCGTGGCCCGGGAGATGAACCTGAAGGTTCTCAACCCCACCTCCGGAGGCGACTGAGTTGCCGAACTTTTCAACACAGAAGAGGCTTGCGGCATCAGTCCTCGAGGTAGGAGAGAGCAGGGTCTGGATCAACCCCGATCCCGACGCCGCCGGCGATATAGCCGACGCCATAACGAGAGATGACATCAGGTCTCAGATCGAGGCCGGAAATATCAAGGCGAAGCCTAAGAAGGGGAACAGTCGCGCTCGATACAGGGCTCGGGCCGCCAAAAGGGCCTACGGCCACAAGAAAGGGCCGGGCAGGAGAAAGGGGGCGAAGGGTTCCCGGTCTCCGAAGAAGGAGATGTGGATGACCAAGATCCGGGCTCTTCGCCGGACGCTGAAGGAGCTGAGGGAAGAGGGCGATATCGACCGTCATACCTATCGGATGCTCTATCGGAAGGCCAAGGGCGGCGAGTACCGCAGCACAGCTCATCTCAACGCATACATCAAAGCAAAAGGTCTAACGAGGAGTGACTGATGGCAACCGGACCGCGATACAAAGTGCCCTTCAGAAGGCGGAGAGAGGGCAGGACCGATTATCACTTCAGATACAAGCTGATCCTTTCACGAAAGCCGAGGCTTGTGATCAGAAAGGGAAACAAGAACATCAACCTGCAGCTGATCGTTGCAGAGCCCTCTGGCGACAGAACGCTCCTCACCGTCAACTCCCGGGAGCTGAAGAAGTTCGGCTATGAACAGAACACCGGAAACGTCCCCGCATCATACCTCGCGGGCCTTCTCTTCGGCAAGAGGATGAAGGATATGGGCGAGACGGAGGCGATCTTGGACATGGGGATTCACGCCAACACCAAGGGCAACAGGATATACTCAGCCCTGAAGGGCGTGGTGGACGCCGGAATAGACGTGCCCCACAGCCCGGAGATCTTTCCGGAGGATGAACGGATCCGCGGCGGGAGTATAGAGGCCTACCGGGGCGTGGAGTTCACAGCTCAGTTCGAGGCCGTCCGCGAGAAGATACTGGGGTGAGCTTTTGAGGATGGAATATAGAGAGGAATGGGTCCCCAAGACCAAGCTGGGCAAGCTCGTTTATGAGGGGCAAGTCACGACCTTCGATGAGGCGCTCAAATCGCGGCTCCCGATCAAAGAGCCGGGGATAGTCGACGCCCTGCTCCCCGGTCTTGAGGATGAGGTTCTGGACATAAACATGGTCCAGAGGATGACCGACTCGGGACGGAGGGTCAAGTTCAGGGCCACCGTCATCGTCGGAAACAAGGACGGTTACATCGGCATCGGCCAGGGCAGAGATAACCAGGTCGGACCCGCCATCAGAAAGGGGATAGATGTGGCCAAGCTGAACATCATAAAGGTACAGCGCGGCTGTGGAAGCTGGGAATGCGGCTGCGGTGCAGGTCATACCGTCCCCTTCGAGGTGATGGGAAAAGCTGGGTCCGTCTCGATCACCCTGATCCCTGCACCTAGGGGCCTGGGGATTGCAGCGGGCGGGACCGCGAAAAAGGTGATGGAGATGGCCGGGATCCAGGACGTCTGGACCAAGTCATCGGGAAACACCAGGACCACCCTCAACTTCGCAAAGGCCACCTACAACGCGCTCAAGAATACCGTCACCATGAGGGTTTGACGATGTATGCGATAGTGCGACTTCGGGGGAGCGTTAAAACCAAGCCCGAGATCAAGGATACCCTCAAGATGCTTCGACTTCACAGGATCAATCACTGCGTCGTGGTGCCAGACAGCCCCCACTATCGGGGGATGATCCAGAAGGTGAAGGATTACGTAGCTTGGGGCGAGATCGACGAGGACTCTCTGGCGTCGATGCTCGAGATGCGCGGAAGGTTGAGCGGCAATATACGGCTGACTGACCAGTTCATAAAGGAGAACACCTCCTACGGAACGATAAAGGAGTTCGCCTCGGCGGTCTCCGGAGGGGCTGCAAACCTCAAGGACGCCGGGATCAAGCCGGTATTCAGGCTTCATCCGCCGAGAAAGGGTCACCGCGGCACCAAGAAGACCGTCAAAGAGGGCGGAGAGCTCGGCTACCACGAGTCGATCTCGGATCTTATCTGGAAGATGAGGTAGGACCATGCCTAAAAGCAATCTGAAGAAGTTTCGGGGCAGCCGGACCCATGGCGGCGGCACTCACAAAAACCGCAGAGGCGGGGGGTCGAGGGGCGGCCGCGGCAATGCCGGTGGGTGCAAGCATCACTTCCAAAGAGAGATGATGCGAGGCCGGGCGATGGGCAAGCACGGATTTTACAAGCACAACGCCAAGGAAGTCGACGTTGTCAACGTCGGCGAGCTGGATTCGATGGTCGACGAGGATGGCCGGATCGATCTCGGCAAGGTGAAGGTCCTGGGCAAGGGCAATATCTCAAGGCCCGTCGCCGTCAGCGCAAAAACCTTCTCCGCTGCCGCCAGGGAGAAGATCGAAGAGGCCGGCGGTGAAGTAGTGGTATCATGAATCAGCACAGCTTCTTCTACGCGATCGAGCCTTTGGTGAGGAGGCTGCCGGCGGTGGAGAGGCCCGAAGGTCACGTCCACTTCAAGAAGAAGCTCAGCTGGACTGTGGGCATTCTCATCCTCTACTTCGCCCTCTCCAACGTCTCCCTCTTCGGCCTCTCTCCAGCATCCATAGACCTCTTCGGGATGTACCGAGCCTTCTTCGCCGGATCCTTCGGCTCCATCATGCTCCTGGGCATAGGGCCCATAGTCACCGCCTCCATCGTCCTCCAGCTCTTGGTGGGGGCAGATATCATCAAGCTGAACCTGAGAGACCCGCGGGACCAGGCGATCTTCCAGGGAACTCAAAAGCTTCTGGTCTTCGTCATGATCATCGTGGAGGCGCTACCCCAGGTGATGGGCGGTTATCTCCTCCCAGACCAGGGACTCGCCTCGGCGTTAGGCGTATCCCTCGGCGTGATATCGTTCTTGATATTCGTCCAGATCTGCATCGGCGGAGTTCTCATCCTCTTCATGGACGAGGTGGTGAGCAAGTGGGGTATCGGGTCTGGCGTCGGCCTATTCATCGTCGCCGGGGTCAGCCAGTCGCTCATCACCGGTCTCTTCAACTGGACGATCGGGGACAAGGGGTTGCCCATAGGGATAATCCCGAAATGGATATTCATATTCACAAACGACGTTCTGGGGCTGGAGGACGTCTTCACCACCTCCGGCCTTGAGCGGATCTTCATAGACGGCGGCCTTTTGGCTCTGATGTCCACCATAGCGATCATCCTCTTCGTCGTTCTGGTGGAGAGCACGAGGGTCGAGATACCCCTCGCCCACAGCGCCGTTAGGGGCGCCAGAGGCAGGTTCCCGGTCAAGCTCGTCTACGCCAGCGTCCTTCCCATGATCCTGGTGAGGGCCCTTCAGGCGAACATACAGATGATGGGGACCCTCCTCGCGGGGAAGATCGGGACGGTTACCACGGCCAGCACCACCGATACAGCGGCGGGGCTGAACATCGTCTACACCGCTTATTCGAGCATCATCGGCACCTTCACCTCGACATCTCAATACGACATGGTGACCGGGGAGCTGGTGGGCGCCACGTCGCCCCAGCCGATATCCGGCCTCATGTACTACCTCTCACCGATCAACAACGGTCCCATCGACTGGGTACCCGGTCTCGTCTCCAGCAGCAATCCAGGGATGGAGCTTCTGGGCCTCTCGCCGATAGCGAGCTGGCAGATCTGGCTTCACGTCTTCACTGACGCCTTCGTTCTGGTCGTAGGCGGCGTGATCTTCGCCATATTCTGGATAGAGACGACGGGGATGGGAGCGAAGAGCGTTGCTGCCAAGATCCACGCTTCGGGTCTTCAGGTTCCGGGCCACAGAAGAAATGCGGTCAGCATTGAGAAGCTCCTCGGCAGGTACATACCCAAGGTGACGGTGATCGGCGGGGTCATCATCGGCCTTCTAACTCTCATCGCCGGTCTCATGGGAACTCTGGGCGGCGCTGGCGGCACGGGTCTCCTCCTGGCCGTCAGTATCACCTATCGGCTCTACGAGCAGATCGCCAGCGAACAGATCCAGGAGATGTACCCGATGATGCGTAAGTTCTTCGGTGAGTCGGCATGAAGAACGGCGGCCTCATAAAGTCCCTCGACGCCCTGCTCCTGGGCATCGGAACCGCCCTGATGGTGGGAATAATGGTGAGCGCGGAGTTCAGGCACACTGTGGGAGAGGTGATGGATGCGGTTATCGGGTGGCTCCCCGAGATCCTCCCCTTCCACATGGTACTCTTCGCCCTCGCCGCCATAACCGGCCTTTATGCGAGCCTCATCCAGAAGTACACCATGGACTGGGATTACCTCAAACGGCAGCAGGAGACGATGAGGAGCTTCCAAAGGGAGCTTCGGGAGGCTCAGCTCGCCGGGGACAAGGCCCGCCAGCAGCAGCTTCAGGTCCAGCAGAGGGAGATGCTCGGCGACCAGAGCAAGATGATGAAGATGCAGCTGAAGCCTATGGCCTACATCGGGATCGTATCAATACCCCTCTTCATGTGGGCTTACCTCTATATCGACCAGAACTCTCTCTATCTCAACTTCCCCTTCTGGGGGAGGCATGAGATCGCCGAGACGGTGAAGGGTCCCATATTCTACTGGTTCTACTGGTACTTCATCTGCTCGATACCGATATCTCAGATCATAAGAAAAGCCCTGGACATTGGCGGTACAGGATGATAATCACAGTCAGCGGGTCTCCCGGTACTGGGACGAGCACCCTCTCCCGGATCCTCTCAAAAGAGCTCGGCCTCCGCTGGGTCAACTCGGGGGAGCTCTTTCGAAAGATCGCCAGCGATCGAGGGATATCCTTGAAGGAGCTGGGCCGGATCGCTGAAGAGAGCCCTGAGGTTGACTATCTGATAGATGACGCCCAGAGGGCGATGGCAAAAGAGGCCGGAGGCGTCTTCGAGGGGAGGATCTCAGGCCACGTCCTCGACGCCGACCTGAAGATACTCCTCAAGGCCGAACGGAGGGTTCGGGCAGAGAGGATAGCGGCCCGAGAGGAGAAGCTGGTTGAGGATGCCCTTTGGGAGTCAAGGATCCGGGAGGAGTGTGAGGCGAGACGGTACGAAAAGTACTACAACATAGACGTGGACGACTTCTCCGTCTACGATCTGGTCATAGATACCGGTACCTGGAACGAGAAGGGGGTTGTCGCAATCGCCTTGGCCGCAGTGAGGTCTCTTGAAGATGGTGGGAAGTCTCCCCTCTGATCGGGTCCGGGAGGTTCTCGTCCGGAGAGTGGGGAGGACTGACCCAAGGTACGGCTTTTCGCCAGCGGAGCGGCCCCTGGACCTCCACATGCGGCTCGGCTGCATAAACCTCGACAAGCCTCCGGGACCCACCAGCCATGAGGTGGTGGCCTGGGTGAAGAGGATTCTGGAGATAGAGAGCGCAGGCCACAGCGGCACCCTCGACCCCAAGGTGACGGGGATCCTCCCGACGATGCTCGGCGACTCCACCAGGGTCGTCGAGACCCTTCTGGCCGCCGGGAAGGAGTACGTCTGCCTGATGCGGGTTCACGCGACAATCCCTCGAAAGAGGATTCTGGAGGTTTGCGGCGAATTCCAGGGCGTCATATACCAGCGGCCTCCCCTCAAGTCCAGCGTCAAAAGGGCGCTTCGGACGAGGGAGGTCTACTACCTGGACGTCCTGGAGATCGAGGGGCCAAGGGTCCTATTCCGGGCGGGCTGCGAGGCGGGAACCTACATCCGGAAGCTCTGCCACGACATCGGCCTCGCCCTGGGGACGGGGGCCCACATGGAGGAGCTCCGGAGGACTAAGAGCGGCCCCTTTCGTGAAGACGGGACTCTGGTGACCCTCCACGACCTCAAGGACGCGAAGGAGATCTGGCGAGAGACGGGGGACGAATCCCTCCTCCGCCGGGCGATCCTGCCGGTGGAGGAGGCATTGAGGCACATGCCGTCTCTCGTCGTGAGCGACGGGGCCGTCGACGCCATCTGTCACGGGGCACCCCTGGCGGCGCCCGGACTCCTCAGCCTCGAATCAGGGATCAAGGCGGAGGAGAAGGTAGTTATTTATACCCTGAAAGGAGAGGCAGTTGCCGTGGCCCAGGCCGCCATGAATAGCGAAGAGATGATGGCCTCCTCCAATGGGATTGTGGCGAAGACCTCGCGGGTCGTCATGGCCCCGGGGACGTATCCGCGGCTTTGGTCCAAAAAGTCTTAATCGTGCCGAGGTAGTCTAGTGGTAAGGCGCAAGCCTGGAATTCTGTACTGAAAGCTTGTGATTCGCAAGGGTCGCGGGAGTTCGAATCTCCCCCTCGGCGCTCTTTTACCAACCCTTGATCATCCCCGTAAAAATTTGAGATTTCAATTTCACGTCCCATGTGATATCGCTATCAGCCGTAAACTAGCCCGAAATTCGATCGGGCCGGAGAAGGCTTGACCCCCCCGGCCTTGCAGATGGGATCCGATGGATATTTAGCTTGTACTTACATAGTTACATGCCAGGTACACGTAGTTATAGGGAGTTGAGCAAATATGAGATCTATAGTTTTGTTGATCCTGGCGGCGATGGCCCTCTCATCGGTGGCTGACGGCTGCTGTGGTGGAGGGGGTCTGGACGGCGTCGGGGGACCGAAGATGATCAGGGACCTCTGCCCCATCGGCGAGATCATTCGAGGACCCCATATGACCTACGCGGAGGACGGCCGTTTTGGGGTGGCGCTAGTGATAGATCCCACGGGAACGTCCAGCATGGCGTTTACAAGAGGTGGAGACGCTTGCGGGCTTGATGGACCGTGCCCGGTTGAACCGTCCCCGATTGAAGCCGCGGAACCTCTTCAGTTCGGCCAGTTGGTGACGGCCCATCTGGACGATGTCCTGGTGGATTTCGATGCCCGTCGAGATATGTGGGCGGCCAAATAGAGGCTGGAGGTCTGCCCAGGAAAAGATCCTGGCAGACCCGACCTCCGAAGAATGATGACGTGGAGTCTAAATATCATAAGTGCTTCGCATTTTATATATTATGAAAAACCTCATGAGATACAGGCAGCGGCTCCGCAAGGCGTTGATCATCTTCTCCTTTGTATTGATGCCCATCACCTTTGTCTATATCTCCTGCCCGATAATAACTCAGGGCGCCTCGGAGGGGATCATCACCGGCGGCCTGATAGTCTTCGCCCTAATATTCATCAGCTCGCTATTTTTTGGGCGGCTCTGGTGCGGCTGGCTCTGTCCCGCAGGGGGCCTGCAGGAGATTTATTTTGCGATTAATGATACGTGGACCAATAACATGCGGCTGAACTGGCTCAAATACATGATATTTATCATAGTCTTCGCTCCCCTCGTCCTCGCAGTTCACTCCGCCGGAGGGTTTACAACCATCGATCCCCTTTATCACACCGAAGATGGCATATCGATCGCGAAAGAAGGAGCATATACCATATTCTATGGTCAGATCACCTTTATCACCATATTCGCCATATTGGCCGGGAGACGCGGCTTCTGTCATTACTTCTGCCCCATCGCGATCATCATGATCATCGGCAGGAAGATCCGAAATCTCGTCGGCTGGCCGGCGCTCCGCCTCTCGGCTGATGGGAGCCGATGCACCGACTGTGGAAGGTGTTCGACAAGCTGCCCCATGAGCCTCGATGTGAGCGATATGGTCCGGCGGGGGAGGATGGAGGATGCTGAGTGCATCCTCTGCGGCAGCTGCGTCGACGCCTGCCCGAAAGGGGCGATCCGCTATGAGTTGAAGTGAAAACGCAGCTCATAAATGATATAATCTGATCAGAATCACAGGTGATCATTTCATACTTGCTCGAAACGTCCCCCTGGCAGTTTCATCAACCCGTAAAATTCTATAGGAGCCCATACGCGAATCTTCTGGCAGCTCTCAGCTCCCCATGATCAAACCTACCCAGCATCCCCGGACAGAAGTTATCATCATCCGTCCGAGCTATCGTCGAACGTTGAGGCGTCATCTTTAAGGAATAAGGCGAAGACATAGAATGGAAAATAGAAAGAATTTATAGAATTGTATTGTATTGAGAATTTATTGCTCATATATGTTTCAGCCTTTTGTTGCAGATTACGAGATCCGACTGATGACGAGGTTTAAGAAGGCATGATCAAAAATCGGGAATCCGGAGGCATTCCGACATCATACGAGCCGTTTCTCGTTTTGCTGGTGGAGGACAACAGCTCCCATGCAATGCTGATAATGAGGACCTTCGAACGCCTGGGATTTGCCGGGAAGATCGATTGGGTCAGAGACGGAAGGGCTGCCCTGGAATACCTCCACGCGCGCGAGATGGCGAGGCTTCCGGAACTGGTGATGCTCGACCTGCGGCTTCCCAAGCTCGACGGCCACCAGGTCCTCCGGGAGATGAAGAGCTCCAAGCGGCTGAAGATGATCCCCGTCGTCGTCCTCACCACCTCCACCAGCGATGAAGATCTCAAGAAGGCCTATTCCTGCCACGTCAACAGCTACCTCACAAAGCCCCTCAACTTCGACGATCTCCAGAAGACGGTCGAAGAAATCAAAAAGTACTGGTTTGAGTGGAATCGATATCCTAGAACCACATGATCCCAGTACGGGTAGTGCCCGAGGCCGTCAAATGACGTTACGCAGAAGCGTCTTGCTCTTCACCGGTGGGATGATCCTCATCATGGGCCTGATCTCCAGCGCCTTCATGTGGCAGCTGATGACGGACGCTCTATCGGATTTAGAGGAGGCTTACGTCCACCAAGAGGTTGAAGCTACCCTCTTCTACATCCGGGAGGATCTAGCATCTCTGAAGCGGGTCGGGGGGGATTGGGCTCCCTGGGATGATACCCGAGATTTCATGATGGGCGAAGACGAGGATTACGTCCGGAATAACCTGGACGACTGGACCTTCTCCAACCTCGGAACTGATTTTATGGTATTTTACGACGGCTCTGGCGACTTATTTTATTCCAGGGCCTTCGATCCGACCAACAGGGAGGTGGTTTCAGCCCCAGAGTTTCTTCTGAACCTGGCGAAGGACGACCCCCTTCTCGCCCATTCCTCGCCAGAAGATGCCATGACCGGCATAATCGCCGGTCCGGAGGGGCTTTTGATGGTCAGCTCCCATCCCATCACAAAAAGCCAGTGGAGGGATCCGATCTCTGAGACTGTTATCTCTGGGACTCTCATCGTCGGCCATCACCTGGATGAGGCGAGGGTCGAGGAGCTGGGCAGTCTTACAGGCCTCGCTCTGAGGATGGAGCCCCTAGCCCCGGCACGAGAGATGAGGGATCTCACTCGACAGATTCCTTCCCTCCTGATCGAGACGGCAGACGAGGAGACGATCATCGCCTCCAAGGTCATCGAGGACATATATGGGAAACCCACTATCCTTTTTGAAGCGTCTCTCCCGAGGGATATCCACCAGAGCGGAATGGAGATCGTCCACCGCATGGAGCTGGCGCTAGTCCTCTTCAGCCTCTTCTTTGGGGGCTTCATTCTCTTTTTTTTGGAGCGGATCCTCCTCGAACCTCTGACGGCCATCACCAGCTCCGTAGAGGCGATCGGAAGGACGGAGGACCCCCAGGGGGTACATGTTCCGATGGTGGGACGGGGAGAGCTGTTGATCCTCGTGGAGTCGATCAACGAGATGCTGAACCATCTGGACGCCTATAATCAGCAGCTGAAGATGAGCGAAAGGAGGTTCAGGGCGGTCTTTGAGACTGCCCAGGACTGCATCTTCATAAAAGACCGAGAGGGCAGGTACGTCCAGGCCAACCCTGTGATGGAGAGGATCTTCGGGATGCCGGTTTCGGCGGTCCTTGGAAATAAAGATGAGGTCCTATTCAACCCCGAGACGGTGGCTCAGATCCGAGAGCAAGACGCCCAGGTCCTCTCTGGAGATCCGTTCGTGGGGGAGGTCTCTACCGATACCCGCGGCGGATCTTCGGTCACCTTCCACGTGGCCAAGGTCCCTCTAAGGAACAACCGAGGCCAGGTCACGGGGATATGTGGGATCGCGAGGGACATCACATATATTAAGGACGCCGAGATCGAACTCCAGAAGAGGGACCGGCTCCTCTCAGCCTCCGCTGTCGCCTCCTACACCCTCCTTGTCAATTACGATATCGACCGAATAATCATCGACGTTCTCCAGATCCTGGGGGGGGCGGTGGAGGTGGACCGGGCCTACATCTTCGAGAACCTGACCGCAGACGGGGAGGTCTTCATGAGCCAGCACTACGAGTGGACGAAGGGGGATCTGGAGCCCCAGATAAATAACCCCGACCTCCAGAGGCTCCCATACCACCCCGATTCATCCAATTTTTATGATGCGATATCGGGGGGGAGATCTTACGGCGGTCTCGTCAAGGACCTCCCCCAATCGGAGAGGGCTCACCTCGAGCCCCAGGGGATCATCTCCATCCTGATCGTCCCGATCTTCGTCGAGGATCGGCTATGGGGGTTTATCGGCTTCGACGACTGCCACCTGGAGAGGTTCTGGAGCGACGGCGAGATATCAGTCATCCAGATGGCGGCGGGGTCCATAGGCGGGGCCATAATCCGTTCTCGGACCAGAAAAGACCTGGTCGGGGCTCGAGACGAGCTTGAGAGGAAGATCGACGAGGTGGAGGCGAAGAACGCCGAGATGGAGCGGTTCGTCTACACCGTATCCCACGACCTCAAGTCCCCTCTGGTGACGGTTCAGGGCTTCGTCGGCTTCCTGCGAGAGGACATCTCAGAGGGCGACGTTGACAGGGTCGAGACCGACCTTGCGATGATCGAGGAGGCGGTAGTCAACATGGATCACCTTCTCAAAGACACCCTGGAGCTCTCTCGGATCGGGAGAGTGACAAGCCCGCCGGAGGACGTCTCCTTCGGCGATATCGTCCGTGAGACCTTGGACCGTTTCTCTGCGGAGATCGGATCGAGGGGAGTTGAAGTCGTCCTCGCCGAGAGCTGGCCAAAAGTCCGGGTGGACCGGCTGAGAATCCAGGAGGTTCTGATGAACCTCATCGAGAACGGCTTGAAGTATATGGGAGACGAAGCAAATCCCAAAATAGAGATCGGGTGGCTGCGACGGGATGGGGACGAGACCATCTTCTTCATCCGGGACAATGGGATCGGTATCGAGGCCGACCAGCAAGAGAAGGTCTTCGACCTCTTTTACCAGCTAGACCCTGACACTGAGGGAAGCGGTGTAGGCCTCGCAATCGTAAAGCGGATAATAGAAGTTCACAATGGTCGGATATGGATAGAGTCTGAGGTGGGAAGTGGGACGACCGTCTTCTTCACCCTCCCCACCGTCGAGGCTAAATCTTGAGCTTCCTTTTCTGGCCGGATTCTGTTTCGCCGAGATTCTGGTCGCCCTCTGGAGGCTTTTGTCGCATATCCTCGTCCCACTTGCGAAGAGCCTCTTTTGCCATCTCCGGAAGCTTACGCATGCTCTCTGCGTCCTTCACCACGTAATCCATGGCACCGGACTTGAAGGCTTGAACTGCTATCTTCTCCGAGCCGAAACCGGTGAGGATTATCAGGGGGAAACCCACCTCCTGAGGTTTCTGTGCATCCCCTGCCAGATCAAGGCCACGACCGTCGGGAAGGAGGTAGTCTGCGATGACCAGAAACGATCCGCCTTTGTTCTCCTCGATCCGCCTCAAACCATCTCGAAGGTTGATGGCGTGATGGAAGTTCCATATCGAGCCGTTTTCCTCGAAGAGCCTGTTTATAAAGGCGGCGTGGCCCACGTTATCCTCGATGAGCATGATGGTCTTGGCCTCTTCAGGTGGAGATCCTCGCCCTTCATCCGATCGCCCACCATCGAGGGCGGAACGTCTGAAGGATGAATAAACTTCCAAGAGATCAGCCTCGCCGACGTCGGAGGACGCGTCGAATAAATATTTGAAGGCCCGCATGCCCCAGGTGACGGCAGAATCTCCGATGTAGATCGTCCCGGACCCCACATCGTACACCCCGTCATGTCTCCAGAGCCCCATGAAAACGAAGGACTCGGTGACGATGAGCACCAGTTTCGCGTCGCTGGATGTCATGCGTAGCTTGAAATTCTCGAACTTGAGAGCCTGCCTAAATTCTGTTGATAGGGCCCCTTCCTCATCGAAGAGGGTCTCTACCACTTTGTCTGTTATTAAAAGGTCTACTCGACTTCCTCTTTGGAGGGAGCTCAAAAATATGTCTGAATTTTTAGGAAATATCAAGACCGGCAAAATAGCGCAAATCTTCTTCGACCTGGCCAACATCGATACCAATTTATCATGGCACTTCAGGGGCGTCGAAGAGTCGGGAAATATGATCTCCGACTGAAAGAGCATCCCAAGCCCATCCAAAAAATCTGGGGGTATGCAGCTTATGTCGTGGCTCAGCCAGAAATCGGGGTTCGTCTCCAGGTTCTCGAAGATCCTCATGACGTATTCCAGAGCGCTCGTTTTGATTTGGCCGATATTGGTCAATCGGTATCCATATCGGCCTTTAATGACCAGATCGGAGTCTATCATACCCTTGATCGCGTGAAGAATGGTGGTGTTCCTGCCTCCAAGCGCTTTCTGCAAGTCATTTACATCTCTCTCTCCATTTTTTAAACAGAGCAAAATGTTCATTCTCAGCTCTGAGCTTGCGAACGCCCTGACCTGCTTCACCAGATCTCTTTCGTCCATGCTGATGCTTCCTGTTCTATTGCCGACTGTCGACTTTTAGGAGCGGTTAACGCCTGATGGCAAAATCAAAATCAACAGGCCAGCTTCCTTGTGCGATCGAATTTATGGCCAGAATGGACGGCCCACCCACCTCCATTGTGGCCTAATTCCCCTTTTTAACCATCTGCATTTAAGTAATTTGCTGTGAAATGGTGATCGTTCAGAAGTCTTTGAACCCTCTTACGGCCTTCAGTTTGGCTCCTCGATGGAGCTATGGGTCCGGGACAGAAGCTGTCTTCGGTTTTGCCGTCCTCAACTAGCCCCTCCTTTTTAAGATGGGAAACGTATATCAGCAAGTTTGGGCATAGCCTCGCCAGGTGTTCTGATTTGACCTCACCCGAGCTTCCCATACTTGTAACCTGCGGACTCCCCTACGCCAACGGCCCCTGCCACATCGGCCACCTCAGAACCTACGTCCCCGCCGACATATACGTCAGGGGCCTCAAGAAGCTGGGAAAAGACCCCATCTTCATCTGCGGCTCTGACTCGCATGGGACCCCCATCGTCGTCAACGCCGAGGAGAGGGGGACGACCCCGACGGAGCTTGTCACCCGGTACCACGACCACTTCGACGACGTATTTCGGCGGATGGGTGTGGAATTCGACTACTTCGGAAACACCGAAGACCCCTCCAACCACATCAGGACCCAATCTATCGTCAGAACCCTGATGGATGAGGGTCACGTCTACCCTCAGGAGATCCGGCTGGCCTATTGCTCCTCCTGCGATCGGTTCCTTCCCGACCGATACGTCGAGGGTACCTGCCCATACTGTAAGTCACCCGCTCGGGGCGACGAGTGCGACCAGGGATGTGGCCGCCACCTGGAGCCCGGAGAGATCGAGGAGCCGGTCTGCAAGGTCTGTGGGAGCGAGGCGGAGTACCGGACTCAGAAGCACTACTTTTTCAGGCTCTCCGCCTTCAGCGACTTTCTCATCGGCTACCTGGAGGGGCTGGGTGGAACATCGAACGCCAGAAACTACGCCCTCGAGTGGGTCAAGCAGGAGCTGAAAGACTGGTGCATCACCAGAAACCTCGACTGGGGGGTCAAGTTCCCCGGCTCCGAGGATCTCGTCGTCTACGTCTGGGTGGACGCGCCGATAGGCTACATCTCCTTCACTGAGGAGTGGGCCCGCCGGGCGAACGGTGACTGGGAAAGGTACTGGAGAAAACCATCAAGAATCGTCCATTTCATCGGAGGCGACATCGTATACCACCACTGCATCTTCTGGCCAGCGATGCTGAAAGGGGCGGGCTACACCCTCCCCAGTGCCGTCGTCGCCAGCGGGATGTTGAAGATCGACAACAAGACCTTCTCCAAGAGCAGAGGATACGTCGTCTGGGTGATCGACGACTACCTGGAGAAGGGTCTTCACCCCGACCTTCTCCGGTACTACCTCGCCTCCTACACCTCCCACACCAAAGAGCTGAACTTCTCCTGGAGCGTCTTCGGAGAGAAGGTGAACGGCGAGCTTGTAGGGGCCCTAGGCAACTTCGTCAATCGGGCCGTCACCTTCACCACCAAAAACTTCGACCGGTCTGTCCCCGACGGTGATATCGATCCTGAGGTGACGACTAAGATCGAGGCGACCCTGGTCGAGGTGAAGGAGGCCCTGGCAGAGTACGAGTTCAAGAAGATGGTCGACGGAGCCATGTCTCTTGCGGACTACGGTAACACCTACTTCCAGTCTAACGAGCCCTGGAAGCTGGCCAAATCCGACCGGGCCCGGTGCGGTGCCGTCTTGAGAAACTGCCTTTTGATCGCAAAGGCCCTCGCGATCGTCCTCCAGCCGGTGATGCCGGAGAAGATGGAGTCTGCCTGGAGACAGCTGGGGCTTCCAGGTACCGCCGCAGAGGCGCTATTCGAAGACGGACTCGTCGCCATCGAGGCGGGAAGGAAGCTCGGCGCCCCTGAGCACATATTCAGCAAGATGGACGAATCGATGGTGTCGGACCTCGACGAGATATTCAGGGCGAGGATAGCCGCCATCGAAGAGAAGAAAGGAAAGAAGAAGGGTGAAGAGAAGATGAGCACCATAACGTTTGAAGAGTTCAAGCGTCTTGACATAAGAATTGGTGAGGTGTTGACGGCAGAGAGGATCAAGGGCTCCGATAAGCTCCTCCGGCTGATCGTCGACATAGGGTCTGAAGAGAGGCAGATAGTGGCGGGGATCGCCATGACCCATAGCCCCGAGGATCTGGTGGGCAGGCGCATCGTCGTCCTCGCAAACCTCGAACCCGCCAAGCTCTTCGGCGTCGAGTCCCAGGGGATGCTTCTCGCAGCGGATCTGGACGACTCCGCCGTCCTCCTCGGACCGGAGAAGGCCGTCCCCCAGGGGACGAGGATCCGCTGAAGCCCGGTCGGTGAGATCCGGGGCGGCCCCGACTTGGGGCGCCCGACCGATCAACGGATTCCAGTCCACCAAAAAATTTACGTCAAATTCCGGATTTGCAGAGATTAAGATATGAGGAGGTTTTGATGTTGCTCAAAGTCGAGAACTTATCCAAAGTCTATCAGCTAAAAGATCGCCGAGTGGAGGCGCTGAAGGAGGTGAGCTTCACCGCCAGAGAGGGAGAGATCCTGGGGATTGTGGGAAGGAGCGGCAGCGGCAAGAGCACGCTATTGAAGATCCTCCGAGGGGTAGAGACCTTCGACTCCGGCAAAGTCGAGATCGACGGCCTCGAGATCATGCCCGATTCGGATCCTGAGACGGTCCAAAGACAGAGGCTGGTCACCGCCATCCACCTCCAGAGGGACTTCGGCCTCTGGACCGAGCCCGCCTTGAACAACGTGGCAAAGCGGGTCTATTCTCGGAAGACCGGCTACGAGACTATCCCCACGGAGTACGACCTCGAATACGAGGATGTCATGTCCGAGGCGATGGAGTATCTGAAGCTCGTCGGCCTTGAGAAGAAGGCGAAGCAGCTTGCTACTATCCTGAGCGGCGGCGAGAAGCAGAGGCTCCTGATCGCAAGGCAGCTCGCCAAAAAACCGAAGCTGCTCCTCCTGGACGAGCCCGCCACCATGGCCTGTCCCGCGACAAAACAGGAGGTTCTCGACACCATCAAGAACGTCAACAGAAAGCTCGGGATCACCACCGTCGTCGTATCCCACCTCCCCGAGGTCCACAGGTACCTGGCCGACAGAATGATCTGGCTCGACAAGGGCGAGATCCGGGACGAGGGAGTGCCGGAAGAGGTCCTGGAGAGGTTCTTATCCCTCCTCGGCGAGGCCGCCCCCCTCACCCCTCGGCCCGATGCCCCGCCCGCCATCAGGGTGGTGGGACTCTACAAGAGAAACTACCTCGTCGGCACAGGGGAGGTCCTCAGGATCGATGACCTGAACCTGGATATCAGAGACGGGGAGATCACCTCCCTCATCGGGTCGAGCGGCGCGGGGAAGACCACCCTCCTCAAGATCATCCAGGGGATCGCCCGGCCCGATGAGGGCTCCGTCCTCTATAAGCTCGGCGACTCGTGGGTGGACATGGTGGAGTACTCCCGGGAGAGGATGGAGGTCCGCAGGAATATCGGCATAATGTATCAGGAGTTCGCCCTCTCCCCCCGGGAGACGGTCCTGGAGCAGATCGGCTACAAGCTCGGAGTCAAGGGGCAGGACGTCATAGAGCACGCTCGGAAGGTGGCCTTTGACCTCGACATCAGCGACAAGGTACTGGACGTCATCTACACTCTCACCGACATGATGGAGGAGGAGGCAAAGGCCGTCCTGGAAAAGCTAGGCCTCACCACCGAGGTCTTCGAAGAACTCTTCCCGAGGTTTCCGGCGACGGAGGCGAAGAAGTACGCAGAACCGGTCTTCAAAGTGCTGGACTTGGATCTCTCGATCCTGGAAAAATACCCCCACCAGCTCAGCGGCGGCGAGAAGGTGAGGGTCTCTCTCGCCCTCCTCATGGCATCAAACCCCAAGACCCTCGTCCTCGACGAGCCCTTCGGGGATATCGACCCCATAACCCTCCGGGGGGTCTCCAACGCCATAAAGCGGATCAACGCCGAGTTTGAGACCACCATACTTCTCGTCAGCCATCACGTCGACTTCGTCCGGGAGATCTCCCATCGGGCGGTATTGATCGAAGACGGAGGGGTCTTGATGGACGGCGACCCTGACGGCGTCTGCGACGTCTTCGTCTCCCGGTGCGACGCATCCTACCTAAAGCGCCCCCCCGGGACGATGGCCCCTCTCGGGAAGGCCTGAAGGTGGAGACCATGGACCAGGAGATCGGCGAGATCTACGACCAGATATCTGGCCAGATCTCCCCCGAGGAGTTCGAGGGGAGGGTGGAGGAGAAGGTCCAGCTGATGGGAGAGCTCTGCGACCGGAGGACGGCGGCGATGCTCGTCGCCCGGGAGTTCGGGGAGGTGGAGCTGAAGATCGACCGGATCAGGCCCGAGACCGGGAAGGTCACCTTCGTCGGCAAGATCATATCCATCTCCGAGGTCCACGAGTTTCCTCGAAGCGACGGATCTTCCGGCAGGGTGGCAAACCTCACCGTCGGCGACGAGAGCGGGACTGTCAGGGTCGTCCTCTGGGACGAGCTCGTCGAGCCGGTATCCACAGGCGAGCTGGCCGTCGATCAGACCTTCAGGATACGAGGGTTCACTCGAGAGGGTTACTTCGGGACCGAGGTGACCGTCGATCGGGGCGGCCTTGAGGAGGTGGAGGCCGAGATCCAGACCAGGGTAGAGGCCTTCAAGATCTCGGAGATCCGGGCCGATATGGGGGATATCACCCTCCTTGCAAAGGTTGTCGACCCCGGGGAGGTGAGGGACTTCACGCGTCGTGACGGCTCTGTAGGCCGAGTTCGGTCCATCACCCTGGGGGACGCCTCCGGCAAGATCAGGCTAACTCTCTGGAATGATAAGGCGGAGATGGAGATTGAGGAAGGAGATGCCCTGGAGGTGATCAACGCCATCTCCCGGGAGAGGTACGGTCAGGTTGAGATTCAGGCGGGGGGGTACTCGGTGGTGAGAAAAAGCGACGTTCCCATCGAGTACGAAGAGAAGATAACCTCCATCTCAGAGCTTCTTCCCGGATCGATCTACAGCATCTCCGGATTTGTCACAGGCCTCGGAGAGATCCGGGAGTTCGAACGGGACGACGGGACAAAAGGAAGGGTCACGAACATCTACGTCTCCGACGAGACCGGACGGGTGAGGGTCGCCCTCTGGAACGATCACGTCCGCATGATCGAGAGCCTCGACCTAGGCTCTAGAATCGAGCTCGTCGACTGCCAGGCGAGGGAAGGCTGGAACGGCGAGCTGGAGGTGAGCTGCGGGTGGAGCACCAAGGTTACTTTCGCCCCGCCCGAGTAAAGGGGTTAAAGTCGAGAAGCGTCTTTTTGTCCTTCAGGATTGATGAAATATGGCTGAAATATTGCTCGAAGATCTCTCTGGTGTGGGTCCTGCCACGGCGGAGAAGCTGAGGGAGGCGGGCTTCAACAGTGTCGAGGCCCTGGCGGTGGCCTCACCGGCGCAGCTCGCGGCCTGCGCCGACGTCGGCGAGTCGACGGCGGCCAAGATCATAGCCTCCGCCCGGGCGGCCGCAGACATTGGGGGGTTTGAGACCGGCGACCAGGTGATGGAGAGGAGAAAGCTCGTAGGGAAGGTGACGACCGGCAGCGAGACCTTTGACGCTCTTATGGGCGGAGGGTTTGAGACTCAGTCGATAGTGGAGCTCTATGGAGAGTTCGGGTCAGGCAAGACCCAGGTGGCCCACCAGGTGGCGGTGAAGGTCCAGCTCCCCCCTGAGATGGGAGGGCTCGACGGCTCTGTGATAATAATCGATACCGAGAACACCTTCAGACCCGAGAGGATCGTCCAGATGGTGGAGGGGCTTCCTCCTTCCGAGGATCCCGACCATCCCTGGGACCCCGAGGAGTTCTTGAAGAACATCCATGTGGCGAGGG
The DNA here is from genome assembly GCA_001509375.1 of Methanothrix harundinacea. Lineage (GTDB taxonomy): Archaea > Halobacteriota > Methanosarcinia > Methanotrichales > Methanotrichaceae > Methanocrinis > Methanocrinis harundinacea_D. The sequence continues at coordinate 17,585 of LGFT01000011.1, read as the reverse complement.
CCTATAACTCCAACCACCAGATCCTCCTCGCTGAGTCCGCCCTCGAACTCGCAGAGAAGATGAAGAAGTCCGGAAAGCCCGTGAGGCTCCTCATAGTCGACTCCCTGACCGCCCACTTCCGGGCCGAGTACGTCGGTCGTGGGACCCTCGCTGATCGACAGCAGAAGCTGAACAAGCATCTTCACGCCCTGATGCGGTTTGCGGACCTGAACAACGCCGTGGTCCTGGTGACAAACCAGGTGATGGCAAAGCCCGACGCCTTCTTCGGAGACCCCACAAAGCCGGTGGGGGGGCACATCGTCGGTCACACCGCCACCTTCAGGATCTACCTCCGAAAGTCCAAGGGCGAGAAGAGGATCGCAAGGCTGGTGGACTCGCCGAACCTCCCTGACGGCGAGGCGGTCTTCTCGGTGACTACAGCGGGGTTAATGGATTGATCCGGGCCGTAGCCCTCGACATCGACGGGACCCTCACCGACGAGAAGAGGCTATTGTACCCAGAAGCGGTGGAGGCGGTCCAGCGTCTCTCCTCCCGGGCCCGGGTGATCCTGGCCACGGGAAACGTCCACTGCTTCACGCGGGCCGCGGCGGTCCTCCTGGGGACGGGCAGGACCTTCATCGCCGAGAACGGCGGCGTCATATCCTGGGGGGAGGGGGATCTGGAGATCTTATCCGACCCCTCCATCTGCCAGGAGGCTTACCGGCGGCTCAGGGAGGTCTACCCCCTCTCTCGGATGGACTCTAAGTATCGGATTACTGACCTCGTCGTCGAGTCGAACTTCAACGTTTCGGAGGCCGCATCCCTCCTGGAGGCCTGGGGGCTCGACGCCGACCTGGTCGACAGCGGCTTTGCCGTCCACATAAAAGATAGAAAGGTGGACAAGGGCAGGGCCCTCGCGAAAATGGTGGACCGGCTCGGACTCCGTCGGGAGGAGGTCGCCGCTGTGGGCGATAGCATAAGCGACCTTCCCATGTTCAAGGTTGCGGGGTTCCGGGCGTCGGTGGCCAACGCCGTGCCGGAGCTGAAGGCGGAGTCGGACTACGTCTCGAAGAGGGAGTTCGGGGAGGGGTTCTCTGAGATTGTGGTTCAGATGTTCGATAGAGAGATCCTCTGACCTCTCGATCGACTTAGTTCAGAGCCAGCCCAGCCCACATGCCGCGCCCAGCCCCACCAGAAGTCCTCCAGCCGCGACCTTAGCTCCGCGCTCCCAGTTGCGGCGATACTCGCGACCGAGCCGCATCCCCACCCAGGTGAAGAGCACCGAGAAGAACGCGATGGTTCCCGCCACAGCCAGCGGATGGGCCCGCCCCAGGCCGAGGCTGAAACCCACCACCAGATTGTCGGCGCTCAATCCCGCCGCCAACAATACCAGCCCGTGACGGTGAGTCACCCGCCTCGCCAACTTTTCATCCTTGGAAAGCACCTCATCCTCGCTTTGACGACGGAGACCGCCGATCCCCGCCAGCAGACCCAACCCCACCAGGAGCACCGCGCCCACCATGTTCGTATGAAGGCCGAACATCTCTGCGGTGGTCGAGCCGAGCCATATGCCGAGGAGAGGCACGAAGAACTCGAAGAGGCCGAAGACGAGCATCACCCGAAAGCGACGATGCGCCTGCCCCAGCGCCCCCAGGGCCAGAGCCACCGCAAGGTTGTTGGAACCGATTACCGCTCCGAGAATCAGAAAATCGATGAGCGACACAAGACCTCCCTCGCTCCGATCAACCTTCCATATCCCTCAGAATCCGGGCCCAGTTCGCCTCGCAGACGATCCACCAGCCCAGGGTCTCCTTGACGAACTCCCTCGCCGCGGGGCAGAAGGCGTCGACGGCGAGGTGGTAGGGCATCTCCTTCAGGGCTGGGTGGAGGGGGTAGCGGGTGCAGGTTAGGGGCCTTGCTGGGTAGATGGTGCACCCTTTCTCGGGATCGTAGAAGGGGCAGGGCTGCTTCAGGGACCAGGCTCCCAGGACCTCGTCATATCGGCAGAGGCTCAAAAGCCTCTTTTTCGACCAGCCGAGGTGGCGGCAGATCCGCTCCATGTCCCCTTCGTCCAGGTGGAGGCCCGCCCCGGGGGTGTAGCAGCACCTGCCGCACTTCTTGCATCGGAACCTCTCCCAGAAGAGGTCGACTCCCCAGGAGGTTCCCTCAGGGTCGCTTCGGTCTTTGGCAGGGAGGGGTATGGCGATATCGAAGGGCTCGGTCTCGCCCCTGTCGATGATCCTGAACTGTTCCTCCTGCTTAAGATCCGACCAGTGGGGCCTCATCTCCAGAAGCTTCAAGTGAAGGCCAGCTCGCTTCTGGTCGACGCAGCTTCTGGCGCAGTGGACATGGCAGAGTCTCTTCGTCTCGACCAGTCTCTCTTCTGGGGAGGGGTTTCGCCCGGTTTTTTTGGGGGACTTCTTGGAGATGGGATCGCCGCCTCTCGTTGGGATCCTCACTTCTTCCACGCGATCTTATCGCCCTTGATCTTGATGACGCCCTCTTTCTTCAGCGTCCGGGCGATCTCCTCAGCCACGGCAGTTCCGTCCACCACCATGGTGAAATCCTCCATATCCTCTTCGAATACGAGAAGGCCCCTGAACTCTTCGAGATCGATCTTTTTCGAATCAATCGGAGGATATAGGACCCTCTCGATCGTCATGCCGATGGAAGAGATCATGTAGTACTCTTCGGCGTGCTCGTCCAGAAACTCCTCATCGACATTCTTGGCCAGAGGCGTCGTCATCTCGTCCAGCCGGACTTCGACCCGCTTATCGAGGTGGACCGCCAGGACCGATCTCAAAAGCTCATCTTCAGGGTCACAGTCATCGGGGTCGATCGGGATCCTGAGCAACGGATCATCCCCCAGCTCGCTCCTGGGATCGCCCTCCACCTCGATCTCGTTCAACTCGAGGGCAGCATCTAAGAACTGGAGGGCAGAGAGCTTCTCCAAAATGTCGGCTGTTCTTTCCATCATCTCCTCGGGCGATGCGGACTCTTCCAAGGCGATCGATCTGCCTTCCAAAAACCCTAACGTCTCCTCCTTTTTCTTCTTCCAGAGCGGGTCCAGGTTGGAAAGGTATCGATATAGGAAATCATCAGCATCCTCGGCCTCGGCGAGGGCCGTCTTCAAAGCTTCGATATATCGATCATAAACCCCGAAATCCTCAACCCGTTCCCGCAGCTCTTTTGACCTCCCCTCCAGGTAGACGGCGCTCTCCATGGAGGCAGAGATCGACGGCTTGAGTTCAACCCTCACCCCGGCATCTTTGAGATAGGCTGCGATATCTGCCGCCTCAACCTCTTCATACTCTCCGAGCTTGAACATCAAAGGAGATTACGCCAGGGTTTTATTTAACATGTATGGCAGAGACCAAGAAAAGAGATGACCGGGAAAACGGGCAGTCTCCCTGTTTTGGGTTGATGCAATTAGGAACTACGACAGTCCTCATAAGCTCTTCAATCGTCCATATCCGGAAGGTGCTGATGGAGGGAATCGATATCGACCGGATCCTGGAGATCGCCGTTGAGGCTCAGCCCCTGGTGGCGCTTGAGCCTGACCTCTATATGCCTAATCGCCACGGCGACGTCTGATTGGGAAGGGGCAGAGGGACCTGCAACAACCATTTTTTTTGATTTCGTCGTCGTTCAAGGAGGAGATCTTCAGAGTTATTCATCCATCTTTGCCGCATCCCGGGCGCGCCTCATGAAGACCCCTTTGATGGCGCACTCAAGCCCCACATCGCCTCTCATGCTGAAAGAGTAAGCGGGACAAGACCCGCCGCAGAGCCAGAAATCGGGGCATCTTCGGCATGGGAGATGAGGCTCGATGATATCTATGGCATGCTCCAGCCCACTTCGCAGATATTCTCCGAGGAAGTGGCCCATAATATCGCCCAGTCGGAGCTCAGGACGTAGCAGAGACGGACAAGGATAAACCTCCCCCGCTGGCGTAACCACGAGGGATTGGCATGCGTCGAAGTAACAGTGGTGACGTCGCCCTTGTCCAGTGGAGAGCGTGTGTCTCATGCGTTCGAGCTCCCGGAACTTAATCCGGTTCCCGCCCATCTGGCAAATCATCTCTGCCCGATCGATGGCTGCGTCCAGATACCCTGCCGTCAGAACGGGATCAGGCAACAGATCTTGGCCAGCTCGCCCAACGGGCCTTACGAGGTCCAGAGTAATGCCGTCCACGTTGCCGAGGTAGCTTGCCAGGTCGACGAGAGCAGGCAGCCCTCTGATGCTCAATTTGGTAAGAACGCAGGTCACACCGACCCTGATGCCGGCATCACCCAGATTTCTTATGCCTTGTACCGCAGTCCTGAGAGATTCGTTTCCGTCGGCAAAGGGACGGAGCTCGTGGTCAGAACCTTGCGGACCGTCGAGGCTCACCCCCACGCCTATCCCCAGGCCTTTGAGCCGGTCGGCCATCTCGGCGGTGATGAGCGTGCCGTTGGTCTGGACCTGACAGAGCGCATCAACGCCCTCCTCCTCCAGATGATGGAGGACCTTCTCGATGAGGTCCAGGTTCAAGAGCGGCTCTCCCCCGGTGAACTGGATCTTGAACTTCTCAGATCCTTCCGTCATCAGGTCCACGGCGCGCCTCGCCACCACCTCGCTCATATACGCCTTCTCCTCCCCGCCGCGGGCAGAGCAGTATCTGCATCGGAGGTTGCAATCGGCGGTGACCCCGAGCACCAGCAGCCTCGGGCCTTTTCCGCCGCCGTCTTCACCGTCGCATCGATAGCTCGACATGGCCGCCACCTCAAACCCGGAACCAAATCCTCCTAGATGCTGGCCCTCTTCAAGACCAAGTTGCATCCGACAAAGAATACAAGCCAGAAAGATCCAATGGCGAAAAGCGACTCCCAGGGGAAGGGCTGGCCGAGGGCTGCCGCCCGCAGACAGGTGCTCGAATGGGTGAGGGGAAGGGCGTAGAGAGCGAACTTCAGCGCGGCGGGAACCTGGCTCACCGAGAAGAAAGTACCGCCGAGGAAAGTCATCGGCAGAAGGATCAGGCTCCCAAAGGTGGCCATATCCTCGTGGGACTTGGCGAGGAGGGCCGCCAATACCCCCAAGAAGGCGAAGGCCAAACATGTGACCAGAAGGCTGACCAGGAAGAGAGGCTCCACGGAGAACGCGGGAGCGATCAGAAGGGCGACGATCATGAAGGCGGTGGAGCTAATAAGCCCCCGCACGACGCCGATCATCGCCTTGCCCAGGAGGAGAGAGAGGGGGCTGATGGGAGCCATGAGACATTCGTCGAAACTCTTGAAGAAGAGCCTGTCCACGTTCAACCTCGTTCCAGCGCCGTTGAAGCTGCTGTTCATCGCAGTGAGGGCGATTATCCCCGGAACCACGAACTCGAAGTAGCTTGCACCATCGACTGAGATCCCGCGACCGAGACCCCACCCAAAGGCCACCAGGTAGAGGAGGGGGCTGATCAGGGTGGTGACGAGATATCTCGCCATCCTGCGCTTCAGGACCATCAGATCCGCCCAGAGGATCGAGTATGCGTCAACGGCCATCATTCGGTGACCCTCCGGCCGGTGAGCTCCACGAAGACGTCCTCCAGGTTCGACTCTCTCATGACGATACTCTCTGCGCTGGACGGCATCGACTGGACGTATTCTGTCGCAGAGCCTCTGTCTGGGAAGTAGCGGTACTCGGTATCGTCGCCGCTTCTCCTCCGCTCCACGACGGCCATGCCCAGACGCTTTCGGAGCTCCAGGGGGCTGTCCAGGGATATTATACGGCCTTGATGAATTATTCCCACCCGATCGCAGAGAGCCTCCGCCTCCTCTATGTAATGGGTGGTCAGAAATACCGTGGTCCCGTCCGAGTTCATCCTGCGGATGAGGTCCCAAATTCGTCGGCGGGTCTGGGCGTCCAGCCCCACAGTGGGCTCGTCCAGGATGAGGAGTTTTGGCCGGTGAATAAGGGCCCGGGCGATCATCACCCTCCGCTTCATCCCTCCCGAGATCCTATCGATCAGATGATCTGAATACGCCGCCAGGTCCACGTAATCGAGGAGCTCGTCGATTCTCTCCTTCCGTTCGGCCTTGTCGATGTGGTGGAGCCGCGCATGAAGATCCAGGTTCTCTCGGACGGAAAGCTCCCTGTTGAGGCTGAGGTGCTGTTGGACTATCCCGAACTCTCGCTTCACCTTCGTGGGCTCCTTCACCCCATCGAAGCCGTTGATCCAGACGCGGCCGAAGGTCGGCTTGGTGAGGGTGGTGAGCATACGGATCGTCGTCGTCTTGCCAGCGCCGTTCGGGCCGAGAAAGCCAAAGGTCTCTTGGAGGTTCACCTGGAGGTCGAGATCGTCGACCACTTTCTTGCCGCCGTACTCCTTCGAAAGATGCTCAGTTTTGATCATTATTTGCATAAGGACTCCTGGTTTTGAAATCCACAGGCACTGGCGGAGCCGTGCAGATCGATGCGAGAATGAATCTCTGCGGCTCCGCCCAGAACAATAACAGACGGATCAGCCATATGACTTCATATCATCATGTTACCGACGAGCGCTTTACGGCACTCATATCTCAGGATAGGCCCAAGTCCCCTCCATATCCATCCCGTAGAACTTCCGGAGCATTTCTTGCTCCACCGCCGCTGGATCGACGTCCTCGAATAGATCGGGATGGAACCATTTTCCCATATAAAGAAGGTATCCGACCAGTCGAGGCCCTCTCCTCAAGAACGGATGATAGACGTAGACCTCTCCGTTCTGGACGGCGGCTGTCTCCTTCAGGCCGGGCCGCGAGAGGATCTCGTCCCTCTTAGCTTTTAGCACCTCTTCGGTAGCGAGGTCTGTGCCTGATACCCTGGTGATGATTATCTCCGGGTCGTTCTCCAGCACCCACTCTGCGCTGACGATAGGCCTCTCCACGGACTCGTCGTGGGCGATATTTATGCCGCCGGCTAGGTTGATGTGCTCGTCCTTGGGTGTGCCTGCCGCGTTGGACTTGTACTCCCGGCACTCGTGATAGACCAGGGGCTTCTCGTCATCGTCGAGGTTCTCGGTCCTCTCCTGGATCAGGTCCACGTACCCCTGTATGAACTCGGTGAGTTCTTCGGCCTTCACCCGGTCGTCCATCATCTTGCCGACCACCCGGATGTTGTACATGATAGAATCAAGCTGGCAGTTCATCCCCACGATCACCACGGGGACGCCGGCCTCTTCGATCTGTTCGATCGTCTCCGGGAGCATGCTGGTATCAGATATCACCACGTCGGGGTTCAGATCCAGTGCCAGCTCCACATTGGTGGTTTTGCTGTAGCTCCCGACTACAGGTATATCCTCGAGACCTGGCGGGAACGTGGAGTATTCATCCCGGCCAACGATATCGTCCATGTCGCCGAAGATACAGATCAGCTCCGACGCCGAGGCGGTGGTGGAGACTATCCGCTCCGGCTGACAGGGCACTTCCACAGATCTGTTCATGCCATCGATGATGGTGATCGTCTCTGTACCCTCGACGATCCCCGAGCAGCTCAAAAGCATGAGGACCAAGAGGACACCTCCAGATATTTTCCTGTTCATCTTTTCGACTCCTTAAATTGATCTTCATATTTCAGGATAGGCCCAACTTCCCTCCAGATTGATCCCGTAGAACTTCCGGAGCATCTCTCTCTCCACCGCTGCAGGATCGATGTCCATGAAGAGTTCAGGATGGAACCATCGAGCCAGATAGAGAAGGTATCCGACCAATCGGGGCCCCCGCCTCAGGGAGAGATGAGATACGTAGACCTTTTGTTTCCTCACGGCATCGGTCTTTTTCAGCTCAGGCCGTGATAGGATCTCCCTGGCGTCCATCATCTCGCCCAACGAACGAACGTTTTTTATGAGCGATTCCGTCTCGCAGCTCGTCCCGACGACGACCACGGGTACGCCTGCAGACTCTATCTTCTCAAAGGTCTCCGGTTGGATGTGCCTTCCGGCCACCACCACGTCTGGGTCGAGATCCAGCACCTCCTCGACCCTGATCGTCCTGCGAACTCCGCTCCCCAAAGGCGGCTTCTCATCGAGGCCGGGAGGAAAACTTGAATGATCATCTCGTCCTACTATCTTATCCATGCCGCCCAATATGCAGATCAGCTCTGATGCTGATGGCGTCAAAGAGACTATCCTGTCTGGTGGACGGGATACCTCTCTGCTGGTGGCCAAATTATCTTTATTCATCATCGTTCCTCTTCTGATTTTGACGAAAACGCAAAAACCGTCTTCGGGCTAGTGGGCTCTTTTCCTCTCATCGATCGGGTGCGCTGTCATCCTCCAGCATCCCCTCCACATCCAGGTATATCCCCCTCAGCTCCTCCCTCATCTCCTCGGAGGCGTCCCACATTTCCCGATCGATCGCCTCAAGCAGCCTCTCAGCGATGTTCATGAGGGCGTGAGGGTTCACATCCTTCAGCCACTCCTGCATCTTCTCGTCCAGAGCGTACTTATTGGCGAGAGCCTCATACATCCAGTCCTCCAAGACCTCGGCGGTGGCGTCCCAGCCGAAGGCTATGTCCACCATCCTCGAGATGTCCCCCGCGCCCTTGTAGCCGTGCCGCTGCATGCTCTCGATCCACTTGGGGTTGAGGATGCGAGCCCGGAAGATGTGCTTCGTCTCTTCGACAGCGCTCCTGGTCTTCACCCGATCCGGATCGGAGCTGTCGCCGCAGTACGATCTTGGCAGCTCTCCCTTGAGGGCCTTGACGGCGGCGATCATGCCTCCATGGTAAGAGTAGAAGTCGTCGCCGTCCAGCATGTCGTACTCGCGGGTGTCCTCGTTTTTGACAGTCAGGTCGAGCCGGCTCAGCCGTCTCTTAAAATCGTCTGGGACCGTGATCCCGTAGTTTCGCCTGCCGTAGGCGTAGCCGCCCCATTTGATGTAGATCTCGGCGAGGTCATGCTCGTCCTTCCAGTTCTTGGCGTCTATGGCATCGGAAACCCCGGCACCATAAGCGCCGGGACGACAGCCGAATATCCGATAGCAGGCCTCCTCCTTCGCCTGGAGAGGATCGAGCCCCTCGGCGATCTTCTCTTTCACATCCTCGGCCACGTGCATGGCGAGATAGTTCAACTCATGAGGCTCGTCGAGATCCGCCACCATCTCCACCGCCTCGTTGATGAGGGCGACTATGTTGGAGAAGGCGTCCCGGAAGAGCCCGCTTATGCGAAGGGTCACATCGATTCTGGGGCGGCCCAGCTCTTCTGTAGGGATCAGCTCGATCCCCTCCACCCTTCCGCTCTGGGCCTCCCACACCGGCCTTACCCCCATCAGATAGAGGACCTCGGCGACGTCGTCCCCTTTCGTCCTCATGGTGCCGGTCCCCCAGATCACCATGCCGACGCTCTCTGGATACTTGCCCTCGTCTTTTTTGTACCGCTCGATGAGGGCGTCGCCCTGGGCCGTGCCCACCTTCCATGCAGCGGGGGACGGTATCGCCTGGGGGTCGACGGAGTAGAAGTTCCTCCCGGTGGGCAGGATATCGGCCATGCCTCGGGTGGGCGCCCCCGAGGGGCCTGGCGGGACGAAGCAGCCCCGAGAAGCGGAGAGGACGGCAGTCAGCTCATCGGTGGTCGCTCTTATCCTCGGGACAAGAGATCTCCCCATATAATCGAGGACCAGCTCCATCTTCTCGCTTCTTTTCCCCAGCACCTCGTCCTCTAAGGCCTCTATCACGTCAGGGCGGAAGTTTTCCTGGTGAAAACGTTCTACAAGCTTGAGGGAGAGGTCGTGAACCTCTTCGATGATGTGGCCGCCTTTCTGTCCCCTGGTTCTCAGAAGCTCGTCATAATCGTAGCCCAAAAGCTCTGCCATCGACTCTCTCATCGAGGGGACGTTGCCGTTGGATAGCCTTGTGAGGGCGACGAGAAACTCGTCGAGCCTAGATCCCTCAGGTGGCTCTCCAAAAATGTGAAGCCCGTCTCTTATCTGGGTGTCTGCCATCTCGTGGATGTAATCGTGGAGCCGGTCGAGGAAGCTGTCGAAATCTGAGAAGGCGGCCACCTCGTCCACCATGAGGTCGTGATCGAGCTTCGCCTCAGAGACCTTCTCCCAGATCCGTCTCTCTACGTCCGGCGTCTTTCCAGGGTCCTCCGAGACGACGTGCTGGTAGTCGTGAAAGAGCACCTCCAGCTCCGCCATCTCCTCATAGGTGTCGGCGTTGTGCATCACTGGAACCAGATGATCTATGATGCAGCAGTAGCTTCTCCTCTTCGCCTGGGTCCCCTCACCGGGGTTGTTGATGATGTAAGGATAGATGTTGGGAAGATCCGATATGGCTATATCAGGAAAGCAAGAGGAGCTGAGGCCAGCTCCTTTCCCTGGAAGCCACTCCAGGGATCCGTGCTTTCCTATATGCATCACCAGATTTGCGCCGAAGACGTCTCTTATCCATCGGTAGTAGGCATAGTAATGGTGAGGGATGGGATGATCGGGACTGTGATAGATGGCTGCCGGATCCTCCAAAAATCCCCGAGGGGGCTGAAGGCCGATGAAGACGTTGCCGTTTATTATGCCTGGGATGATCAACCTGTCCTCGTGAACGAAGAGATCTCCTGGAGGCGGACCCCAGGCCTCCGTCATCTTGTTCTGTACTTCGGCTGGAAGCTCACAGAACCACTTCCGGTACAGATCTCCAGAGACAGTATCTACGGCCCTCGTGGCCATCTCGACGGGGCTAGACCACTGCCTGTTATTGGTAACGCCGTCTCTCACCTCCTCGATGAGCGTCCGACCATCTTCGGGCAGCCGATCGAGCCGATACCCCTCCGCCTCCATATCCCGCAAGATGTTCCACACCGATACGGGCGAATCCAGGCCGAAGGCGCTGCCGATCCGATCGTCTCGTGGCGGATAGTTGTGAAATATTATGGCAACCCTCTTCTCTTCGCTGGGGATGTGCCTTAGCCTCGCCCAGTTCAGGCTCAGCCGGACGATCTTACCGACCCTCTCCTCAATCGGCATGTAAATGGTCGCTTTGGCCCCTGTCAGTGGATCCCTCTCAGTGCGCTCTCTCGCTGCCACAGGCACGGTGATCAGAAGTCCATCGAACTCGGGAAGGGCTATGCTCGTGGTGACGTCCATGGGGCTAAGCCCCTGGATCGACTCCGTCCACTCCTTCTCGGTTTTGTGGGTCATGATCCCCTTGATGACCGGCACGCCGAGCTTCGTCAGAAAGACCTCTTTTTCGCTGGCTTTTGCCTCATCGGTTGCGTTTTCTCCGGCAAGGCCCTCCTCGTCGTCGCCTGAAGCCCACATGGATAACGAGAACATCAGCAAGCTGATCAAAACATCCACAATCGGCTGGCCGTCCTTCATGAAGTAGTTCTCCATCACCCATTCGGCACCGTGGGTTCCCAGCTCGACGTCCTTCAGGCTGTACATGAAGACGGGGATGACGTTTGCCCCCTGCCCCTCGATCTCGGCTATCAGCCTGCCCATAAATGCGGTATTTCCCGACTGCCAGAGGCCGTTATAAAACCAGATGCCCACGGTGGGCCGGCCTTCCGCGTGTCTCTGCTCGAGATATTCATCAAGGGTGGGAACGTGATCAAAATCCGGATGGTATATGCCGTCCCAGATCGGCCTCTCTGGTTCTGGCACAGCGCAATCAAAGCCTCCAAACCGATGGGCCAAGTAAAGCAAGAGCCCTTTGAAGTTCTCCTTTCCACCGTAGTTGAGGTACCTGGTTATGCTCCTGTAATCTTCTTTATCGACGGTGGATCGCTTATAGAGCTCGGTGTCCTGTTCGGATGCTGTTGCCTGTGCATGGATGGGAACCCCCGCCGCCTCAAGTTCTGAGACGAGATCATCGAAGCAGGCGAGGCTCTTCTTGCCTCCGTGGAGATGAAGTATGACGAGATGAGATTTTGAGGCGATCCGGACAAACTCCTCGATCTGGCCAGCCATCATCAGATCTTCGCCAGATCTCAGCTGCAGTTCAGCGACGTCGCCAACATCGTCGATGATCTCTCTAAAGGCTAATATCAGCGGAAATAGATCGGTCGGATGAGTGCTGGCATATGCTATCTTCACTTTTTCCACGCCAATTAAACCCCCTGCGTTTATTATTTAGTATATATTCAAAACTCGGTATAGCATTTCGATCTCGACGGGGCTGTGATGAATAAGGTCATACGGGCTCGATCGGCATGATGTAGGGCATGCCTTTGCTGTCTTTTATCACCTCAGCCCTGACGCCGTAGACCAGTTCGATGTTCTCGGAGATGAGGATCGATCTGGGATCGCCAACCTTGAAGACCTTTTTATCCTTTAGCATCACTATGCGGTCTGAGAACCTCGATGCCAGGTTCAGGTCGTGCATGGCCATGACGGCAGATATATTTCTCTCACAGACGAGCTTCTTTACGATATTCATAACCTCGAGCTGGTGCTTTATGTCGAGGTTGCTGGTGGGCTCGTCCAGAAGAAGCACCTCTGGTTCCTGGGCCAGCGCCCTCGCCATGGCGATCTTCTGTTTCTCTCCGCCGGAGAGCTCGTCAAAGTATCTCGATGCGAACTCCTCGATCCCCATAAACCTGAGCGTTCGCGAGACGATTTTTACATCGTTTCCAGTGACCCGCCAACCTATGTGAGGCCTTCGTCCCATGAGCACTATATCAAAAACCGTGTAGGGAAAGACCTCCGTCGTGCTCTGAGGGACATATCCCATCATTTTCGAGAAGTCCTTGGAGCTCAGCTGAGCTGCCTCTTTTCCATCGATGTAGACGGTGCCCCTTTGAGGTTTCAGTATCCTGTCTATGCACTTGATCAGGGTGCTCTTCCCCGCCCCGTTTGGTCCCACGAGGCTTACAATATCTCCCTTCTCGATCTCCAGGGAGATGCCGTCAAGGGTGGTCTTTCCATCATAGCCGAAAGTTAAATCGCTGACCGTCAGTTTCACTGCCACCACCGCCTCTTTCTCCTCACCAGAAGGTAGAGGAAGAAGGGAACTCCTATGAAGGATGTGACGATGCCCACCGGTATCTCGGTGGGGGAGATCATAGTTCTGCAGGCTGTATCTGAGGCCAGAAGGAGGAGAGCGCCGATCAGACCCGAGCAGGGGATGAGGTACCGGTGGTCGTTTCCTATCAACAGTCTGCAGACATGAGGCGAGACCAGTCCGATGAATCCTATTACGCCGGTGAAGGCGATAACGCTGGCTGTGAGGATCGTGGTGAGGGTCAGGCAGGTCACCCTGACCCTGTTGACGTTGATCCCCAGGCTCACTGCCACCTCTTCTCCCGCGCTCATGGCGTTCAGGTCCCAGGAGTAACGCATCAGGAGGACGGTCAAGAAGAAGACCGCAGGGATCAGGATGATCACGTTCTCCCATCTGGCCGTATAGAGGCCGCCCATCAACCAAAATACGACCTCTCTCAGCTCTTCGTGACCTGACGTATATTTGAGGAGGGATATTACGGCCGAGAAGAGGTAGCCCATGGCCACCCCCGCCAGGATCAGTGTTTCGACCGAGGTGCCTTTTATCCGGGATATACCGTAGACGACGGCCATGGTGAGGAGGCTGAAGAAGAAGGCGTTTATGACGATGATATATCGTCCCGTTCCCAATAGGCCGACTCCCAGAACGATAGCTATGGCGGCTCCGCAGGCCGCCCCCGATGAGAGGCCCAGGGTGTAAGGAGAGACGAGGGGGTTTCGAAGGACCCCTTGCATCACAGCGCCGGCGACGCCGAGGCTGATCCCGGTGATGATTGCCATCAGTATCCGAGGCAGCCTCAGCTGGAGGACTACCACCTGGGCGAAGGTGCTCACCTCCTCTACAGGCATGAACTCGGCCAGGACGACGCGGAAGCACTCGCCCATTCCCAGGGATGCTGCGCCCATGGATATTGCGAAGACTGCTAGGAGAGCGACTGCCACAAAAAGGACGAGGGTGAAAAGGGTCTTCTTCCAGGAAGCTCTGGCGTAGACCTCCTCGGCATCAAACACTTCATCTTCGCTCATGGATAGACATACACCCCCTCCAGCTTCTGGCCGAAGAGCTCCTGGATCAGCTCTTCATGAACCTCCTCAGGATCGATGTCTTCGAAGAGGTCGGGGTGGAACCATTTGGCGAGGTAAAACTCACCGACTATTGAGAGCACGCCGCTTCTAATGGCACTACAGAGGACGTAAACCCGATCATCCTCGACGGCCTTGACGCTGTTCAATCCTTGCCGTGAAAGTATCTCCTCCCTCGCTTCCTTTAGCATCTCCTCGGTTATGTCCTCCGCGGCAGAAAGGATTGAGATGATGATATCTGGATCTCTCTCGACGACCCACTCAGGGCTTGCGGTGGGATATCGTGTGGATTCCTCACGGGCGATATTTTTCCCACCTGAAACAGTTACGAGATTGTCGAGGGGTGTTCCAGAGGAGGAGGTGAAGTACGGCTTGTAGAACTCAAAGTATACTGCAGGCTTATTCGCCTCCTCAAGGGAAGCGATTCGTTCCTCGATGATGTATTGATATTGCTCGATGAAGCCTATGATCTCATATGCCCGTTCTTCTTTATCCAGCATCATCCCGAAATTTCGTACAACCTTGATCACTGTTGTGGCGTCCCAGGCAGACTCTACGATCACGGGTATGCCGGCTTCTTCGATCCTCTCACGCAGGTCATCAGATAGCATAGTGTCGGCGATCACCACATCAGGATCGAGCTCAAGGATGAGCTCTATATTTGGCGAAGCGGAGCTTCCTGCCACCACCGGAACGTCCCCGAGATGTGGTGCGACGAGTGAATAAGAGTCGCGTCCAACGATTCTATCACCAGCATCCAGGGCACAGATGACCTCTGAAGCAGCCGAGGTGATGGAGACTATCCGCTCCACAGGGCATGATATATCGACGGACCGTCCTGTGCTATCAACGATGGTAACTGTCTCAGACGGCAGAGTCGTCTCTTCAGCACACCCCGATAAAGACAACATGAGGAGACAGAGACAGAAGATCGATCCTGTTATTCCCCCCTTTTTATCCATAGCATCAACCCAGATCAAATCTATTTGTTATAACTACGAAGATGTTGATTACAAACATTATCTTGTATATAAGCGCTGCGGTTTTTAAGAAAAAAACGAAGGTGGTGAGGCCCCTATTCAAGCACATCTCGCACGGACCCCCACCTGTCTTGAATACGCCGATACATGATCAAAGACGCTAGCTTATGGGTAGACGTACACTCCTTCCAGCTCCAGGCCAAAGAACTCCTGGACCAGCTCTTCGTGGACCTCCTCCGGATCGATATCCCCGAAGAGGTTGGGATGGAACCACTTGGCGAAGTGCAGATCGCTGATGATGGAGGGAGCCCCGCCCATTACGCCAGAGGTAACCACGTAAACCCGGCCATCTTTGACGGCGTCGACGTCGCTCAATCCGGGCCGGGAGAGAATCTCGTCTCTCGTCTCCTCCAGCCCCTCCCGGGTGTGGTTCTTGCCGGATTTCTGGAATATTATTACGTTGGGTTTTCTCTCCGCCACCCATTCCGAGCTGACCACGACATACGTGCCTGGCGTTTCGTCGGCGGTGATGCAGATCCCTCCGGCGGCCGCGATCTTATCGCCGAAGCCCGTTCCGGGGGTGGCCGCATTCCAGGGGCTGGCCCACTCGCCGAGAACAACGGGTTTATCCTCTTCATCCAGATCTGCCGTCCGCTCCTCTACGATGGAGTGGTAACGATCTATAAAAGCGACCAGCTCCTCCGCCCGCTCGTTTCTGTCCAGTATGGTTCCCAGATCCCTTATGATGGTCATGGTCCTCTTTGGGTCACCAGAACGGATTACGATCACCGGTAAGCCTCCGCTTTCGATCTTCTCGCGGTTGTCATCGGAGAGCATGGTATCGGCGATTATCACATCCGGATCGAGCTCGAGAATTAGCTCTACGTTCGGACTATAGGAGCTCTGGCCCACTATCGTCACATCTTCAAGATCTGGCGGATAGATGGAATAGGAGTCACGTCCGACGATCTTATCTCCACCATCCAGGGCGCATAGGATCTCAGAGGCATAGGAGGAGAGACTGATCACCGTCTCCACGGGAGATGGTACCTCTACGGATTTTCCAGTGTAATCGACGATGGTAACCGTCCCTGACGATGCAGCTGCCGCCCCGCCACACCCCGTGAAGGATAGAACGGCGAGGAAGAAGAGACAGAAGATCCCTCTTGTTATTATTCGAGTTGTGATCACACAAATCACCGATTTAAATTGATCATATTCGCTTACGGTGCATTTCAGGGGTAGACGTACACCCCATCCAGCTCTAAGCCGAGAAATTTCTGGAGAAGTTCTCCATGTACAGACTCGGGTTCGACGTCTTCGAAGAGGTCGGGATGGAACCACTTGGCGAGGTAGAGATCCCCGATGACCGAGGGCGCTCCTCCCACTATGCCAGAAGTGATGATGTAAACCCGCTCATCTTTGACCGCTTTCACTTCGCTCAGGCCGGGCCGGGAGAGTATCTCGTCTCTCGTCTGCTCCAGCTCCTCCGCGGTTGGGGGAACCTTGCCGAAGACCTGGAAGACGATTATATCCGGGTTCCTCTCTGCCACCCACTCAGAGCTGACCACAACGTACTTGCCTGGAGTTTCGTCGGCAGCGATGCTCGTCCCCCCGGCAGCCATAATTTTGTTGCCGTAACTTGTTCCAGGAGTGGCCACCTTCCAGGGACTACCCCACTCGCAGAGGACCACCGGCTTATCCTCTTCCTCTAGATATGATATCCGCTCCTCTATGATGGAATGGTAGCTCTCAATAAAATCGGCAAGCTCTTCTGCCCGCTCCTCTTTGCCCAGAATAAGCCCCAGATTTCTTATATTGGCGATAGTTCTATCAGGATCGCTAAAGCGGTCCACTATCACCGGAATGCCTGCACTTTCTATCTTCTCACGACCGTCATCGGATAGCATGGTATCGGCGACCATCACATCTGGGTCTAACTCCAGGATCAGCTCTATATTTGGCGTATAGGAACTCTCGCCCACCACCGGCACATCTTCGAGATAAGGTGGAAAGGTGGAGGAGGCGCCACGCCCAATGATCTTATCCCCACCCTCCAGGGCACATAGGATCTCAGAGGCGTGAGAGGAGAGGCTGATCACCGTCTCCACAGGAGATGGTACCTCCATGGTTTTTCCGGTATAATCGACGATGGTGACCATCTCTTGTGATGATGGAACCGCCGCCTCAGCACCTCCTATCAAGGAGAGAAGCAGCGAAGCCATTAGCATCCGAGTCATTATCCGAGTTTCAATCATGCACTATGACCCCGAATCAGGTAATTTTGAGTTAACTCAATTTATCTTGATAAATAAACCTTGCGGCACGCCCAGTGCACCTGTGACGTTTGAGTTTTGTGAGGACCGAGGTACAATTCATTTTCAATGGCGGGCTGGACACCATGTAAACCGCAAATATTATTTATCAGGACAATTTGAGTTGCATCAAGTTAATCTGATCTAAAGTCTGTAAATACGATCAAATTAAACACAAGGAAGTGACCAGATGCACCACCTCAAGAGAAGAACCCTCCCCTTCACCTCCATTGTCGGTCAGGACGATATGAAATTTGCTCTCATCCTCAACGCCGTAAACCCCCGGA
>LGFT01000054.1 GCA_001509375.1 Methanothrix harundinacea | reverse complement strand
ATTGTACCCGGCAATTATCCTCTCTACTACAGTCTCCCGCCTTATCTCCCATAGTCATATCGCTACTTAAAGTTTTTGCGCGACGCATTTCATAACAATGCATTTATTCGAATATGTGGAAATATGGCTTCCCCGAGGCCAGAAACCGCGAAAAAAAGGCTGCTTGGGAGAATGAAACGGAGTATTGATAATATATCTGGATAATGCTGCCTAAATTGTGAGAACGGTCCATCCTCAGGTCAAATGATGTTCATATATTAATCTTGCTAGAACCTTTATGAGCAGCTCCGTCAGCTCAAAATTTGTCGGATGAATACCTAATGTATGTAATTGTGTTACATCAGTTTGACAGTCTACGACCGTTTACACATAATATGTATTATCTGTAAACAGACAGCATGGGGTAGGGCGCGGGGAGCAGGGAGGGCGCGCGAAACCGGATTGAACGGGCGCCGCGGATAAACGCTCCAACTTTTCCTGGGAGAGAGCCTCCCCGGGTACAACAACTGGCAGAAGGTGGACTATCGAGACCTGATCCACGCTCAGGTGGTGACCAAGCCCACCCAGGAGAAGATAGTATCCGCCCTCCACGATCTTGGAAAGGATGCAGACCGGATCACCATAGCCACAGACTACGACCGGGAAGGGGAGCTGATCGGGGTCGAGGCGCTCCGGATAGCTGAAGAGGCCAACCCCGGAATCAAAGCCGACAGGGTGAAGTTCAGCGCCATAACAAAAAAAGAGATCCTGGACTCCTTCGAATCTCCCGGCGAGGTGGACTTCGACCTCGCCTCCTCTGGAGAGGCGAGGCAGGTGGTGGACCTGATCTGGGGCGCGGCCCTGACCAGGTTCATCTCCATCACCGCCGGAAGGCTCGGGAAGGGCTTTTTGTCTGTGGGGAGGGTCCAGTCTCCGACCCTGGCCCTGATCGTCGATCGGGAGAAGGAGATCGAGGCATTCAAGCCCCAGCCCTACTGGGAGATATACGCCGACCTCGAAAAGGACCTCAGGGTCAAGCACGAGAAGGGCAGGTTCTGGGACGGCGACGTGGCGAGGTCGACGTTCGAGGGCCTCGGCGAGGTCGCTCTGGTCGTCTCGATAAAGGAGAAGACGAGGACCGACCGGCCCCCCGCCCCCTTCGACACCACCGCCTTCATCAGCGCCGCTAGCGGCATAGGCTTTTCTGCAGCCAACGCCATGAGGATCGCCGAGTGGCTCTATACGAGCGGGTTCATAAGCTATCCTCGAACTGAGAATACAGTATATCCTTCCTCCCTTGACCTTTCGGCCCTCGTCTCGACCTTCAAGAAGGGACCGTTCCGAGAGGATGCCGAGCGGGTCCTCAAAGGGCCCATGAAGCCGACGAGGGGAAAGAGGTTCTCGACCGACCATCCCCCCATTTACCCGACGGCCTCGGCCACCAAGAAGGATATGAAGGGCGACCAATGGAAGATCTACGAGCTGGTGGTCAGAAGGTTTTTGGCGACCCTTTCTGGGCCCTCTCGGTGGATCGTCATGAACGTCAAGCTTGAGATCGGCGATGAGCCGTTCAGGGCCATGGGCGCCCGGCAGATCGAAGCAGGTTGGAGAGCCTGCTACCCCTACAGCAAGGCCGCAGAGCAGATCCTGCCAGAGCTGGCCGAGGGGGAGAAGCTCTCAGTCCTGGGAAAAGAGCTCGTCGACAAGGAGACCCAGCCTCCTTCGAGATATGGTCAGGGGAGGCTCGTGAAGCTGATGGACGAGCTGGGCTTGGGGACGAAGTCGACGAGGCACGAGATAATAAGCAAGCTCTATGCGAGAGCCTACGTCCACGGAAACCCCATGAAGCCGACGAACACCGCTTACGCCGTCATCGAGGCCCTCGAACGCCATTCGCCCACCATCACCAAGCCGGAGATGACCCGGGCCCTGGAAGAGGGGATGACGAAGATCGCTGAGCAGCGTCTCGACGAGAAGGCGGTGGTCGAGGAGTCGAGGTCGATGCTCGACTCCGTCTTCGACGACCTCCTCCGCCACCAGGGTGAGATCGAGACCTCCCTCCGAGAGGGGCTCCGGACCGACAAGATAGTGGGCACTTGTCCTTCCTGCGGCAAGGAGCTGATCATCAGGAGGGGACGCCGCGGAAGCAGGTTCATCGGATGTACCGGCTACCCGGACTGCACCAACACTTTGCCTCTCCCCAAGTTCGGGATGATCATCGTCACCGACAAGACCTGCGAAGAGCACGGGATGAATCACATCCGGATAATAAACAAGGGAAAAAGGCCCTGGGACCTGGGCTGTCCAAAATGCAACTTCGACCAGTGGCAGGCCAAAAAGGCAGAGGAGGCGAAGAAGAAGGCCGAGGTCGACCTTCTCGCCAAAATTCCGGGGATAGGCCCCAAGACCCTGGAGAAGCTCGGGGCTGCCGGGGTGAAGACGGCCCTAGATCTTGTCGGAGCCGAGGCTGAGGAGCTGGCCGAGAAGACCGG
The DNA here is from genome assembly GCA_001509375.1 of Methanothrix harundinacea. Taxonomy (GTDB): domain Archaea; phylum Halobacteriota; class Methanosarcinia; order Methanotrichales; family Methanotrichaceae; genus Methanocrinis; species Methanocrinis harundinacea_D. The sequence goes on along the minus strand of LGFT01000054.1, from coordinate 10,614 downwards.
CCTTGCCAAAAAGAAGATATCATCATGGCAGATCGCCGCCAAAACCCTGGCTGAAGAGGCCTCCGGCTGCTGAGCAGCAGCTGAATTTCGTCTAGTTTGTCCCGCCCCGTCTTGTTTAAAGTTTGGCTGAGGAAAATGGGCCTGGCCGGATTTGAACCGGCGACCACTCGGTTATGAGCCGAGCGCTCTAACCGGACTAAGCTACAGGCCCAAGAAACGTTTTTTGGACGCCGCCAACAGGGCTCGAACCTGTGACGATCTGGTTAACAGCCAGACACTCTACCAACTGAGTTATGGCGGCTCGAACCCTGCCTTTTCAGGCAATCCATTTAAGCCTTTTGATCAAAAGTAGATCCCATGCGCGTTCTGAAAACGAGCCTGCGCGGCCAGGAGGGGGAGATATCCCTCGTGCCCGAGTCGATCGACGACCTCTGGCATCTCAAGTACCTGATAGCCCCTGGAGACCTCGTCTTCGCCCTCACCCACAGAAAGGCGACCGCCTCGACCGACAAGCTCCGGCCCGAGAAGCTCGAACGAAGGCCCGTGAGGCTCGGGATCAGGGCGGAGTCGGTGGAGTTTCACACCTCCTCCAACTGGCTCCGGGTCCATGGAGTGATCGAGGTGGGGCCGGACGTCGCCAGCTACCACACCTTGAACCTGGAGCCGGGGGATGATGTCTCCATAATCAAGAGGTGGCGGCCCGATGAGCTTGCGAGGATCAAGGAAGCCGTGGCCGAGGCCAAACGGCCTAAGGTGGTGATCGCCCTCATCGAGGAGGGGGAGGCGGCGATCGGGGTCTTACGGCAGTTCGGCGTCGAGACCGCCTCGGAGATCAAGATGGGAGGAGGCAAGGGCATGGGGGGGAAAGGAGGTGACAGAAGGTCCGAGTTTCTCGATGAGGTGGCAGAGGAGATGAACAGGGTTGCATCCTCCGACACGAGGGTGATCCTGGCCGGGCCCGGCTTCACCAAGGAGGACCTAAAAAAGAGGATAGACGCCAACTACCCCGACCTCAGCAAGAGGATCATCCTCTACGACGCCACCACCATGGGGGTCTCGGGCTTCCAGGAGGTTCTCCGGCGAGGCGCCATCGACAAGATCCTGGAGGAGAGCAGGCTCGCCCTGGAGTCGACCCTCATCGAGGACCTCCTCCGGGAGATCGCCACCGACGGCCGAGCGGCCTACGGCCCCGCCGAGGTGAGGGAGGCCGCAGAACAGGGGGCGGTCGAGACCCTGATGATCTTCGGCGAGCTGGTCCGGCGGCCCGAGATCGACGAGCTGATGAGGACGGTCTCCGACGCGAGGGGGAGGGTCGTCGTATTCAGTCCGGAGTTTGAGCCGGGAAAGAGGCTCGAGGCTCTGGGAGGGGTGGCGGCGATCACCAGGTACAAGATCCACAGGTGACGACAAGAGAAGTCGTCGACGGGCTATCTTCTTATATCCCATGCAATCGGGGTCGATACGATGATCTCATGTGACAGGTGCTCGGGGCGGGCGGTGATATTCCAGAAGTACTCGGGAAAGCACCTCTGCGCCCACCACTTCGAGGAGGACGTCCATCGGAAGGTGAAGGAGGTCCTCAGGACCTACAGGATTTTGGGAAAGCCCTGCAGGATAGCGGTGGCCGTCTCCGGCGGCAAGGACAGCACCTCCCTCCTGTTGATCCTTCACTCCCTCTTCTCATATCGTGAGGACGTAGAGCTGGTCGCCGTATCCATCGACGAGGGGATCGAAGGATATCGATCGAGGACTCTGGCGGCCGCATCTGCAGTCGCCGAAAAGCTCGGAGTCGAGCACGTCGTCGAGAGGCTAGATGAAAACTTTGGGGTCACCACAGACCTGATGGCCTCCCAGGGCCACCCCCAGGGTCCCTGCAGCTTCTGCGGAGTTCTCAGGAAGGGGCTTCTCAACAAAACGGCCCGGGAGCTTTCGGCCGATGTCATCGCCACCGGACACAACCTCGACGACGAAGCCCAAACGGTGATGCTCAACTATCTGAAAGGGGATGTTGACCGGCTCTATCGGCTGAGGCCCAAGAGGGCCCTCAAAGGAATGGTCCCCAGGATTAAGCCCCTCCGTCGCGTTCCCGAGAAGGAGATGGGGATCTACGCCATCGTCCACAAAATCCCCATCGAGACGGCGGCATGCCCCTACATCTCCAGGGCCATGAGGCAGGAGGTAAAAGACCTCCTGAACGAGATCGAGGCGAAGCATCCGGGAACCAAGTACTCGATCATGAGGGGCTTTGAGAAGATCCTGGAACTCCAGCCTCCCGGCTCCTACGAGGTCATCGCATGCACCCGGTGCGGTGAGCCTTCCAGCGACGGGATCTGCGCGAGCTGCAGGCTCCTCGACCAGATCCGGGCAGAGCAAAGTCTTTAAATGGTGAAAGTGGAGGGTGAAACGGGCCTCGGTGGCTCAGCTGGCTAGAGCGAGTGACTTGTAATCACTAGGTCGCGTGTTCGAATCACGCCCGGGGCTTAAATCCAAGTCCATACATTTAGGAGGCATATGTCGCATACAACTATCCTCTTTTTGCTCTTCTTGGCCGTGGCGACGGCATCGGCAGCCATAGACCCTCTGGCAGCGAACGTCACCGTCGAGATGGATGAGCTGCAGCTGCTTTTGGCAGGAGGGGAGATAGGGTTTGTGAACCGATCGACCGGGGAGAGGATCTTCAACGAGACGAGATACCCCGCCAGGGCCGACCCCCCCTACTATCATCTAATGAAAAATGATACCATGTTCCGTGATTTCCAAAACCTCGCAGGACCTGTGAACCCGATCCCCATCAGCGTCAACGATTCTTGGAACGAACCCTTCTTCGAGAGGCTCATCCGGGACTGGTGGTGATGAAGGAAAACTATAATCCCTAACAGATCGAAACGGGAGGATCTATGAGGGACTTAGCCAAGGAGATCTTAGAGGTGCTGGAGGAGAACGCCAGGGCCACCCCGGGGGAGATCGCTACCCTGCTGGGCCGTTCAGAGGAGGAGGTCGCAGCGGAGATCAAGCGCCTGGAGGGTTCGGGGGTAATAAGGAAGTACATGACCATGATCAACTGGGAGAAGATCAATGACGGCTACGTCTACGCCATAGTCGAGCTGAAGGTCTCCCTCTCGAGGGACAAGGGCTACGACGCCATCGCCGAGAGGATCTCCCGGTTCTCCGAGGTCCAGTCCGTTCGTCTGATATCAGGCGACCATGATATATCTTTCACCGTGCGGGGCAGGTCGATGAAGGACGTCGCCTTCTTCGTCACCGATAAGATCTCGACCCTAGAGGGAGTCGAGTCGACCTGTACCCATTTCGTCCTCAAAAGCTACAAGGAGCATGGAGTCATACTCTACGACAGGGCCTCGCCCAAGCGACTGGTGGTCACCGCATGACGAGAGGCGAGATCGGGTTGAGCGGCAAAAAGCTCGCGATGGAGAGGCCCTCCCTCTGGAGGCCGGAGTCTCACCTATCGGCGACGGTCAGGGATATGCCCCCTTCTGGAATCAGGAAGTTCTTCGACATCGTCGTGGGGATGGAAGGCGTGATCAGCCTCGGGGTGGGCGAGCCGGACTTTCCGACCCCCTGGCACATCAGAGAGGCCTGCATCTACTCCCTGGAGGGGGGTCACACCTCTTACACCTCAAACAAGGGCCTTCCTGAGCTGAGGGAGATCTTGGCGGAGGCGAAAAAAGAGGACCTAAAGCTCGAGTACGATCCCGAAGAGGAGATCCTGATCACCACGGGAGTCTCCGAGGCCGTCGACCTGGCTTTCAGGGCGACTCTGAACCCCGGAGATGAGGTGATCGTCCCCCAGCCCTGCTACGTCGCCTACGTCCCCGACATCCGTTTGGCCGGAGGCGTTCCAAGGCCAGTGGCGACGAGGCTCTCTGAGGAGTTCAAGCTCCGGCCCGAGGACTTCGAGGGCGCCATAAGCGAGAAGACGAAGGCTCTGGTCTTGAGCTACCCGAACAACCCCACCGGTGCCATCATGACCCGGGAGGACCTGGAGGAAATCGCAGACCTGGTAGTCGAAAACGACCTTCTGGTCATCTCCGATGAGGTCTACGAAAAGCTCACCTACGACGGAAAACACGCCAGCTTCGCCCAGCTGGAGGGAATGCGAGAGAGGACGGTCCTCTTGAACGGGATGTCCAAGTCCTGCGCCATGACCGGTTGGAGGATAGGTTACGCCCTTGGCGATCCCGCCATCATAGGAGCCATGACCAAAGTCCACCAGTACACCATGCTCTGTGCTCCCACCATGGCCCAGGTGGCGGCGGTGGAGGCCCTCCGCCGGGGCGACGCGGAGGTGAAGGCGATGAAGCGGGAGTACGATCGCAGAAGGAGGCTCTTCGTCTCGGAGCTCAAGAGGCTCGGACTCCCCTGCTTTGAGCCGAAGGGGGCCTTCTATGCCTTCCCCTCCATAGAGGGGACGGGCCTCTCCTCCGAGGAGTTTGCAGAGGAGCTCTTAAAAGAGCAGAAGGTCGCGGCGGTTCCCGGAAACGCCTTCGGCGATAGCGGCGAGGGATTCATACGCTGCTCTTATGCGACTTCAAGAGAGGAGATCCTCGAGGCGGTCGACAGGATCGAGCGGTTCCTGGCGGACCTGGGCACATAAGTCAGAGACGACTGGACAAAAGAGTTTAATAGATCCGTTTCGTCTCCGACCTCGATGCTCAAGTCCCGTATGGTGGACGGAAAGAAGGTGGACCGATCCCTGGCGGGCCTCTCACGCCTCGGCCTCTCCCCCAACGCCTGGACCGCCCTCGCTCTGGCCGTCGCCATCGGGGGGTTTTTCGCCCTCGTGGGCCATCGTCTCCTCCTTGGCCTCCTTCTGTTCCTAATATCGGGGGCCTTGGACATGGTGGATGGGGCGGTGGCGAGGACGACGGGGAGGGCCTCGGCAGAGGGCGCCTTCCTCGACGGGGTCCTCGACAGGTACGTCGAGGCCCTCCTGATCCTCGGCATCTTCTTCTATCTCGGCCCAGAGACGAGCTTCTTCATCCCCATCGGCGCCTGGATCGCGATCCTCATCTTCGGGGCTGTCATGACCTCCTTCGTCCGGGCCTACGCCGACCACCGGGGCCTCGTCAAGGACCAGAGGGTCCTGGCAAAGGATATGGGTGGACTTTTGGAGAGGGCGGAGAGGCTGACCCTCATCTACTCCGGGATGGTCGGGGCCCTCCTCTTCGGGAATGGCTGGCTTTTGGGCGCCATCGTCCTAGCGGCGGTCCTATCGAACCTCACCGCAGTCCAGAGGATATTTCTCGCGATCAGGTACGGCAGAAGGGGCTGACCGCTGAAACCGGATTAAAAAACGGAGGATAAGACGGTCTTATTGATCGGCAGTTTCTCTCGCCCCCCACCGCGAAATTGGGCCTGATCCGACAGCCGGACGCCATATCGACCGTTGAAAGCGGGAGAGCGGGCCCGAACGTCGCTCAACCTTCGGGCCCCTTCTGTCGAAATGGGCACAGTTTCTGCACGGACATTCTTGCGGTGGAGGTCAGGATCTCGCTGCCTTGCGCGGCATTACATGCCAAGATCATATTTAGTAATAAGCTTTTCGGTTTAAATGCTACAAGACGAGGGGCTGTGATCAGAGATCTCTTGGAAGGGGGGGAGGCCTGTCATATATCATGCCCCCAAATAGGCCCAACGCATGTCCACGTCACCGACGAATTATGCCCCTGAGATCCTGCGCCTTCTGCAACGGCAGAGGCGAATCTCACGGAAGGCGCTGCCCGGCCTGCGGCGGCAAAGGAGAGGTGATGGTGGCCACCCCTGCGAAAAGGTGCACCCTCTGTAACGGGTCAGGAAGGCTCTGCATCCGGGGGTGCCCCGCCTGCGGCGGGACTGGATGGGTGGGTACTATTAAGGGTGCTCAGCATCCCGATTCTTTTTTGTCCGAGATTCAAAAGTCGAAGAGCGACCTCTGATCATCATCTTTTGTGGAGTTCGAATGATCGAGAAGCCTCACCCTCCCGTATTTTCCTCCGCCCCCCGGCTCCACAAACACTTCTTTCGACCTGAAGGCGCCAATCGCATCCGCCACCCTCTCATCGACCTCAAGCTCTGAGAGATCGGCCTCCACCAGAACTTCAATCTCGCTTCTCCCCATTACGAGTTCGTTCCAGGTCTTCTGGACCTTTGCGGAGAAGACGCCTTTGATGCCGAGGGCCATGGCGATTACCTCTGCGAGGGGTATCAGATGGAGGTAAGGGGGCCGATGATCGGGATGGACGGGTGCGGGACGATCTGCCAGCATTTCAACCCGATCTCTGACTCCAAGTTTGATCAGACCCCCGCATTCGCACCTCCCCCTCCTATCTCTCATCTCCTCAGGCGAGTAGAATCGGTAGCATCGGGTGCATGCTGTCCTGTTGTACTTTCCCTCGTCTGGATAGAAGCCGACGTTCAGGGTGGGGCTGCAACCCCCTCTGCGTAAGATTGCGTTTTTAAGATCCTCGAAGGAGAGATCGCTCATCTCCATCTGGTTGAACTCTCTTCCCAGCTTGTTGGGCCAGGGCGAATGGGCGTCGGAGTTCGATAGAAATGTCCTCTCTTCGAGCTCGGATATCCTGTCGGCGTAATCTGAGTCGGCGCTCAGGCCCAGCTCCACGTAGGAGATCTGGTCTGCTCGATCTTTGTAACATTCTGCGAGGGACTGATGGTGAGCGTACATCCCCGTCCAGGGGGTGAAGGCGTGGCCGGGTCCTACGAGGCAATCGGCTTCCAGGGCGAGATCTGCGATCTCGGGCGGTTCCATCTTGAGAGTGGGCCTGCCGTCCGAGTCGAGGCTTGCAGCCCTGCAAGAGAACTTCTCAGCGAGCTCCGAAGCCTTGGAGGGGTCGGGAACGATTATCAGATGATGTACCCTCGAAGAGTCCTCGACCTCGCAGGTCAGAACGAAGGCCGTCTCACCAAGCCAGAAGAGACCGCCCCTCTCCGGAAGCTTTCTCACCTCCGCCATCCATCGAGGATGGAGACAGTCCCCGGTGGCAACTATCCTGATGCCTTTTTTGGCGGCCTCTCCGGCAATGGTGGGGAGGTCCATCTTGCTCGATGTGGCCGCAGAGTACTTCGAGTGAATGTGAAGATCGAGGTTAACCTTCATCGAACGTCGAAACAGGCGGTCCAGGATAAACCATTTATCCTCTTGAATGCAAGATTTCGGCGGTGACATCGAACCTAAAAGAGATCCTGGAGAGATTCGCGAGGAAGGAGATCTCTCTTGATGCTGCGGCGCGAGAGGCGAACCTTCTATACTATCGGGAGGTAGGGAGGATGGCAAAGCTCGATCCGAGAAGGATGGACAGGATCGGAATTCCTGAGGCGATCCTGGCGGAGGGGAAGAGCGCCTCGGACCTGGTGGAGATCGCCCTATCCTTTCTGGAGGCTTCCGATGCGATCCTCATAACCAGAGTCTCATCAGAACAGCTCGCGGCCCTCAGAGAGTGCACCCTTCCCGAGGGCACCTCCATTAGATGGGAGGAGAGGGGGAGAGCTGTGGTCATCACGAAGGAAGCCCATAAGAAATGTTTTGGGGGAAAGGTCGGCATCCTCTCCGCTGGCACCGCAGACGTCCCCGTCGCCGAGGAGGCGAGGGTGACCGCCGAGATTATGGGGTGCGAAACCGTGTCGGAGTACGACGTTGGGGTCGCCGGAATTCACAGGCTATTCCCGTCTCTGGAGAGGATGATGGACAGTGATGCCCTGGTGGTGGCTGCGGGCAGGGAGGGAACTCTTCCTGCAGTGGTGGCGAGCCTCGTGGACACTCCAGTGGTGGGGCTTCCCGTCTCGACGGGCTACGGCGCCGGCGGCAAAGGCGAGGCGGCCCTCCTGTCCATGCTCCAGTCATGTTCTGTGATGGTCGTAGTTAACATCGACGCAGGGTTTGTGGCTGGTGCTTTTGCCGCAAAGATCGCCAATCGGGCAGCGAAGAGGCGAAATATGTAATATATGTTGTAAATTATTGGTAGGAAAGCTATTTATACAATCAAACAGAGGTGTATACACGAGCGGGTAAACTAATTTTTCACTAACCCCCACTCCCCTACCCGCTCACACCTACTTTTACAGCGCTGCAATGGCACCTTCATAAGCCTTAATGGTGGTCATATTCAGGGATTTATCAATTGGGTTCTATGTATGTCATCGAAAGTCATGACACATTCATAATATTAATAATTGGTGTGGTCTATTGAGATGGAATCAACGAACTTCAGTTGGGATGGAGAGATCAACGGAAACCTCGCCCCTCAGCTCCACGAATCCATCTCGGTACCGAGAGGCCATGGCGATCGGCTCCACGCCCATCGCCACCACCCTCCGGAGGGCATTACTGAAGTCGGGATCTGTCTCGTCGTTGGGCATGAAGAGTTCAGCGCCCTCCCTTTGGATTAAGAAAACGACAGAGGCCCGGTATCCATCCTCGTAGGCCCTCGCCAGCTCCAGAAGGTGGCGACGGCCCCTCTTGGTGGGGGCATCAGGAAAGAGGGCGATCCCATCTCTCACCAGGGTGCAACTTTTGACCTCCACTAACCAAAATCCGTCGCCCTTGAGGAGGAAGTCGAGCCTGCTATTGCCGTAAGCGGGCTCCGATCTGACGAGCTCGTATCCAGAAAACTTAGGCAGCTGTCCAGAGCCGAAGGCCTCACGCATGACTTGGTTGGCGACTCGTGAGTCCACCACCACAGCTCCGCCATCGGCCACTGCGGCAAAGACGTCGAACTTCGTCTTACGCCGATCCGGGTTCGAAGCGGGCCTGAGGAGGAGCTCTCTTCCGGGGACGAGAAGCTCCTTCAGCCTTCCCGGATTTGGGAGGTGGCACTCGAAGTTTCTCACTCCCTCCTCACCATCCGCCAGTTCGGCCAGCACCGAGAACCTGCTCGTCCTGGACAGGAACCTGGCCTTTGCCGTCTCTCCTTCAATCTTCAAACGAGCAGCCATTTCTTTCGGCCTACGCCGAGAGTCCTTAAATATGGTGCAGTTTCTTTTCGATGTTATTGAACCGAATATTCAATGTCAGCGAACTGAACTCCAGGATCAGGGATAGGCTGACCACCGACCTTCGGCTCTGCGACCTCTGGGCCCGGGGTGAGCTCTCGAACGTCGTGAACCACCGATCTGGACACCGGTACTTCACCCTCAAGGACGGTGGCTCCCAGATCTCCTGCGTCCTATTTCGCGGCCACAGCAGAGGCCTCGACTTCGAGCTTGAGAACGGGCAAAACGTCCTCGTTTATGGCGATATCGAGTTCTACCGCCCCCAGGGGCGGGTCCAGATCCTGGTGAAGGCTGCAAGGCGGGACTCGGGGCTTGGCGAAGAGCACCTGGAGCTGGAGATATTGAAGGAGAGGCTCGCAGCCGAGGGACTCTTCGATGCCGAGAGAAAGAGGCCGATTCCCAATTATCCCGCCTGCATCGGAGTCGTCACCTCCCCCGACGGCGCGGCTCTGAGGGATGTTCTGAGGGTCCTCGGCTCATGCCCAGCCCGCATTGTCATATCCCCCGCCCAGGTCCAAGGAGGGGCCGCACCCGAGTCGATCGCCTCGGCCATCTCCGCCCTCCGAGGCATCGCCGACGTGATCATCGTCGGGAGAGGCGGTGGCTCCGCGGAGGACCTCTCGCCCTTCAACTCGGAGCTGGTGGCGAGGGCGATCTATCGATCATGCTGTCCGGTAGTCTCGGCGGTGGGCCACGAGACGGACGTGACAATAGCCGACTTCGTCGCCGACGTGAGGGCCCCCACGCCATCGGCAGCGGCGGAGATGGTGAGGCCCGAGGTCGAGAGGCTGCGGAAAGATCTTGCGGAGATTGAGGCCGGGATGAAGCGATCTCTTTCGGCGAGCGTAGACCGGAGGCGTCAGAGGTTTGCCGACCTCAGAAGGGACCTGTCGGGGAGGAGGATGCGGGGAATCGTCTCCGAGGAGAGGCAGAGCCTCGACCGAATTGCGGACAGGCTCGTCTCGGCGGAAGATCGAAAGATAGAGGCCCTCGCTGGAAGGCGGGAGCTTTTGGCGGGGAAGCTCGACTCCCTCAGCCCCCTCTCGACCCTCAAGAGGGGCTACTGCATCACCCTCACCAAGCACGGTCTGGCGAGGACGGCCTCGGATTTATCCCCCGGGGAGCTCTTCGACCTGGTCTTCGCCGACGGGAGGCTTCTCTGCCGGTCGATGGGCGAGAGGTCAGATTGGAGGTGATGGATCTGGCAGAGGGGACCGAGGTGACCGAGATGGAGAAGGCGGATAGCGATAGACGGACGGAGATAGAAGGAGGAGATGGATTTGACCCACGAGGCGTCTGATGATCTGAGCCTGGAGGGGTCTCTCGCGGAGCTGGAGAAGATCGTCCGGGCGCTGGAAGAGGGAGACCTCACCCTGGAGGAGAGCCTGAAGGCCTTCGAGAGGGGCGTCTCTCTGGTTCGAAGATGCAATGCCCTCCTCGACGGGGCGGAGCAGAGGATAGAAATCCTCACCGGGGATCTGCCGGAGGATCTGGAGAGGTGACGATCCGAAGGTCAACTACCCCTCCCTGAAGGGAGGGGCTTGTAGTTCCGGTTAAACTGGACTACATTGGGCTGGTTGACAAGGCAGCCTACTCAGACAAGATATA
>LGFT01000106.1 GCA_001509375.1 Methanothrix harundinacea | reverse complement strand
ATATGGGAACGGCCAACCATGACCATCATCGTCTGACAGGTTCCAGCCTGTCATGTTTACGACATCGTCTCCGCGATTGGCGATCTCGACCCACTCATCAGCGAAGTTGATGTCGCGGATGTAGATGGGGCCTCCTCCTGACCAGCTGCCGCTTTTTGCGATGGTCCTGTACCTCGCCCGGCCTGTGAAGTCCGCCTCCGTCTCCATCTCGTTTAGGCCCCGGGCCACCGTCTCCTTATCAAGTTCAGTGATGCTCGTGTACTCCTCGGCGATGAGGCTTGTGCCGGGCGATGCTGAGCTCATTCCCTCCTTCCACTTTCCGGAGACATTGGCCGACGCTCCATCGGTGAGCCTCAAGCCCGTCGGCGAGTATTTGAGGCTGATCTCCTTTGCGATGTAGTTGGTGTAGGTTCTGATCAGCTCCTCAGACGAGTAGGCCCCCGTGCCGTGCTCATAGCTTCTCTGGACGGCGCCGATCCTTTTGTCGACGGCCACAAGCCCCAATCCTTCCGCCGACCTCTCCGAGGAGGCGGCGGAGCCGTACTCGTCGACCCTCTCGATGACCCGGAAGCTTCCCGCGTAATCCTCCCGGGACTCGAAGATGGGAGTCGCCTTGAAGGTCGATTTGTTGGTGGGCATCTTCAAGAAGCCGATGTGAGCCATCCCGTCGAACTCGGCGTCGATCTCCATCTCCGACTCGTTCTCGTTTAAGAAGAACTTCGACTCCCGGTCGAGGGTGGTGGCGTATCGGTAAGACTCGGCCATGGAAGCTCCGGTGACTCGGTTCTTGGCCATGGCCTCCCCGGTCCACCGGGAGGAGTAAGTGACGGTCCTGTTTCTGGGCAATGTCAGGGTGGTGGCCCCGTAGGTCGCGGCCATATCCTTCTCCAGGGAGATGAGGTCGTTCTTTGTCACCATCTTCACAAGATCGGCGCTCTCGTAGGCGCCGGATCCATGCTCCCGGGTGGATAATTCGGTCCCCGCCCTCCCCACGGTGACGGTCTCGCAGTCTGAGATGGTCTCATTCCTCCCTGTAGTCCCGGTCCCGTCGTGGAAAGTCGAGTTGAAGAAGGTGACGTAGACGCAGTTTTTGAGGGGGAAGGGATCGAGGGAGGTGGTGTAGAAGCTGGCGGCGTTGACGAAACCCGAGCCTGAAACGCCGCTCACTGAGGTGAAGTTGAAGTCCTGCTTCTCGGGAACCCTCACCACCAGGGTTATCTTCTCCGAAGAGCCTGGATCGATTTTGGGGAATCGCCATAGGCCGTCCATGCCCGGTGGCGGCGATGCCGATAAGATCTCCACGGGCATGCTGAAGACGTCCTCGACGGTGATGTTGGTGGGCGGGTCGGAGCCAGAGATTCCGTTGTTCTCGATCTCGATGATGTAAGTTACGTTGCCGCCCCGCGCGACGGTCTTGTTGAGGGCCGTCTTTCTGACATTCAGTGGGTCAATGCCGAAGGGGACCGAGATGGTGCCCACGGCTGAGACGCTACGCCCATATCGATCGGTGCCGGTGACGGTGGCAGTGTTCACCAGGGGGCCGGGGAGGTCGCTTTCTTGAACTATGTAGTTTTCTAACCCGGTGGCAGACTCACCGGTCTCAAGGCTCGTTGGAGTCGGAGTCAAAGGTATTATCGAACCACTTTTGTTGGTCAACTGAACATTATCCACTCTGGCAGCTCCGATGTTGGTGATGGTGTAGGTGTATGTTATTTCTTTTCCAACGGTTACGCTCTCTGCGCTGCATGAGATCGATACGATCATGACCGTCTCGTTGAATCTGAGGGTGTAGAATCTGTCCTCGCCGTAACCGGCCCCCTCTGCGCTGGTCCAGACCAAGGTTCGTGGTGTTGTGCTTGATGAGGTTTGTCCCTTGTTCGCTTTGTACTCGAGCTTGACTTCATTTCCGCTCTCCCACGATCTACCGATCAGAGGAAAATTCCATGTGAGGTCGGCACCGCTGACTATTGTGGTTCCTGATGGACCCGCGATAATTTCTATTGAGTTTGGTACGTATCTCATATTGTTGGGCAAGACATCTGTTATAACCACGTCGTGGGCATCAGAATGGCTCTTTGGTGTGTGGTAAACCATAAGCTCGAATGTAACCTGTCCTTGAGTTTCGCGACTTCTCCGCTTCAGGATGGTGAGATCCGGCTCCACTATCTCCGTCGGCTGCGATCTCCCCGTCTTGGCTCCCAGCCCGCCGTCATAGGTATACGATACGGTGCCGGGGGGGAGCTGGACTCCATCCTGGTTGCCCGTCACATTCGCCACTATGCCGTCGAACTGGATCTCTAAGTCCTGGTTCCCGGTGTTGTAGACGCTCTCGATGGTCCAGGTTACGGTGACGGGGGCGGACCCGTCGTTGGGCGTGCTCACCACCTCTTGATGCGATGAAATCGAAGTCGACGTCCACGACGTACAACCCCGCAGACGCGCCGGGGATGGCGACTAGAACCAAAAGCAGGAAGAGGGACAGAGACGTAGGACGATCGACCACATCTCTGCCGATTTCGTTATGATTCATGGAATCTACCTGCAGGGGTTTCGAGGCACCCGTCGAATTTGCATAATATTATGGATTCACCCCGATTCGATATCAAGATCGTCACGATCCTCCTCCTTCAGACGATGAGGGAACCCGTGAAGGTCACCACCAGCCGATAGGAGGAGCCGTTTTCAAGCCCCAGATCGTTCCAGCCCACCGGCTGCTTGAAATCGATCCTCACATCCCGGCCGCCCTCAGCCGTCGCGACCCCTGAGATGATCTCCTGGCCGACGGGGGAGAGGACGACCTCGTTTCCGCCGTCCGACGAAGCTGAGATGACCAGGGGGCTGTGGAGCTTCACACCGATATCGTACGTTCCTGTGCCGCCGTCATACTTTGTCAATCGCCCGGAGGTCCGCGGATCTTCGTCCCTCACCGTTGCCGCCCAGGGTCCGGAAGCATCGACCTTCAGCGTTCCGGATCGGAGGTTGACGATCCCCGGGGCGAGGGTCCAGACCTCTATGTCAGCAGGAGCAGTGATGGAGATAAAATCCGGCACCTCGTCCCAGACGGTGGCGCTTCCGCAGAGCTGCCCCGGTGCCTGGCCTCCCGAAGGGGAGGCGGCGAGGAGGAGAGCCAAAAGAAAGAGGATCCCCGGAGCCGACGTGGTGATCGAGCTTTTTCGATTTTTTCGATTCATCGTCGTCTGATCCGCTGCGGTACGCCGCAACTTAGTTCGTCACCGCCACTGATCGCCTTCAAATCTGATGGGCTCCCTCTGGGCGGACCGCCTGAACCGCCGCTACCGATCCGATCCCACAGCATCGATGATCCCGTAGGAGGAGAGGACGCCCCTGCCGAGGCCCGAGGCGTCCCTGAAACGAGGTTGTTTTTCCCTCAGACCTCGACCGTCACCTCTTCGGTGTCCAAGACCGTTCCGTCCCTCTTGCTCACGCTCGCCTCGACGGTGTAGGTGCCGGGAGCAAGGTCCATCTCTTTGGCGAGCTCGAAGACGCAGATACGTCCCTCCAATGGAAGCAACGAGCTGGACCCCGAGGAATGAGAGACTTCGTCAACTACGTTCCCCTCGCCGTCCTTCAATATGGTCGCTCCGTCGGCCATGTAGTGGTAGTTTCCGGTGTTGTTAAACTTAAAGGTCGCCACCAAGCTCCCATCATCTCCCTCGGATATATTCAGATCTCTGATCTCTCCGGTCTCGATGATCTCGGAGCCTTTTATCGTCAAGAATACTGGAATCTCCACCTCTGCCGCAAACCCGACCATATGGCCCTCGTCGACAGATGCATGAATATTTACAAAGGCATATCTCCCGCCATCGCCAACGTCCTCAGGAACCACTCCCTCCAGGACGAATAGTTGCGAGGCTCCCGGCTCCACGACCGCAATTTCTGGAGTGACCTTCAAGAACGTTGCCGCGGAATAGGGATGCATCACGTCAGGCGCAATTGCCACCCTTTCGCCGTATTGATTGTGGGTCAGCCCATAAACGTAGGCATGAACCTCCTCACTCACGTTGACACTGGTCTGTGCCGTCATGTTATATACGATCCGTTCTCCAGGCGATACCTCGGCGACGAGAGCGACGCCGTGAACTGTAATGGCCGAAGCAGGAGCGATCGCCAGGAGGGCCAATACGATAAAACATGCTGATATCGATGATCTCGATCTCATGCTCTTTTTCACCTCCGATTTAGAATCTCAACTCACTTTCAGAGACTTCACAAGACAACTGTTCCGGTGAAGGTGACGATCATGTAATAACTGGCCGCGTAATCGTTGTATGTGACTTGCTGATCGAAAGAGATTGCAGGTTGCTCATTTCCGGGGGAGTCCAATGTATATATCGTCTGATCTGTTCCAGAGAGGCTCGCCGTCGTCATAGCCCCCACCTGCAACGGATTTTCTAGTTGGTAGTCGGCAGCCGCCGGGTTCGCGTCGCTCGTCATCTTGCCCGCCACCATCGGGGCGACAAAGCCCATCCGCGAGTCTTTAACAATCAGATCGATAAAACCAGGATAATTTGATCTGACAGTCGCTGTCTCAGTTCCTGGATACGTGTTATCGAAGATGCCAAATCCTATTTTTCTCATCATTCTCTCCCCACTGATTTATGCACTCTCTTCTTATTTATACTCTCCACTGCTCACGATAATGAGATGGGTTGGAGACTCTTGAAACCCCCCCCGAGGACGCCATCTCGGATCATCGCTGCAGGGGACGCTATGGGACTATCGATTATTCCATAACGCCTCGATCCGAGATGGACCCTAATTCCGACCCATTCTAATTCAATATTGATTCCTTTTTAGGAACCATTATTGTAACCTGGATCGTGCATCCTATTATACTTTTCGACTCCTCGCGTTTTTGTCGAGGAAATGCCAATAATCATATCACTTCGAAACTTACTATCTCATATGCATCCTAACTATGATAATTTTTAATCTGAGTTTATCTTAGTCGGAGATCATCTATCAGATTCATTCGATTCATCCCCCAGGACGAGATGGGGATGGCTCACGGAGACGTCCTGCAGATCGGTTTTCGGTATCAAGACCGGACCAGTTTGGGATGGCAGAAAAAAGCCATTAGCGCTCCGCCCAGGACCGAACCCGATGGGTGGCCCCGCAGAGCCGCGGAACCTTCGCCTTCGCGAGCCAAAACTTTCGACGGATCCGGATCGAATAGAAGAGAGATTTTTTCCCGCCCTTCAGATGATTCCCCTCTCTTTCAGTGCCGTCTTCACCTCCATCTGGTCCTGCTTATCCAGCATCTGGTCCTGCTTATCCAGCATCTGGTCCTGCTTATCCAGCATCTGGTCCTGCTTATCCAGCATCTGGTCCTGCTTGTCCAGCATCTGATCCTGCTTATCCAGCATCTGGTCCTGCTTGTCCAGCATCTGGTCCTGCTTGTCCAGCATCTGGTCCTGCTTGTCCAGCATCTGGTCCATCTTGTGCCCCAAATCGTGAAATCCGTTTTTTGTGACGTCAACCAGCTCTTTGAGATACTCGACGCTTTTATCCAACCGCTCATCGGTCTCACCTTCACCAACGAGCTTGTAAAATCCATCGTACTCTCCGGTTGGAATTGAATACTCTTTTTGAAGATCTCTTACATCTACGATGGCATTTCTTATATTCAAAGCTTCAGCAAACCTCTGTAAGTCTGCCTCTTTGCCCTCTGCTATCACCCTCACCCTGCCATCAGGAAGATTCTGGACCGAACCCTTGATACCTAAATCTCTCGCTATAGTTACGACTTTTGACCTGTATCCAGCTTTCTGTACCTTTCCTGATATATGGGCGATTAGCCTTTTCATTGAGGATAATTAACATCATATTTTGATATAAGCGTTGTCTTTGCAGACTGCCAGAACTGAGAGTCACGAAACGCGATCTGTTATCCGACCCGAGGCTCCATTACGAATAGTCCCTCGACCCTGGGCACGCCTCACGGTTTAGGAAGTCGTACCGACCCTAAAAGCCGCGAGCGGGAGGAGAAGTACGGGCTAGATCCTCCAAGTTCCAGATGACCCCAGCCGACCCCACCTCTCCCCGATCCCACCCATCCCGCAAAGGCTTTACCCTCACCGGTCCGATCTTGCACAGGAGAGTTGATGGATGGAGATTTTGGCGGACGTCGGCGGGAGGCCGGGCCTCGATTGTAAGGGGTTTTGCAGCTACTGCTACTTCAAGGGCGTAAAGGAGATAAAGCCC
>LGFT01000010.1 GCA_001509375.1 Methanothrix harundinacea | reverse complement strand
AATCCCGTTCCCCGCACTTTATTAAGCCTTCTGTTGTTGATTAGGAGAGACTTTCTTTGCCGCTTGATCTATGTTTACGTGAAGGCTAAGATAGGTAATTTCCCGACTCCTTAATATAATATTGTCTCCGATCCGTCTCATACCGCCTTAGATTATGCATTTTTTCGTCGGTAGGGGTCAAAAGAATCTATTCGCATCCGGTCTGTGAGTTAAATCAATCCTAACCCTACACCCCCCCACACTTAACGCTGGATATGAACGCCTCCACGACCTTAAGCTCTTATCCCCCGGAATGGGCGGGAGAGAATCGAGGAGCCACCTATCCCTCCACCAGGGCCATCGCGCCCCTCGCCCTTTCAGGCCATCATCTGAGACGAAATAATTATCGGATCCTATTTTCGTCCTGCTTGCCATCTGCTCTAGTCCACTGGGATGCTGAAGTCCATGGACTCGATCATCTCCTCCACCAAAGGCGATAGCTTATCTTTCATATCTGGTCGCAGCTCCACCAGCTTGAAGAAGATCAGCATCTTATAGGACATGCTGATGTCATCGAGACTCTCTTCAATGCTTGCCATGCTGTCGCAGATCTCTTCGAGCTTCTCTGAAATCTCCTCAAGAACAACTGTTTTTGAATCCTCTTTAGCCATTATTGCCTCACCTCTGAGCTACGGTCTGCTCCAAATACGAATACGAATAACGCCAGCCCAATATATTTATAATTAAATTATTAATTAAAATTATTCAATAATTTAATATAAATAAATTATGGCAGATCTCTCTGCCACATCCCGATCAGACGACCTTCTTTCCCGCCGTCGGGCCCCACATGGCGTTGTAGACCTCCTCGACGTTCACCACCACGGCTGCCTTCGCTGGGAGCTTGTTGTTGACGGCGAGGACCCACTTCGTCATCTCGTCGAAGTACTTTCCTTCCTTATAGACGGTGGCCTTCCCCTTGATCTGGAAGGACTTCTTCGTCTCGGTGTCGTAGCATAGGATTGATATCTTGGGGTTCTCTGTGAGGTTTGCCGCGGTTTTGTAGAAGAAGTTGTCTGCGATCATGATCGTCTCGTCGTCGATGACCTTCAAAAAACCGACATAGACGACGTTTGGGGTGCCGGAGGCGTCGGCGGTGGCGATGGGGGCGGGCTTCTGCTTCTCCAGGGTTGCTCTAACATCAGCTGGCATCTTGACCATTAAGATCACCTTCCTCCAAATAGAATATCAATATATTTATTCTTTGCGTAACAGGCGGGAAGGACCGGGCGGGAAAGGGTGGGCAAGGAAAGGTGGGCTGGGAAATAGCCACCCCGGAAAAAGTAATCGGAAATGCGGGCAGATCGGTGAGGATGAAGGCCGGGGCCTCGGCCCCAGCTCCTTCCGATCAGGCGATCCTTTCCCCTGCCGAGGGGCCGGAGTTCGCCTCGTAGACCTCCTCGACCTTAAAGATCACAGCCCGCCTCATTTGAAGGTCGGCCTTACGGGCCCGGACCGACTCGGCCATCTCCTCGAAGGTCGGCCCCTCGTCCGCGAAGGTCACCGTCCCCTTGATCTGGTAGGATCTCCTCGGGTCCTTCGTCCAGCAGACGACGGACGCCCTGGGGTTCTCCGCCAGGTTCGCTGCAGTCTTGTTGAAGAAGTTGTTCGCGAATACCAGGGTCTCGTCGTCTTTTATCTTCAGGATCCCCATGAAGACGACGTTCGGCTTTCCGTCGGATGAGGCGGTCGCGAAGGGGATGGGCCACTGCTTCTCCAGGGTCTCTCTCACCTCGGGGGGCATATTCACCATATCATCATCACCACCAGCTAGACGGCCTTCAGTTTATTTATTCCTTGTTCCCAGGGCACACTTTATGAAATGGTGGGGAAACTCTCGATAGGAGGCCGCATGGAAGTGGTTGTAGGAGGCGACCAGGTTCCCCTCGACGATCCCGTCCATGCCCCTCTCGATCCCCGTACCCCGACGGAGCCGGATCGCGTACTCGACCTCGGCGTCATCGTCAAGGACCAGCTCTGAGTGGTGGAACTCGTGGCCGAGGAAGGCGGCGCCCCGGGGGCCCATGGAGCAGTCGCGAAGAAACTCCCCCTCGGTATAGCTGACTATCCTCCGTCCCCCCATTCTGGTCTTCGCCGGGACGAGGCCGACGGCCGGGCGGGACTCGCCGTCCCAATCGATCTCCTCGCATAGGTACATCAGGCCTCCGCACTCGCCGAATATGGGGATATCTTCCTCATGAGCCTTCTTTATTGAGGCGATCATCGATCTGTTCACCGACAGCTCTTCGGCGTAAAGCTCTGGGTACCCTCCGCCGATGTAGAGACCGTCGATCTCCGGGAGGGCTGGATCGTGGATCGGGCTCACCGGCACCACTTCAGCCCCAGAGAGCTCTATAAGCTCGACATTATCCCGGTAATAGAAGTTGAAGGCCTCGTCCAGGGCGATGCCGATCCTTACCCCATCCCCAAAGCTGCTCGGCCGGTAAAGGTCCGGCTCCAGAGGCTGGAGGGGCTCGGCCTCGGCGGCGATCTCGAGGATCCGATCGATGTCCAGCCCCTCCTCCACCACCTTTCTGATCTCGTCGAGCCTCTCCGCAAAGCCGGTGTGCTTCCTCTCCCCCTCGAGCATAGGGATGAGCCCCAGGTGGCGCATCGATAGATGCATCGACTCGTCTCGAGGGATCACCCCCACGACCTCGATTCCGGCATGATCTCGAATCGCCGAGATCGCCTTCTCGGCGTGCCGCTCGCTCCCTACCTTGTTGAGGATGACGCCCTTTATATCGACGTTCGGGTCGAAGTCGATGTAGCCTTTCACCAGAGCCGCAGCGCTCCTGGTAATGCTTCTTGCGTCCACCACCAGGATCACCGGCGACCTCAGCATCTTGGCTATCTGGGCGGTGGACCCCCGGTCGCCGTCGTACCCCTCGTAGAGCCCCCGTACCCCCTCGATGACGGCGACCTCAGCCCCATCGGAGGCGTGGGCGTAGATCTCTCGGATCGTCTTCTCCGGCATCAGATGGCCGTCGAGGTTCCGGCACCATCTGCCTGTGATCCCGGTGTGGTAGCTGGGGTCGATATAGTCGAGAGCCACCTTGAAGGACTGGACCGCAAGGCCCCTTCCCCGGAGGGCCGAGAGGAGCCCCGCCACGATCGTCGTCTTGCCGCTGGAGCTTCGATCCCCGGCGAAGAGAATTCTTGGAAGGTCTCTGCTCATAGGAGGGACAGCTCCCGTAGCCGATCGTCGTCGATGGGGTTGGGGTGCCTCGGCATCGAGTCCCCATAGACGTGCTCTGCCAGTTTTCGATAGATATCGGCTATATCCGACTCAGGCGCCCCCTCGATCACCGATACACCCTTCCTCTCACACCTCTGTACGATGGGGTCTTTCGGGATGAAGGCGACCATCTCGCTTCCCAGCTCCCGGGCGAACTTCCCCACGATCTCTCTCTCGCCTGAGGCCTCTCGGGAGTTGCAGATGACCCCCGCAAGGGGCGTGTTCAGCCTCTTCAATCCCCGGCAGATGTTGTTTGCGGCGTAGATGGGCATGTACTCTCCAGATGTTATGATATAGGCCTGGGTCACGAGCCCCTTTCGTATGGGGGCGGAGAAGCCGCCGCAGACGATGTCTCCAGGCACGTCGTAGAGGGTTAGGTCCGTCTCGTCGAGGACCTTTGAGACCTTCTTCAGAAACTCTATGGCGACGATGATTCCCCGTCCTGCGCAACCGACCCCGGGCTCGGGTCCCCCGACCTCGATGCACTTGACGCCCCCGTACCCCTCAAAGACGACGTCTTCCTCGGCTATCTCGCCGCCCGCCCTGATCAGATCCATCATCGTCGGGATCCTCCTTCCGACGAGGGTTATAGTCGAGTCGCTCTTGGGATCGCATCCCACCATCAGAACCCGGCGACCTTTCTCGGCGCAGGCCGCCGCGATGTTGGAGGCGGTGCAGGACTTCCCGATCCCCCCCTTGCCGTATATCGCAACATGCTTAACCTGGGACATGTTCTATCTCCAGAACGCTCAAAGCCACTCCATGGGATATACAAGTTATCCAAGTTGGTGTTACTGACACGGGGAGTCCGGAGAAGATGAGATCGAATTTCAGGGGCAGAACTTCGGAGGTCGAAGCCGGGAAGGGAGTGAAGAAGAAGGCGGTCGGCATTCTGGTGGTCCTGGGCCTTTTGACGATGACCATGGGGGCCTCTGCCCAGGTGCCTGCGGCTTTGGTCCGGGGGGCGTTTTCCGACGGAAACGGAAGCTGGAACGCCGAGAGCTTCGGCTGGTTCTACTACGACCTAGACGAGGGAACCGGTGGCGAGAGGCTCACCATTGAGGCAGAAGGACGAGTGGTAAAAGAGGGGCACCTCGTATACTCGAGCGAAGTCTGGAACGATGAGTTCGACTTTGGGGAGTGGGGTTTCTACGAGGCGGTGGCCTTCCTGGGGAAGCGATATTTGGCGGGCTACCCAGAGAGCAAACTCACCGACGCCGTATCCGCCCTGGAGGAGGGGGAGCTGAGGGAGATTCTCATCGACTTCTACGGGATCCAGACCGCCACCACAGACGATCCCCTCCTTCTCGCTGATGGCTACCGGCTTGAGGTGGCTGGAGCCTCCTCCGACGGAAGAAAGGTTAACCTGATTTGCAAGAAGAACGGCATCGAGGTGGACCGGGCTGTGGTGAGGCTCGGCGATACCTATGTCTACGAGGTGGGCGACGACGATCTTCCCGTGATCTTGGCCCATGTCAGCGCGGCGATGCAGGGAGTCGAGAAGGCGATCGTCGACTTCGACGGCGTATTTCAGGTTCGAGATCTCCCCACCCTCAAGCTTGAGGAGGGCGACCTGATTGAACTTATGGAGGTGGCGACGCTCTCAGAGAGAAGGATCGTGCTTGAGAACAGCAAAGATCTGGTCCTTCGAAGGGACAACACCATAAGCCTGGTCGGAAATCTTATGCTGAGGGTGAGGAATACTCCCCACTTGATCTACTATCCCCAGGGGGCCATCACCGACTATGGCGTCCAGGAGATCAGGGGGCCGGTCTACGGTGAAAGCTCACAAGTGCCGATTAGCACTGCTGCTGGTGAATTTGTGGGATATGCTCAAGCTCGATGGAACGACGAGAATTTCGCAGGTTTTTATTTTGACGATGATAAAAAGATAGGATCCGAGACGTTTATAATTCACAGGACGGACGGCAGGAATATAAAAACCATACGTAGCGATGGGAAGAGGTTGGTGGATGGCGCAGAGTACATATGTTTTGTCCATGAGGTAGATTTTGAGTTCGATCCCTGGGGACGCTATCAGGTTTTGTGCTTCCTCGGAGACGTATGGTTTGCTGGTTATGGATCTGCCTCAAATCTAGATGTAGATGATATCAGCATGCTGGAGAAAGAGCAGATAGGCCGTGTTCTCATCGACACCGACCAGAAAGACAAGGCAGTGGCGGGGGAGAGGTATCTCCTCGGGGAAGGATATACTCTCGAAATCCGCGACGTCGTAAAAGAAGACGTCGAAGAAGACAAGATATTTATTGAGTTAAGAAAGAACGGTCAATTGTTAGACTCGGCTGTGATCAAACCAAACTCCACATACATATACGAGAGAGACGTGGGCGATGTCGAAGACCTGCCGATAATCGCTCTGCATGTGGAGAGCATCTTCAGCGATGGGGACCAACAGTTTGCAATAATAGACGGACTATTCCAGGTATCTGACAGCCAATATCTATCTATCGAGCCCGGGGACGAACTCGCCAAAATGGTCGTACTGGTGATGAATCCGAACCTCGGGATATATATGGTCAATACGAAAAATATAGAACTGAAGCGCGATTCCGATGTCGATATTCTGCCGGGAATGAAGATCGCCGTTGCAGACGACGATGTCCTCAGATACTACATCTACAAAAACGAGTATGTGGTCCCCCTCCCAGAGTTGGTGGACCTGTTCGTCCCTGAGGAGCCAGTTCCCTCGGCGGGGCTCGCGAACTTCTCGATCCTCATCCGTGCAGGCGATATCAAGAGCGTAACCGCCGAGACATTAGACCCCAAGAGCCGGAGAGTGATCCTGGGCGATCTGACTGGAACGGGAGTTGGGGCCAAAGACCAGTGGCTCTACTCCTGGCAGTGGAACGCCACCGTTTCCGCCCTCAGCGATGACGGTACCGTCCTTCCTGAATCGGATGTTCAAGGGGGTGTTCTACAAATCAACAACTCCACCGATCCGGTCTCTGTGATGGTGAATTTCGATGACTCCGGATGGATCAGCCTCATCCAGGATGCTGCGGGAGAGATCTACTACGTATCTCCCACCGAGTACGAAAAGCTGGGAGCTTCCGCAAGCTATGGGGAGATGGTCTCAGATGAGGAGCTGCGAAAGAGGTACGTCAAGGTCGAGCCGGGCGAAAGCGAGATCAGATTCTTTGCGGTCGTCGACGGCAGGGCCGCTCTCACTGGGACGAGCCATAAACTCTGGTTCTCGCCCCAGGGGCTTGAACCTCACCTGGTCAGGGTCGGGGCCCCGCCCGGCCGCTACGAGGTGAGGCTGAGGGTGGAGAACGTCATGGACGCCCTCCAGGTGACAGGCTTATACTTTGAGGTCGCGGGGACCGATACCGGCGAGGCGGGGAATGAAATTACAAATGTCACCGCCAACCTCCCGTCTCAGGAGCGACAGAATGAGACCCACGAGGGGCGGAGATCAAGCCCCTCATCGGGGGCGTTAGCTGCCCTGCTGGCCCTCGGCTTCGCCGCCAGCTTCGCTGGGGGGCGGAGGCGTTAGCCACTCCCCCCGTCTTCGCCCAAGCTCCTGACGTGCCCATCGTCGCCGCCTCGACAAGGCCATAATCGATATCATTTTCGGCCACTTCAGATGGAAAACATGAATGTCTTAGGAAAAATTTATTTACATATATCTCCCTTCAAGGTTCATGAGAATCATCACCACACTTTTAGCGGCGCTGATCCTGCTGGGCATTGGAGCCGTCCCCTCTCTGACCCAATTTTATGACGGGTACGACGGCGGATATTATGACGGGTACGAGGAAGGCTACACCTGCTGGATGTGTCCCAACTGCGGCCTCGTCGTCCCGCTCGACGTTCAGGTGGATGAGAGCGCCACCGAGTACCAAACGATCTTGGGCGAGGTCATGTACCTCAACCCCTACGATCCGGAAGATCATTGCCCCTACTGCGGCACCTACGGGGCGTACTTCGTCTTGGTCCCATGCTCTGGGGATTACGAGGACGAAGAGGAGTACGGGGACCATGAGGAGTACGAAGACGGGGAATATTACGAAGATTATGAGGGAGGCGAGGAATATTCAGAGATTCAAGAAGAATACGAAGAGACCGAATATGTAGAAACGGGTGAAGAATGCGCGGATGGCGACGAGATCGCCATTAACGATACTGAAGAGATCACCGCTGCGGCGTCCACTGAAACTCCTGCCGAAGAGGCCCGAAAGATCCTGATCGTCATCCCAATAAAGGACTTCAACGACGATGAGTTTAGCGCCTCGGAGACCCTATTCCTCGACGAGGGCTTCGAGGTCGTTGTAGCATCCAAAGGAACAGAAGTGGCTCTGGGAATGGATGGGACCGCTGTCGCCGTCGACCTGGGGGTCGCCGACGCTGATCTATCTGACTACGAGGCAGTCGTCTTCATCGGCGGTCCCGGCGTCGACGATCTGGAGCTCTACGAGGAGCCGGACTACCTCAGCATTGCAAGCTCTGCCCGAGATCAGGACGTGATCGTCGGCGCCATCTGCGTCGCCCCGAAGATCTTGGCGAACGCATGGCTCCTCGGCGGCAGGAAGGCGACGGTCTTCCCCGACTCCGAGTCGATCGCCTACATAGAGTCTAAGGGCGCGACTTACACCGACGAGCAGGTGGTCAGAGACGGAAAGATCATCACCGCCTGCTGCCCTGAGGCCTCCGAGGCCTTCGCGGAGGCTGTGGTAGCGGCGGTGAAGGAAGGGCAGCCTGATCTTCTGGCCTCTAAAGAGCACGCACGATCGTGGTAGGCTCTGGTCGCCCCCCCATCATTTTTGGAGTGAGGTAAAGCTAGTTTCATAAGATAGCGGCGTTGAAAAGGTCGAGTATCATCTATCAAATGCTTCCCTAGATGTTATCGTAGCCCGAGTCTGCAAAGATATTCCACGTAACAGTATCAGGTCCTATCGAAGAGCAGAGATCGACAAAATGGTTGAGGGGGCGGACGTCAATTTCCTTCGAAACCGATTTAACCCAAGGATGCCACATATCTCGGCGACATGTCAGATTATTCCGTCAATCAGTTCTTAGAGCTCTCAAAGACTCCCAAGATCGACATCGAGGTCTGCGATGTCACCCTGAGAGACGGTGAGCAGATGCCCGGCGTCGTCTTCAGGCCCGACGAGAAGCTGGACATAGCCATCAAGCTGAACGAGGTGGGGGTCGAGATCATCGAGGCTGGCTTTCCCGTCGTCTCGGAGGCGGAGAAGAGGGCGGTTCAGGACGTCTCCAACCTCGGCCTCGACTCGAAGATCTCAGTTCTCTCCCGGTCCGTCCCAAAAGATGTGGATGCGGCCCTCGACTGCGACGTGGACATGGTGAGCGTCTTTATAGCCACCTCTGAGCTCCACCTGAAGTACAAGCTCCACATGACCTGCGACCAGGCCGTCAAATGCGCCTTTGAGACGGTGGAGTACGCCAAGGACCACGGACTCATCGTTCGGTTCTCGGCGGAGGACGCCACCCGAACCGACTTTGAGCTTCTGAAGAGGCTCTACAGAAGGGCTGAGGAGTGCGGGGCCGATTATGTCAGCATCGCCGATACAGTGGGGATCATGAACCCCAGGACCACCTATTACCTCGTCAGAGAGATCAAAAAGGAGGTCAACGTCCCGATATGCATGCACTGTCACGACGACCTGGGGATGGCCCTTGCCAATACCCTGGCGGCGGCGGAGGCCGGAGCAAAACAGCTTCACACCACCGTAAACGGGATCGGCGAGAGGAGCGGGAACACCCCCCTGGAGGAGCTGATGGTGGCCCTCAAGGTCCATTACGGCGTCGACCGGTACGACACCACCAAGCTGACCTCCCTTTCGAAGCTCGTCCAGAGCTACTCGGGGGTTATCATGCCCAAGAACAAGGCCGTCGTCGGCGAGAACGCCTTCGCCCACGAGTCGGGGATCCACGTGGCAGCGGTTCTGGAGGAGCCTCGTACATACGAGCTCTACTCCCCGGAGATGGTGGGGTCGGCGAGGAGGATAATCATCGGAAAGCACACGGGCGCTCGGGCCCTAAAGTACATCACTAAGAAGATGGGCTACGACCTCAAGAGGGATGAGATATGCCTTCTCGCCGAGAAGGTGAAGAGATGCAGCGAGTTCAAGCGCCCCATCTCCTGCGATGAGCTTCGAAAGCTGATCCACGACCTCGATATTGAGATAGTCTATCCTGACCTTTAGACTATAACCATTCCTTTAAGAAATATAAATCAATCTGGATGATATTAATACTGATGAGATAACGAGGACAATGAGCCCAAATTGCTTGCTGATTTAAGAGTCAAGTCGGGGCAGACCATCTCAAAATGGATACTTCAATTTAAATAAAGGTGCTTATTTCGGATCTAATTTATAAATTTTTTCTGGTCATTCTCTGCATTCAATTGAGGTCCCTGAAACATCTGATAGGAATTATCTATATACCTGACTAAAATTGGTGCGACCACCATCGTAAAATAGGGTGTAGAGGTTCTTCCGAGGGATCGGATTGACCGGCACCCTTTGAGGGGGAGGTGGCGCGTGTGAGGATCAGAGTATTTCTCAAGGTCTTTGGAACTCTCTTGAAGCTGCTGGGGGCGTTGATGTTCATCCCCGCCGGTGTATCTCTCGTCTACGGCGAGGTCGAGGGGGCGATAGCCTTCATAGCTCCTGCCCTTTTCACCCTCTCTCTTGGATTTGTCACTGAATTTTTGGGAGACGAGCAGGTCCTCTCCAACAAGGAGGGGTTCGCCCTCGTGGCCTTCGGATGGCTGGGTGCAGCAGCTACCGGGGCCCTCCCCTACATATTTTTGGGCCTGGGCCCCATGGACGCCCTCTTCGAGGCGATGTCCGGCTTCACCACGACGGGGGCTACAATCCTCAGCGAGGGAGGTGCCGATGGACTCTGGATCATAAACGCCACCGCCGCCAGCCAGAGCCTCGCGGCCTCCCTCGCCCAGATGGTCTTTCATAACGGTACCCTGAGTTCTTTAGCCGATTCGGCGAACCTCACGGCATCGAACATATCGACCCTAAACGAGACGATCCTCAACGCCAACCTCAACAGCAATTTCGAAGGCGGGACCAGTCTCAGCCCAAGCCTGGAAGGGACGGAAACCTACCGAGGCTTGTTGTTCTGGAGGTGCTTCACCCAGTGGCTTGGCGGCATGGGAATTATCGTCCTCTTTATAGCGATCCTGCCGAACCTCGGTGTCGCGGGACGCCAGCTCTTTAAGGCAGAGGTTCCAGGACCGACGGAGGACCTGATCAGGCCTCGGATCAAGGAGACGGCCAAGATCCTCTGGGGCGTCTACATGGTCCTCACGGCAGCTGAGTTTCTCCTTCTGATGCTGGCGAAGATGCCGGCATATGACGCCATCTGCACCACCTTTTCCACCGTCTCGACCGGCGGCTTTTCGCCAAGGGTGGAGAGCGTCGCCCACTACAACGCCCTCGACTTCAACGGCCCCCTCATCGAGGTGGTCGTGATAGTCTTCATGTTCCTCTCTGGAGCGAACTTCGCTCTCCACTATCGGACTATGTACGTTGACAGAAAGAGCCTGATCAGAGATCCCGAGTTCAAATTCTACTCCCTTCTCGTTCTCTTCGCCATCATCGTCGCCATCTTCATCGGCGGAGTTGATAATAGCTTCTCAATAGAGGAAAACGATCCTGATGGTGTCGAGCTGGCAGGCCTCCGCCTCAGAACCGCGGCTTTCCAGGTTGTCTCGATCATCACCTCCACCGGCTTTGCCACCGCCGACTACGACCTCTGGTCCACCCCGGCAAAGCTGATCCTATTTTTGCTGATGTTCACCGGTGCCTGCGCCGGGTCGACGACGGGAGGGATAAAGCTCGTCCGGATTCTTCTTACGATGAGGTACTGCCGGCGGGAGCTCTTCAAGACCCTCCACCCTAAGGCCGTAATTGTGGTGAAGCTGAAGGGGGCTCCCGTCAAAGAGGACGTGATCCACTCCATCATGATCTTCATGGCCCTTTACATCTTGATCTTCGCCACAGCCTCGGTGATCTTCGCCTCAGTATGTTCTCTTGCGGAGGAAGAGACGGCTTCGGAGGAGATAGTCTGCTTCGTATCCGGGGCTGAGGGGGGAGAGAAGATAGTCTGCTTCGGGCCTCATGGCTGGATCGAGACCGAGGAGCTCCTCGGCTCAGACCCGAGGGCCTCCAGCTACGTCGCCTGTTTTGTCCCCTATGAGAACGCCACCAGGAGGATAGAGGTGGACCGAAGGCCTCTCAACCTCTCGGAGGTCTACGAGAGGACGGAGGGTGCTTTCTGGTCCAGGTCGGGGGGCGTAGGCGAGATCGAGATGGTCAGCGCCGCCACCGCCGTCGCCTCGTCCCTGGGAAACGTCGGTCCCGCCTTCAACCGCTTCGGCCCGACGGACGACTACTCGGAGGTTCCTGGACCTGGAAAGCTTCTCCTGATCATATGCATGTGGATCGGGAGGCTTGAGATCCTAACGGTGCTGGTGCTGCTAATACCCGACTTCTGGAATAATTGAGATGAGCTTAAAAAAAGGAGTTTTGAAGGGGGACGAATTAAGTTGAAACCGGAGATGAGGGTGGTCACCCTATGCGAGAACTCGGCTGGGTTGAGACGGGATGTCCTGGCAGAGCACGGCTTTTCGGCTTATGTGGAGTTTGGCGGCATAAGGCTGATATTCGATACGGGCCAGACCACCACTTCAGTCCACAATGCTCGAGTTCTGGGGATAGACCTGGCGGGAGTCCCGATAGCTCTCAGCCACGGCCATTACGATCACACCGGGGGCCTGGCGAGCCTTCTCGAAGAGACTGGACCCGTTCCTGTCTATGCTCATCCCGACGTCTTCGATGCCAGGTACTCTCGAAGGGGCGGAGTCCTCTGGCAGAACGGAATTCCTTTCGATAGAGAGGCACTGGAGGAGATGGGCGCCGAATTCAGCCTATCTAGGAATGCGCGGGAGATATCCTCCGGCCTCTGGCTCACGGGCGAGGTCCCAAGATCGACCGATTTCGAGGGGACAGACGAGAATCAGGTCATCCTCTCTGAAAATGGCGAGATCGTGATCGATCCCCTCCTCGACGATCAGGCTCTGGTCCTGGTCCTGGCGAGGGGCCTCTTCGTCCTCTTGGGGTGTGCCCACTCGGGGATGATCAACACCCTGATCCACGCCGGGAGGGTGACGGGCGTCGACACTGTCCTGGGAGTCGCCGGCGGAACCCATCTCGGCTTTGGCGGGGAGGACAACCTCCCAAAGACGATTGAAGCCCTTCGGGCCCTCGATCTCGAGATCCTCGCCCCCTCCCATTGCACCGGCTTCGCCGCCGCCTCGACTCTTGCGGCAGAGTTTCCAGATCGGTTTATCTTAAACAACGTCGGAACGGAGATAGTGTTATGAAGACCCTCAAACTCAGAGAAGGGGATCAGGGTCTGGAATTCGGAATTTGAAGGCATCGAAATATCAGGTGGCAGAGACGTATCGGGGGCAGATTCCTCGCGCCACCACCAGGGAGACGCCGGGCCTTTTCAGCTCCTCAGCCAGGACCTCCATGATCGACTCTCTATCCTTTGGAAGGTCGATGGTCTGCAAGTCGAGAACGATCCGCTCCAGGATGGAGGTTATATCGGGGACGGGCTGGCCTCCTGTCATCGCCGCCACGCCGTTATTGAGGAGGACCACCAGGACATCTCTGTTTTTGTTTACGGCGTCGATGAGCCCCAAAAGGCCGGAGTGGGCGAGGGCGTAATCTCCGATGAGGGCGACCCCTTTCCTTCCGAAGCCGGAGGCGACCCCCACCGAGGAGCCGAGGCCGTAGACGACGTCCACCGCCTTCAGGGGCGGTCTCACCGCCCTGATGCTGCAGCCCGCATCCCCCGCCACCGGGACTCCTAAGTCTCGGACCGCCTCGTAGACTGGCCGGTAGGGGCAGTCGTCGCAGATGTTTTTGGAGGCCGGCCGGTCCAAAAACCTCTGGGGGGCGGGTCCGGGTCCCGGATCAGCGCCGGATTCGATCAGCTCCAGGGCCTTATTCAGATCCTCTGCCTCCATCCTTCCCCAGGGAAGATGGCCCGTCATCTTCCCGAAGACGTTTTTGCAGATCTGGAGCCGGGCCTCGATGAAGGGGGTGGGCTCCTCGACGACGAGAACCTTCTCGTGCCCTCGGATGAACTCCCGTATCGCGTCCCCTGGGAGGGGGTGGGAATAGCCCGCCACCAGCACGGGATATCTCTTCTCCAAATTCAGGGCCAGGCTGGCGGGCCTCCCCGAGGCTATGATCCCGAGGTCCCCTTCGCCGTCCCTCTGGAGGTTGAGGGTGGTGCTGGCGGAGGCAGATGTCAAGAGCGGCAGGACCTCGCCCCGGTACCTCTGGTGGCGCCCCTTAGCCGTCAGGTTCCAGATCGAGCGGTCGAAGGTTCCTGGTCGGCTCGCCTTCTCACTCCTTTCTTCTTTTCCCGTCTCTGCAAAGGCCGGTGAAGAACTTCCCGATCCGTCACCGAACTCAAAGGTCGTTCTGACCATCGCGGGGGATCCGATCCTCTCCGATAGATCGAAGGCCTCGGAGAGGGCCTGGCCCAGGAGGTCTGGGCTCCACGGGTCCAGAACGGGAATCTCACAGAGGGGTCCATAGTTTCTCACATCCATCTCCGCCTGGGACCCTTTGGGTCCCACGTCCTCTCCCGCCAGGACCACCAGCCCCGCCCCGATGGTGTGGGTCGGGGATATCGATAGGGGGTCGGAGAGGATGTTTACCCCCAGGTGCTTGACCAGGACGATCGATCTTCTTCCGGTGACCGAGGCCCCCAGGGCCACCTCCATCGCCACCTTCTCGTTCGTCGCCATCGAGGCTTCTTCTCCCAGGGCCGGGATGGCGTCGGTTATCGGGTAACCCGGAACGTAGATTCTGAGATCTACCTTCAGGTCGGAGAGAGCCTCTCGCAATCTGTCCGCAGTCGTCGGCCCGCCTTTCACAAAACCGCCTCTTCAGACCTCGGGCCTCACCGACTCGATGGGCCTAGCGCAGAAGGGGATCGCAGCCAGAGCCCCTATCAGCCCCTGGCCGGCCAAGACTACCTCGGAGCCGGTTCTTTTCGCAGTCTCGACCGCCAGGTCGAAAGGAATCCGCTCGGTCCTGCAGAGCTGGGAATAAGGCATCAGGGTCGAGGGGTCAAAGCCCCGATAGACGGCCATCCCGGTGTTTTCAGAGACGCTGTACCGTTCCAGAAGCTCCCGGAAGTCCGAGAGCATTGAGTCGGCCTTTTCCGGAAGGGCGGCGAACTCCACCACCGTCGAAACGCAGTTCTGGGTTTTGGTGGGAACCGGGAAGAGCTGGACGAGGGCGTGGGATACGTATCTCGCCTCGGGCCTGTCCACCGCAAGGGAGATGTTGTGGACGAGGGACCATGTAGCCCCTTCCGTCTTGGAGTCGGTGTCGTCGACGCCGATGATGATCCGCTCCCTCCGGGGAAGGACGATAGTCCCTCTTCCCACCTTCCCGCCACCCGACTCGGAGACGGTGCAGCGAAGGACGTCCCCTGCCCTCGATCGCGAGACGGTGGCCCCGACCCCGCCGCCGCCGAGGCCCGCGTAGGTTATCTCCACCTCGTCGCCGTTGACCAGTACCGACTCAAAGCCCGCCGACCTTTTGGAGGAGGCGAGGTCGAGTTCCGCTTTCCCGGCCCTCACCAGGTATCGGAACCACTCTCCCAGAGATCGGGAGCTGATGACGAGGGGTCCCTTCGAATAATGGTACAGAGACCAGGCCCCGCCTCCATAGCAGGATGACCGCTCAAGAATCTCCACCGTCTCGCCGCCGGGGCTCGTGACGGCATGAATCTGTCTGTAGACCACGGCGTAGGGATCGTCAAGACTTAGCACCATAGAACACCTCGAACGAATGTAGATAATCTTGAATCACGACATCGCTATATATCAGATTTCCCGGATTTGGGGGCCTCCTCGCCCTCTTTCGGCTTCATGTATTCCCGAAGGACGACGGTGGCGTAAGATCCCGCTGGAAGCTCGAACTTAATCAGGGCGGAGCCCGCCTCCTCTATCTCCACGACGGGGTCGACCCTGATGAGGGCGGGCCTTCTGGTGCCCGGCGATCCCAGTTCCGGGTTCGCATCCACCCGAAAGTCGGAGAGGAAGACCCCCTCCTCCCCCAGGACCGACCTCTCGATCTCGCCTGGGACTCCTTTCGCAAACTCTGACCGATGCCCAAATAGGGGCAGGGTCACAAAGGCCCTTCCCCTCTCCGCCAGCCTGTTGACAGCCCCGAGGTTCGTCTCGTCTACGGCCTGGATCTTCTCTACGTCGGGGAGACCGCCCTTCGAGAAGCAGACAACGTCCCCCTCCACCGCCCGATGGAGGGGCAGGCCGGACCTCATCCTCTCTGAGAGGATTTTGTTATAGAGATGGGACTGGTAGGCGTGGACGAAGAGCCTCCTGAGGTTCGGTGATAGAACATTGAAGGAGGAGGCCCATTCGCCCCCCTCCACAAGGCGGCTCATCATCGCCCTCTCGTAGCGGAGACGGAGGGGATACTCCTGGAGGGCCCGCCTGAAGTCGCGATCGGCGAGGAGCCTCGACCGCACAGCTCTGGTCGTATCGGGCTCTCCTGGGAAGGGGAGGGCGAGGTAGGTCATAACAGCTCTCTCCGGGTTGCCCCTCACCAGGGCCTCACCGACGAGGTGGGTAACGGGCCTCACCTCGCCGAACCTCTGGACCCCGAAGTAGTTGGGAAGGCCCCCGAAGTGGCGTATCTCCTCGGTGACGGCTTCCAGACGGCCAGAGACCTCTTTATCGTCTAGGCGGATCTCTCTGATCCGGACGGCGAACCGATTTCCCCGAAGGTCGCCGAGGGATACCGCCCGGTTGGACCTTCCCAGGACATTGATCTTTACGCCGGGAAGGGTCACTCGGGAAAGCTCCTTTTCGTCGAGGCCCATTATGCTCATCCGCTGCCTGGTGACTGCGTTCTTGTCTTTGGTCCCAGCCCAGGAAAACCGTTTCTGGCTGATCTTCAGCTGGCGGGATAGGTCCCTCACCAGGTGGTGGGCCTCCCAGCCCACCTTCTCGACCTCGACGATCAGGTAACGTCCGCCCTCGTAATTCTGTTCCTCATAAATCTCCTCAACGACGAAGTCATCGCAATCGACGCGGAGCCGTCCCCCGCATCCGGGGCAACTGGTGGCATAAAGCTCCATCCCGATGGCTCTATCAAACTCGGAGGCCTCGATCATATCAGATCCTCTCCTCCGGCCGTCAGACTAGCTTCAGGTTTCCCGTGATCTTGTCGAGCATGGCGGCCGAAGCGGGACCTAGGCCCAGCGCAGTCACAGTTTCGGGGGGGATCTCGGTGAGCCCCGCGTCGATCACTATGGCGCAGGCGACATTCGCCCTCTCTGCCTCCTCCCTCAGCCTGAAGATCTCCTGGAGGGATGGGACCTTGAGGACGATCTTCCTCTGACCCTCCTCCTTCCAGTCCCTGACGGTGCGCTTGTCCGCCCGTTCCATGGCGAGGATCGCCGCGTGGGCCACCTGGACTGCGAGCTTGCCGGAAGAGAGCTTCAGATCTTCGCGGATCACTATACATTGCTTGAACTCCATGATGTCGAGGGTTAGATCCTGCATCAGATAAAAGGGTGCAGGCTCACCAGCGACGACCTTGAACCTGCCCGATGGGAGCCTGCAAAAAGAGGCGAAGAGTGATGAAGAGGGGAAGGTTTCTGCCTTCAGGCCTCTCCCGTCATCACCTTGACGCATAGGGGGCTTTTGACGATGTTACCGAGCTTCGCTCCGATAAGATACTCCAGGTTCTTGTCCGCGGCGATGTCCAGGATCCTCTGGGTGACGACCCCGTCGAAGATGACCCCAGCAACGTCGCCGTTGGACTCCTTCAGCTCTTTGGCGAGATCTCTCACGGCCACCTCTCGGACCAGGTTCTGATTTCTATCGAAGAGGCGGGCAGAAAGGGTGCCATTCAGGGCTTCGAGATGGGGCAAAAACCACTGACCCGAATCTTCGGCAGCCTCCCGTTCCTTCTCGGCGATCTGCTTGGCTTCGGGCTCGAACTCCTCCTCCTCCAATGGCTCAGGTTCGTGAACTTGGATTATGGGCGCAGCCTCAACGCTCCGATCTGTCCCCCTGCTGATCCTTACCGGCCTCTCCCTGATAAGGCTCTTTCTCCTGGTGGTTACCTCTCGCCGCTGTTTCTTTGAGAGGGGCTTGATCTTGTAGAAGTCCAGGACCTGCTCGACGGGGATCTTCTGGCGGAGGGCTCGGACTATCTCCTTCTGAGACATATCCTCGACGCACTTTCCCTCGGGGGCTCTCGCCACGTAATCGATGTCGGCGACCTGGAGTAGCTCCTTTACGATAAGCTCTCCCCCCCGATCTCCGTCAGTGAAGGCCGTCACCACCTTCTTGCTGCAGAGCTCCGCGATGGTGGGTGGGACGTTCGTTCCCCCGACTGCGACGGCGTTCTTGATGCCGTATCTGAGGAGGTTCAAGACGTCGGCCCTCCCCTCCACCACCAGGATGGCGTCGGAGTCTAGGACGTTGGGGCCTGCGGGGAGCCGGTCAGGCCCGATGTGGGTGATCTCTTCTACCCTCACAGACTGCTTAATCTGTTCAGTGATCCCCTGGGTGTCCAAGAGGTTCTCGTCGAACATCTCCATTATGATCTGTTTCGCCCTGTCCACCACGTACTTTCTTTTGGAGGCCCGGACGTCCTCGATGTTGGAGACGTTGATCCTGGCTATGCATGGACCGACCCGATCGATCGTCTCGAGGGCTGAGGCGAGGATCGCCGTCTCCACCTTGTCGAAGCTCGAGGGTATCGAGATCGACCCTGAGGATTTGCCGCCGCTGGACGTTATCTGGACGTCGATCCGGCCGATCCGGCCGGTCTTCTGAAGATCCCGCAGATCGAGGTCGCTTCCGAGGAGCCCTTCGGTCTGGCCGAATATGGCGCCGACGACGTCGGGCCTCTCCACGATACCGTCTGCAGCGATTTCAGCGTGAATTACGTATTTAGTGGTATCAACATTCTGCATGGCAGACACCTCAAATTTTAAAATAGATAAATAAATACACACGTGGCTCCATAGCTTCATCGCTAACGCTGCAAGGCCTTTGATTCTGACTCGGAGCCGAAAAACCCCAGCATGTCATTGATTAGAGGATGATGGTGAAGGTGTATCTATCTAGCTATTTCAATCGGTGGTCATCAACTTCGTGATTATGAGCATCATTTTGGTGATTGGACTTCTGCGTATCGGATTCACATGTATCTCCAAGTTGGGAGTTGGATGAGCAAATATCGCAGGCGATAGTTCATCTCCTGCGGATCTATTCTCTTATTTTAATACATCACCCAGAGCATGAAGATGGGCTTAATGATCGTCCGGCTCGCAAATCGGATTTGCGAGCATTGTCATTGCCTAGAAATAGAACAAAGCTAGTTTAATAACTTTGTGGTGGAGGTTCTGAATGCTCAGGACGGCCTTCCCTCCCTTCGAGGAGGCAACAGTATAATGTCGCCCCTGAACCTCAAAAACTCGACTTCGTTCCCAGGCTTCGCCTCCAGAAAGCCGGGCCTGGATACGGAGACGGTCCTGTAGCTTTCGGGGTCGAGAACCTCCAGAACGTCCCGATCCCCCGACACCACCAAGCTCCTCTCGGCCGAGGATCGGTTCCCTATGACGACAGCATCATCAGCATCTTCTAAAGAGAGATAAACGGTTTCACCTTCCCGGAGTGAGATGCAGGCGGTCCTCTTACCCTCAAAGCCCCTCACTTCGAGAAATGTGCCCCTAGCCCTGATCAGGTCGCCTGATTTGAGCCGCGGAAGCCTGACAAGGATGCTGGTTCGATAGACGTTCTTTCCGTCCCTCATCCCTGCCAGCTTGTAAGATTCCTGGGTGGCTCCACCGAAGCGTTCCTGGATCGCCCTTGCGATTGATCTCCCCTGGGATGTGGATCCCACCACCAGGTCAATCCCGCCCTTGACGTTTTTTGTTTCCTGGATGAAGGAGAGGCGGTCCCCTTTCAAAAAGCAACTCTCTGTCACGGCCTCGGCGATCTTACGGCTCTCCTCAAGCTCACCTGAGGCGGGCGATCCCGCTGACCCCCTCACCTGGACCGTAGCCTCGTAGTAGTTTCCGGCCATCCTGCTGCACCTCTCGCAGGTGGCCCGCCTGACTTTCGCCACCAAGGTGCAATCCTCTTCGGTCGGGATCTCACCGAACAATCCTGCCAAATGGACAGAGACGAGATACTGAGTGGCGTTCTTCTTCTCGACGGATAGGGTGACATCTGGGGATCTCAGATCCTGGTGGACCCCGATCTTTTCGGCCACGGCGTCGGAGATGAGCTCCTGGACGTCTGCTTCGGCCTTTTGCCACCGGCCCCTGATCAGAGCCGAGCTGCAGACCGGGCAGACAGTCACCTCGACAGAGTCGGGACAATCGAGAAGGGTGGCCATCTCCCGTCGGCATCGGTCGCAGAGGCCGAGGGGGGACGGCTCGCCGCATCTCGGACAGACGCTTTTTAGCGTCACATCCGCACCATCTGGGCGGTGGGAACTCCACCGATCCTGAGGACGTTTTTGCCTTCTATGCAGCGGGTCTCGATGGCGCAGGCTACCGCCTTTTCGCCCACCATGTTGGCTATCGTAGCCCCGGCGAGGGCCTCTGCAACCTCGCCGGGGGTGGCCTCCTCATCGCCGAAGAAGGCGGATTCTACCGAGAGGCAGAGATCTCCCTCGTCGAATGTCCTTCCGAGAAGCTCACAGTCGCAGACCGCGACCATCACCTCTCCGCTGACTTTGTGAACCTTGAGGTACATCATCTCTGATCTGTAATCGTCGTCTTGCATCTTATCACATCAGGTGAGATTCAAAAAGCCGTTTCTGGGCTCGAAGATAGCTCCGTCTCTTTTCAGCCTCTTTATGATCTCTTCGGCCTTATCTCTGTCCATCTTCAGTTCCGCCTCGGCTCTGTCCAGAACCACTTCCAAGGGGGCCGGACCCTGATGCAACGAGCTCACCTCTTTTACGAGGTCTATCATCATCCTGGTCTTATCTCTGGTGCTCTTGCTCATACCCACCGCCAGGACGTCGGCGTCAAGGAGGCCGGTCTCGGGGTCGACCCCCACTTGGCGGAGGCACGCCTCGACGATCCTGATCACCCGTTCGGCGTCGCCTCCTGTGATCTCCTCGCTGAGCCGGA
Source organism: Methanothrix harundinacea (assembly GCA_001509375.1). Taxonomy (GTDB): domain Archaea; phylum Halobacteriota; class Methanosarcinia; order Methanotrichales; family Methanotrichaceae; genus Methanocrinis; species Methanocrinis harundinacea_D. Next base: position 18,054 of record LGFT01000010.1, on the reverse strand, counting down.
GCCTCGCGCTCGATTCAGAGAGCCTGAAGAGGGCCTCAAGCTGTCTTGCCGTCACCGGGACGGGCTTATTTGAGTCTTGGCCCTGCTTTCTCAGGCTGACGTAGTAGCTTTCAAGCCTCTCTCTCGCCTCGTCGGTGAGGACGGGAAAGACGTTCTTTCGGGCGTAGGCGATGTATTTTCTGAGAACCTCGGGATCGATGGCGGGGCGGATAACCTCCATCACCGCCTCCAGCTCCTCTTTCGAGCGGTCGCCCCGGGAGGAGATCTCGCCAGCGTAGGTGGTCTGGCCGATGTGATGAGCGATCTTTGCGTCGCGAGCGTCGCTCGGCTCGTCGGTGAGGACGAAGATGAGATCGAACCGCGACATGAGGGCCGGGGAGAGGTTAATCTGCTGGGCTATTCCCTCGTACTTGTCGAAGCGTCCAAACTTGGGGTTCGCGGCCGCGAGGAGGGCGCATCTCGACTTCAAAGTCGCCATCACCCCCGCTTTCGCGACGCTGATCGTCTGCTGCTCCATGGCCTCGTGGAGGGCGGACCGGTCCTCGCTCCTCATCTTATCCATCTCGTCGATGCAGGCGATCCCCTTGTCGGCCAGGACCAATGCTCCCGCCTCGATCGTCCACCGGCCGTCGCCGAGTTCGTCCTTGACGGCCGTCGCAGTCAGCCCCGCCGAGGTGGAGCTCTTCCCAGAGGTGTATATTCCCCGGGGGGAGAGCTTTGAGATGTACCGGAGAAGCTGGCTTTTAGCTATGCCGGGGTCGCCCACCAGCAGGATGTGGATGTCGCCTCTGATCCTGGTGCCGTCGGGCAGGCCCTTGGAGACGCCTGAGAATAGCTGGAGGGCCAGGGCCTCCTTCACCTCGTCGTAGCCGTAGATGGAGGGGGCGATGGACCGTTTGACGTTGTCGTAGATCATGGGATCTCTTGAAAGCTCTCGTATCTCCCGCTCGTCCTCGGGCCTGATATCGATCTCCTCGAACTCCTGCTCCATCATCTCGATGGAGTTTCCCTCCAGGAAGAGGTCGAAGTAGGTGGACTTTCCGGTCTGGGTCGTTCTCTGGTAGGACCGCAAGATGCCGTTGATCACCACCCTGTCGCCGGGGTAGATCATCCCGGTCAGGTCGTCTTCCAGCTGGACGTCCAGGGTCTGGGGCTGCTCGCCTCCTCGGAGCTCCTCGGGGGACTCCTGGACCCGGACGTTCTGGGCGTCGACGAACCGGGACTTGTCCAAAAGGAGCTTGAAGGGGCCCCGCCGGTCGCAGGCCTCGTTGGGGCAGTCGTAGGGCTCCTGGAATTTGGAGGTGGTCTGGTCTTTGTAGAAGAGATGGCCGCACCTCTGGCACTCGAAGGCCGCCGAGATCACCTTCGGCCGCACCTCCGTAACCGTCCGGACCAGCCCCTCCAGGGCGATGAACCGGCCGATGTGGTCACTCCTAAGCTCGCTTGTCTTAAATCTCCGGGGCAGCCCCACGATCCGGAAGTGGGCCTTCTCGAGGAGAACGTCTATGGGGAGGTCGATCTCCATGAGGGCGGTCTCCGCCGCCTCCAGAAGGGGCTCGGGCCGCTCCAAAAGCTCGTCAGCGAACTCCGGGTCGTACCGATCGACGTCCGGGAACTTGATGGAGAGGCTTCGGCGCAGCGGGTAGGAGTCGGCGAGCTCCAGAAGCTCGTCCCAGTATCTGCTTCGGATAAACTCCTCCCACTTCGCAACGGGATCTTCGACCATGGGTGGGGGGAAGGTAAGGGCGGGGTGGTATCTAAAGGTTGTTCTATGGCGGTGTGAATTGTTCGAGATTGATATGATGGGTAAGAGAACGAGAATGATTGGTCAATAAGGCTATTCGATAAAATCATATGGTAAGTGATTATCCATTACCCATAGGAAAATAGCGAAGAGCCAAAAATTCAAAAGTATATTAAGATTAGGGGACAGAACAGCAAAAATTGGTCGTAATTTGGAGGAAAAACCGACATAAGGAACGTTCAAAATGAAAATGTTGAGGTAAAGTCCCTCACAGAACGCCGATAGCATGATAATCGAAGTCCTCTACCGTCGACATCCTGTCGGGCGTACACATCGAACCTGGCATTTAGCACGAGTTTGCACGTCCCATCATGGCAAACTCAAAGCAACTGGAGAACCACTCCATCACTCCAGTTGCCCCTGTCAGGCGTACAGAGCGGAGCAAGCCTGGTGCCCGCTCCGCTCTCGGGTCTCCGGTGAGACGACGGCGATGCTCGCGGCCTTTCGCCCCTTACCCTCGCTTCCCCGCCCGCTCCTTCATCGCCTCGACGAAGGCGAGGAACGGGGGCGAGGGGCGGCCGGGCCTCGATTTCATCTCGGGGTGGAACTGGGTCGAGAAGAAGAACGGGTGGTCGGGGATCTCGGCGATCTCCATCCGGTTCCTGTTCTTGCCGGAGAAGATCATCCCCTTCTCCTCGATCCTGGGGATGTACTCGGGGTTCACCTCGTACCGATGCCGGTGCCGCTCAATGATCTTGAGGGAGCCGTAGATCTCCTCGGCGAGGGTCCCCGCCCGGAGCTCTGCCTCATAGTCGCCGAGGCGCATCGTCGCCCCCATATCCTCCACCCCCTCCTGCTCGGGAAGGATCGTGATGACGGGATGGGGGGTCTCGCCGAACTCGGTGGAGCTGGCGCCGTCCAGGCCCAGGACGTTCTTTGCGAATTCAACGACGGCTAGCTGCATCCCAAAGCAGATCCCAAGGTACGGAACGCCCTTCTCGCGGGCGTACTTGACCGCCTCCATCTTGCCTTGGGTGCCCCGGGAGCCGAAGCCGCCGGGGACGAGGATGCCGTTGACGTCTTTTAGGACATCCTCTGGCGGGTTATGCTCCAGATCCTCAGCGTCGACCCAGGCGATCTCGGGCCAGACCCCCGCCTCGATCCCGGCGTGCTTCAGGGCCTCCCGGATCGAGAGGTATGTATCCTCCATGTGGGTCGTCCCTTGCGACCCGGTGGTGTACTTGCCCACAATCGCCATCTTGACGGAGTCTTTGATCGAGACCATCTTCTCGATCAGTTCCACCCAGTCGGTCCTGTGCTCGAGAGGATAGAGCCGGAGCATCTTCATCAGGTACAGTGGGGTTCTCTGCTCTTCCAGGAGGAGGGGGACCTTGTAGACGTCGTCGACGTCGTGGTTGCTCACAACCCCCTCGACGGGAACGTCACAGAAATGGGAGATCTTCGACTTTGTCTCGTCCCGCAGGGGCCGGGTGCACCGGACGGCGACGATGTCAGGCTGAAGGCCAAGAGACCTCATCTCCTTGACGCTGTGCTGGGTCGGCTTTGTCTTCTGCTCCCCGTCGGTGGTGGTGGGGGCGAGGGTGACGTGGACGAAGGCGATGTTTCCCATCTCCTCGTTCCGGAGCTGCCTCATCGCCTCGATGAAGGGCATCCCCTCGATATCGCCGACGGTCCCCCCGACCTCGATGACGCAGACGTCGCAGCCGCTCTCTTTTGCGACCCGCCTGATCCTCTCCTTGATCTCGTTTGTGACGTGGGGGATGATCTGGACCGTCTTTCCCAGGTACTCGCCGCGCCTCTCCTTCTCGATGACGCTCTTGTAGACCTTCCCGGTGGTGATGTTGTGGTCGCGGGTCAGCTCCACATCCAAAAATCGCTCGTAGTTCCCGAGGTCCAGGTCCACCTCGCCCCCGTCCTTGAGGACGAAGACCTCTCCGTGCTGGAAGGGGCTCATCAGCCCCGCGTCGATGTTTATGTAGGGGTCGATCTTGATGGCGGTGACCTTGTAGCCCCTCTCCATCAACATTCGACCTATGGAGGCGGCGGTGATCCCCTTCCCCAGGCCGCTCATCACCCCACCCGTAACGACGATGTATCTCACGCTTATCACGTATCCGGGAAGGGGTTATGTCCCTAGATAAGAGTGACGATCAGGATAAAAGGGAATTGCAAAAGAGGTTTTGAGGCGGTTTTTGAAGATTGTTCCGGAGGGCGGGGAGGAGAGGATCGGGCGAGAGGAACCCGTCAGCACGGGGCACGAAGGCCGCCTAAGAGGACATCTCCTCCCGCAGGTCTGGGGGCAGCATGTTCGGTATCCCGTCCTCGATGGGGTAGCACTTGCCACAGCTCTTGCAGCAGAGCTTCCCGTTCAGGATATCTTCGTCCTTCTCCTCGAAGACCTCTAGCTTCAGATCGCCTTTGCACATGGGGCAGGCCAGAATCTCCATCAGATCGCGCTTCATGCTCTTATCACCATATCGATCCGTTAAAAAAGTTGGCTTTAGCGGAAGAGGAGCCTTCGGGCGTTCTCGGACAATATGAGCCTCTTCTCCCGGTCTGAGAGTTCCATCTCACCGACGAACTCGATCTCCTCCGCCTGGTCCGTCCAGGGGTAGTCGGTCCCGAATAATACCCGATCCGCGCCGATCTCGCTGATCAGATCGCAGGTCTCCTCTGAAGTCAAACTCGGCGAGATGTAGGCGGTATCGAAGTAGACGTTCTCTCCGGCGGGGATGAGGTGCTTTCTGACGCCCGACCACATCTCCCACCCGCCCAGGTGCGCGAGGACGACGACCAGGTCGGGGTGTCTCTCCACCATCCGGGCGAAGCGGTTGGGGGTGCCGAAGAATTCCGGCAGGTCCTCGGGGACCTTCCCCGCGTGGAGGAGGAGGATCATCCCCCGCTCTTCCACCGCCTCGTAGAGCCGGTCGCATCGGGGATCGTCGGGATAGAACCTCTGCATGAAGGGAACCGCTTTGACCCCCTTGACCCCGGCCGCTATGAGCCGGTCCAGCTCCTCTTCGATGTCCGGCTGGAAGGGGTGGATCGCCCCGAAGGGGACGAGGCTGCCGTTGTCCGCGGTCGCGAGGAAGAAGTCGTTTGTTGGCGCGACGTGCTTTGGAAGCGGCGCAAGGGGCAGGATGATCGATTTTTCGACGCCAGATTTCTCCATCGAATCCCTGAGGTCCGAAACGGTCCCAAGGCCGGGAACCCTCACCCCCATCCTCCTCTTGACGGAGGCGATAGCCTTCGGCGCCATATCGTCGGTGTAAATGTGAGCGTGAAAGTCGATGACCACGGTCGATAGACCCTCTCAAAATAGATAAAATTTCGCCCTAGATCATCCCCATCTCCGAGAGCCTCTCAGGGAGGTAGACCCGCGTCACGAAGTCGAGACCCTTCCCTGCGAAGGCCTGCTGCTCAGCCTTCTTCATGAGCTTCAGCTGGAGCTGTATCTGCTCCTTCCAGTAGTCGGTCGCAAACCTCGGGTCGGTCATCTCGCTTCTCAAGGCCTGGAGGTCCTGATCGGTGAGCTTGTCGGTGGAGAGGTCGTAGTTGACGATGTCCGTCGGCTGGACCCCCACGAACTGGGCGGCCGGCGTCACCAGGTAGTCGGAGAGGTGGGCGCTCTTGATGGCGCCGTAGGCGACGCTGGCGAAGATCCTGTACGACCAGGGGTCACCGTCAGTGAATACGAGGACGGGTAGGGATAGCTCCTCGTTCAGCCTCTTGATCAAGCGCCGGGTGGACCGCGCGGGCTGGCCCTTCAGGTGGACCAGGATTGCGTTGTGCTCTTGGTCGAAGCCGTTTTCGATGAGCCTAGCGTGCATGCCGCCGGTCTCGATGGCCACCACGAACTTCGCGTCGTGATCCTTGAACTCCACGTTGTCGACGTTGAAGGGTATCTGGTAGCCGGCCTCGCCGACGTCCTCCTGGCAGTGGATCGTCCTCTCCCCCCTCCGGGTCTTCTCGCTGATGGTGAGGGGACCGAAGACGGTGGCCCCGTCCTCTTCGGGCCGGACGTGAAAGTCCTCCCGGAGAAGGGCGGTCAGGATCTCCAGGTCCTCGACGAGGCGGTCGCTCTCGGCCTGCTCCCCGAACTTGGCCACATCCCAGTTCTCGGAGATGTAGTAGATCTCTCTCAGGGTGGAGCCCCGGTTCATGAGGAGGTGCTCTTTGATGAGAAGCTCCACCAGGTAGGATGTCTTGAGGACGGACTTAGCGCCCCGGATTGTCTTGACGGACCGGACGCTCTCCTGGTCGCCGTATACCCAGATCTCGCCATCCTGGTCGTACTCCAGGTTGCTCTTCGTCCTGCTGGGAAGGGCGAGGTGGGGAACGATTCCTTTCTGAAACTGGTCGTAGAGCATCTCCGCGAGGCCCAGAAGCCTCTTCCTCGTCTCCTCTGCATCCTTCAATTATCCCACCACCCTTGCGCCGCTGACGAGTTCCGAAGGGACCCCCTCGACGACTGGCTCGGAGAAGCTGACCCCCTCCGAGGGAACTTTGTACTTTATCTCCCGCCTCTCTCCGGGCCGAAGAGATAGCTTCCAGAGGTGGTCGTACCCGTCCCCGAGGGCGATCACCCTCGCGTCGGGCTCAATGGCCTTCGCCTCCACCGAGACCGTCTCGTGGAGCTTGAAGGCTTTGGCGGCGTCGCCGTAGTTTGCAACCTCCAACGTCACGAAGCTCTCGCCGTTCTCTGAGACGACCGACCTTTTGACCAGGAGGTTTCCCATGATCTTGGCGACGACGGGGTTGATATCCGGCTCCTCTCTTTCGAGAAGCTCCGAGAGCTTCTTTGAGATCCGGGGAAGGAGCTTTCTTATGATCTCCTCCTTCTCTCTTCGCTCCGATAGGGCGCTCTTCTTCGATAGGTACCGTCGGAGCTTCCGGCCCACCTCTTTGAGCCCCAGCTCCACCTCCGCCACGATCTCGGGGACGTCAGCTACGGCGTCCTTCGACTCGGAGGTGAAGGGTATGTTCGTCGAGGCGATGTGGACGAGGATCGCCGCAGGTCCCGTGGGAACCCCGCCTCCGGGCTGGGTGAGGGAGTAGGTCTTCCAGGAGATGTTCTCGATGGCGTGGGTTATGGCGCACCCTCCCTGCTGGTAGAGGAGGGGAACTCGATTTGCAAACCTCAAAATGTCGACCTTGCCGTCGGCTTTAAGCTCGCCGCCGTAGGCTAGCCCCACCTCCACCTGGAAGGGGCTTCCCGAGTAGACTGAGACCGATCTCGTGGAGGTGGCGATGTAGTCCACCCGATACTCTTTCTCCAAGCCCGCCCTTATCAGCTCCTCGCCGATGGGCGAGAGGCAGTCGGTGGGGGGCGACTTCAGCCTCATCTCTTTGAAGGCGGCCAAAAGCCTCGTCGCCTCGGCGTGGGTGACGTCCTGGGGGAGCATCTCGGGATCGAGCTCCGCACGCTCGCAGATCTCTTGGGTTATGATCGCCCCCACGCTGGAAAACGACCCCGAAAGGAAGCTTTTCAGCTTCTTCTTATCGGTGTACCGGAGCATCTTGATGAGGCCGCCAAGCTCCATCCCCAAAGGATGGGGCTTGATCTCGTAGGAGGAGTGCGGCAGCTTGTCCGTCGCCCTCTCGAAGACCTCCATGTTTCCGTCCGGCTCAACGAGGGTGATCCGGGCGTGGGGGTTGACGATCGCCACGCTCTTCAAATAACCGTAGATCGACTGCCTCCGGCTCCGGACGTAAGAACCTTCCATCTCCAGCTCGACTCGGGTTCCGTGGGGCCTATCCCACTCCGTCTCCTCGGTCTTCAGGATCTCGGGCTCGTTCGTTGCCGTGTTTATCATCAGCTCCCACCGGCCGGCTCTGTGGTTCGGCCCGATCTTGGTGGTGACGGCCGTTGGCCGTCCTGTGGTCAGCTGCGAGTAGAGGACCCCGGCGGAGATCCCTATACCCTGCTGGCCCCGGCTCTGCTTCAGGGCGTGAAACCTCGATCCGTAAAGGAGTTTGGCGAAGACCCGGGGGACTTCAGGCCCGACGATGCCGGGGCCGTTATCCTCCACCACCACCCGAAAACCCTCGCCGCGTCTCACGATCTGGACGAAGATGTCCGGGAGGATGTCAGACTCCTCGCAGGCGTCCAGGGAGTTGTCCACCGCCTCTTTGACAGTGGTGATCAGGGCTCGGGGGGCCGAGTCGAAGCCGAGGATCTGGCGGTTCTTCTCGAAAAATTCAGCTACGGAGATGGCCTTCTGGTGCTTGGCCAGCTCCTCTGCTATCTCCATATCTAGAAAAGAGGAGGGAGCTTTAGAGCTCGGCTCCCACCACCGTCTGGGTTGCGGTCACGTTGTGAATCTCACGGATGGTGTCCACCAAGCGGTTTAGGACGGACAGCCCCTCCACCTCTAAAACCACCACGAAGTCGTACTCGCCGAAGACGTGATAGACGTCCTTGATCCCCTCGATCTCTCTCAGGGCGTTGTAAACGGTTCTCTCCTGTCCCGGCACCACCTTGACCATCGTCACTCCGATCACCATATTCTATCACCACCTATTATAAACCCGGCCATATTATATAAACTTTCAGGCCATCGTTCGGCTCTTCCGTTTCCGGTCTCACCGCCCTCTACTCTTCTTGGGGGCGGCTTTTCCTCGCCCGCCGAAGAAGACCTCCTCTTCCTCGATCCCCCCGACTTCCCCCGACCCTTCATCCTCATCGAAATTGAAAGGGCCTTCCAGATCTTCAATATCGCCGGTATCCTCTTCGCGCTCCTCCGGCCCGCCGCCGAAGGCCTCCTCATCCCAGGCGGTCCCAGACCTTCCGGACCCCGCCTTCCGCCTTTCGGCTTTTGAGTCAGCGGCCTCGCTCCTCGGCTCCGATATCTCCCCCTTGAGGGCAAAAAGAGCCTTCACCACCATTTGCCGGTACCTTTCCAGGTCCGGCGAGTAGTGGAGATGGGCCTTTCCGATGTCGGCCACGTCTTCGGGGGCTGGGGGTTTCTTCAGGAGCTCGTCGCCGCTGGAGAAGGCGTCGGATCCTCCCATCTCCAGGAAGGCCTTGAAGGCCTCGAGCCGGTCCAGGGTTCTCGCCGCCGACTCCAGGACCCAGCGGTCCCTTGTATCGGCGTCGACCCTCTGGATCGACTCGGCCCTGACCGATATCAGCCTAGTTCCGTCCTCGGTCTCGTAGACGCTCGGCTTGCCGACGACGGCTACGAAGGCCGGAGGCTCAGTCCCCGAGAGGGCCTGGGCGGCGTCGGGCTGGTACTGGCCAGCGTAGACGAAGATGCTCCCCGTGGGGTCGGCGACCCTTCCCCGCCAGTACTCGACGTCGTCGCCGAGGTTGTCCTTCTCGGTGAGGGTTCCCACCAGAAGGACCCGATTGCACCTCGCCCCCGTCGGCGTGATCAGGTAGAGGGGAGCATACTGGTCCTCATTCTCTCTGAAGGATAGGTCGGAGTCGCGAAGCTCCGAGGCGAAGATCCTTCGAGCCACCTCCCTTGCGAAGCCGGCCATCTCAGATCACCTCCTCTGCTCTCTCCGCCAGAAGGTCTGCCTCCTGTGCGTTGACGGGAGGAACTGGCGAGATTGTCTCGACGAGGATGTACCGATCGACGGTCGGACCGGAGACGGTGTAGTACCTTCCCAGAAGTATCTCTCCGATCATTCCCCTCACCACCTCGTGGTCTAAGGCCTCCATCGCCATCGTCTTCGCCTCCTCCATGCTGATCCCCACCAGGCTCTCGGTCCTCTCCCGGTTGATCAAAACCTCCTGGACCTTAAGGCCGTCGTCCAGAACCGCCTTGATCCGAAGGTCGTAGGTTCCCTCCTGCTTTCCGTGCTCGCCACAGATGCCCTTAGTCAGCATTCTCCTGCAGACGGGGCAACGCTTGATCAGCCCCGATCCCTTCTGGACGTCCACGATCGCCCCGGTGAACTTCGCCTCCTGGGGGCTGACCTCGATCGCCTCTTCAAGAGGCTCAAACCCGCTGGTCCTGTTCAGCTTGACGCTGAACCTCCCCTCGAACTCGTCGGTGACGACGTTCTTGAAGAGGTAGCTTTCGCCCTCGACGAGATCAGGAAGCTCCGACTTCGCCCACTTGACGAACTTGATCACCCCAGAGTCGTCGCCGATGAGCCCCGTCTGGGATATCGCCTCGCTCGTCGGGTCCCAGAGCTGGACCACCTTCGCCCGGAGGTCGATCCACCGGGCGGGCTCGGATATCTCCGAGATCTTCATCTCCTGAACCTGACCTCCCGCCTGGACCTCGGCTGCTTCCACCTCGCTGGCGAGCTCCTCGATCCCGCTGGTCCTGTTCAGCTTGACGCTGAACCTCCCCTGAAACTCGTCGGTGACGACGTTCTTGAGGAGGTAGCTCTTCCCGAGCTCCATGTCGGGAAGCTCGGACTTGGTCCACTTGACGAACTTGATCGTCCCCGTCTCGTCCCCGATGAGGCCAGTCTGGGATATGGCGCTGCTCGTCGGCTCCCAGAGCTCCACCACCTTCGCCTCCAGGTCGATCCATCGGCCGGGGTTGTTGATCTCGCCGACCTTCAGGCACTCGCTCTTCCTCGCGGCAAAGGGCGCCGGCGCGATGCCGTGCTCTTTGAGAAAATAGTTAACGACGGACCGGGTCGCCTCGCCCTCGGGAACCCCGAACTTCTCCACCAAGAGCCTCATGCGGCTCTCCACCTCGTCTGCGGGAACATCCACCTTCTGGTCCCGCAGCCGAGCCAAAATCTGTTCTACGGCTGCTTTCATGATATTTGACCTCCAGTTTTTTAATAGAGAGGCAATACCTAGGAAGCCTTCATTGTAGATAAACTTACTTCCGGCGGGGCGAAAGTAATATTGGACCTGGCGGAATAGGGGAAGCAGGAATGAAGATCACGACCTGGTTTGGAACCCTCGACGCCGAATCCGAGGAGGTATCCCTCGGCGGAAGATCAGACGAGATGGCAGAACGTCTGATGGGGATCTCGGAGGACGAGGCCTCATCGGGGTTTGAGGGACAAGGGGTCTCGGTTAGAGGGGAGGGCGGGGTCGTCCAGCTAGACCTTCGTGCCATCGCCCTGGAGGGCGGCCTCTTCCGGGACGACGAGGAGTACAACGCCGCCCTCCGGTCAACGGCCCTGGATCTCGTGAGAAAGAAGCTTCGGGCATCAGCGGGAGCCGAGGCGGAGCTTCTCCAGACGATCGAGGCCCTCGACGACCTGAACGAAGTGATTAACAGGCTCGAAGAGAGGCTCTACGAGTGGTCCCGCCTCTCCGACGACCGCCGCCTCCGGGGCAGAGCCCTCGCAGAATCCCTCTCCGGCGAGGAGGGGTCTATCGGGATCTTGGCCCGATCAGTCAGAGAGCTTTACGAGGCGCGCGAGTCGGTCCAGATGAGCCTGGAGACGGCGACGGCTCAGATCGCCCCGAACCTTTCTAATCTGGCCGGTCCGCTTATTGCAGCTCGGATGATATCAAGGGCTGGAGGGCTCAAACGCCTCTCAGAGATGCCCGCCTCGGCGATTCAGGTGATGGGGGCGGAGAAGGCCCTCTTCAAGCACCTCCGGGGAAAGGCCCCCTCCCCAAAACACGGCATGATCTATCGACACCCCGCCGTTATGGGAACGACGAGGAGACTCCGGGGCAGGGCGGCCCGGGCCCTGGCAGCGAAGCTCGCCATCGCTGCACGGATCGATAGGTACTCGGGAGAGTTGAACCCCAACCTGAAGCTGGTCTTAGAGAGGCGGATCGACGAAATAAAGAATAGCCCGCTGGGAAAGAGAAGAAAGAGGAGGCCGGGGCGCTGAAAGGCTTTTTCTCCATCAGATTTATAATGAAGGCACAACTTATGGGTTTGGTAAGGGGTAGATCATGAAATCCAGAGTCTTGCTGCTGCTCTCCGTCCTGCTAGTGATTATTTCATCTTCTCCGAGCTTGGCGGACTGGGATATAGCCAAAAACGTCAACCAACGCTCGGCGATATCCCTGAGGGGCTACATGGACGAGATATTCATCTACCAGACTGAGAAGGATTTTGCGGGCTCAAAGCTCGTCTACGGAACCCAGGGCAGCGGGACCGCCACCAGGACCATGACCACCCACGTCGACGAGGGCGAGATGCATATCAACGTCCAGGGCGAATTCTACTACCATCCCTACAGGCCCATAACCTCAGAGAACGACCTTCGAGGAGCCCTCCGCGCCAAGAACCTCGAGTTGGGCAAAATAATATCCGAGAGCTATTCCGGGATGGAATATCAGATAGAGGAGACCTCCTCCTCGAATGATGGCGTGCCTGTCTATGAGATATCGTCCCAAGGGCGAGGAACGGCCAGGCTCGGAGCTTGGTGATGGGGCGGACGGATGGCCCTCAACTCGTGAGGCGAGGGGCCCATCAGATTTATAATGGATGTACCAGAATATGAAGCTAATAAAGGGGTTTATCATGAACGCCAGAGTTTTGTTGCCGCTTGTTGTCCTGACTTTTGCGCTGACGTCTCCGACGGGCCTTGCTGCCTGGAGCAACGCCGGGAACGTCACAGAACATTCGTACATATACCTGAGCGGTTACATCGACGAGATGAAGATCTATCAGACCTATAAAGGTCTCGAAGGCCAGAAGCTCGTCGTCGGAACCGAGGGGAGTGGGACCGTCTCCAGGAGACAGACCGCCTACGTTGACGAGGGCGGGATGTACTTCAACGAGTGGGGCGTCTTCCAATCCGAGGGTGACCTCCGTAACGCCCTCTGCGCCAAGAACTACAAGGTGGGGACGGTCATCTCCGAGAGCTACACCGAGATAGAGTACCTGATCAAGGACACCACAACATTCCAGGACGATAATGTTTCCGTCTACTCTATCGCCTCCGAGGGGAGAGGCACGGCAAGGCTTGGTGCCCGGGTGAAGGACGGCCCCAAGGGCGTCACTATCATGAGCTACGGCGGCACCTACATAGGCGACTTCAACATCAGGCAGGAGATAGGCTCCGGGAGCGAGTTTTTCCTCACCTGTCCATAAACCGCACCAACCCCTTTTGAGGGACCTAAACCAGGGGACAGGGCTGCTTATTCTCTGGCAGGACCGGCAGAGGCATCGTGTTTATGAGGATCGACCGGTCCACCTCTTTTGCCCTCTCCACCAGTACCTCCTTTCCCCATCGGGTCAGGCCGAAGAGGGGTACCGCCGTTCCCACCTGGACGAGGGGCCGGACCTTCTCCCTTATGAATTTTGAAGCGCAGCTCGTCACTATGTCGGCGCAGGCGAGCAGCCGATCGGCCTCGTCCTCTCCGATCCCGGTGAGGTGAACCCCCACGATCAGTATCCTGACGTTCTTCTCCCGCTCCAGCTCCCGCATCTTTTCAGCACTATCGGCATCTGCGACGGTGACCGCAAACCTCGAGTACCTCTCCGCGGCGAGCCCCGCCCCCGCCACCTGGTCTATCTTGGCGGTCTTCGGATCGAGGACCGTCCCCCCCCTAGCCTCGATACCAGCCAGAACCTCTGGTATAGGATCTGTCTCAACGAGGCCCGAGATCCAGCCGCCCATCCCCTGGATCAGGCTGGGGTTTGACGTCACCACCGTCCCCGCACCGTCACAGACGGTGACAGCGCCATCGATGAGGCCTCGACGAGCGGCCGTCATCATCGTCTCGGAGGCGCCAAAGCCAACGAAGACGTCCATCTCCAGTTTCCTTTTTGGGGTGAACATGCCGTGCTCTTTCATCCGAAACTCCATATTGGCGGCGGCAGCCTCGGGGGTGATCTCCTTTATCCCCCGGACCTTATCGAAGAGGGGACACCATTTGATGAGGGGCTCCCCCGTCTCGACAACCCGCCCGTCCTCGACTTTGACCTTCGTCCTTCCGAGAAGCTCCATTTCGTCCAAACTCAATCACCTTCTGAAACTGCGAAGTAAACCCGCCGGTTGGATTTTCCCTTGTTCTCGGCCTTCAGCATCTTCACTTTGCCGATCTCCCCCGTCCTTCCGACGTGGGTTCCGCCGCAGGCCTGAAGGTCGACCCCCTCCACTTCGACTATCCTGATCTCCTCCCTATCGGGAACACTTTTTGCGAGTCTCACCAGGTCGGGAATCTCCATCGCCTCCTCCCTAGAGACGAGAGAGGTCCTGACGGCCCTGTCCTCTTTTATGATCCCGTTGACCTCGTCGACGTACTCCGCAAGTCTCGATCGGTCGAACTCCTCGAGGCTGAAGTCGACCCTAGACCTCTCCTCACCGATCTGGTTTCCCGTGATCATCGCCCCCGTCTCCCTGAAGATGACGGCGGAGAGGAGGTGGCAGGCGGTGTGACTCCGCATGAAGAGGTACCTCCGGTCCCAGTCGATCGTCCCCGTCACCTCTTGGCCCGCGACGAGGCCGGTCTTTCCCAGCTCGTGACTGATCTTGCCACCGAAGAGGCCAGCGTATACGACCGGAAAATCCTCGCCGTCTCGGACCAATACCCCCACGTCGTGGGGCTGGCCTCCGGAGTTCGGGTAGAAGGCTGTCTTGTCCAGGACGACGAACTTGTCGCCCGTGACCTCCTCCACAGTGGCCTCAAAGCTCTTTAGATAGCCGTCGGTGATGTAGAGTTCTCTCATGATATCGCCTCATAAGCCTGATAATATATCGAGCTGTCCTCGGATGGGGTTGGTAAAATCAGTTTCGATTCTTCCGGATCGAATCGGGCTTTAGCCCTCGCCCGGTCCGGATTGGGTGATAATTATTTTGAACGTAACTTATATATGGATCTATAACTACCAGGACAATGGTGACCGGATTGAGGAATGTTTCGCTACCCGCTCAGAACGTTGAACGCGAGGAGTTCGCATCGATACTGATGAAGATCGGTCTTAAAAGAAACGTGGCGAAGGTATTGACCTATCTGGCCTGCGTCGACGAGGCCACTAGTCGAGAGATCGAGATGGGGTCCGATCTCCGTCAGCCCGAGGTCAGCATCGCCATGAGGGAGCTGCGGAAGCTGGACTGGATAGCCGAGAGGGACGAGAAGAACCCGGGGAAGGGAAGGCCCTATCGGATCTACAAGCTGAAGAAAGGGCTCTACGACATAATCGAATATCTGGAGACGAACAAGAGAGCAGAGACCGATCAGGTGATGAACAAGATCAGCAGGCTCAAGGAGCTGAAGTCCTCCTGACTCGACAGCCGATCACGCTCATTCTATCAGAGATAGATTTTGAAGGTGGCGAGGAACTTGGGTGGGGGTTCGCCACCGTCAGGCCCGATCCGGGCATCCTGAACTGTTCATCCCTCGTTTCTGTCGCCTCCTCTTCCAGCACCGTTATCCGAAATGCTCTTCGAATACTCTGGGGATATCCTGAGGCCTCTCCAGCATGGTAACCCCTTCCATCGCCGCCAGCTTCTGGACGTGCTCGACGTCCTCCTTTCTGATCACCAGTTTGAGGTCTTTTCCGTCAGGGAGGGTCGTCGTCACCTCCCCCTCTTTGAAGTCGGAGGGCATGATGTATAGGGGAAGGAGGACCTTCTGACTCATGATGGCGGCGTTGGTGAGCATGGTGTCTGCGATCCGCAAGGATATCTTGGCGACGGTGTTGGAGGTGGCCGGGGCGATCAGCATGAACGCAAACCTTCCCATCTGGACCTGGCCCGCCAGGAAGGGGGCGTTGGCGTTCGCCTCGACCCAGATCTTGTCGAACTCCGCCTCCAGCTCCGGAAAGAGCTTGTAGTACTTCACCACCTGGTCTCCAGCCTTGGAGATGTAGACGCGAATTTCGACCTCGTCGTCGTACTTCTGCCTCAGCTTCTTCATCACCTCCGCCGTCTCCCGGATCCGGTCGCCGCTCCCGGTGATCCCCCAGACCACCTTCTTTTTCTTCGCCCTCTTCTCGGTCATCTCATCTCCTCGTCCGCTTCTTTGTCAAGCTTCCATCATTGTTTTCCATATCCCTTCACACCTTGATTTATTTTTCCTTCCCGCCGGTGGCGCCCATCATATGGTCTGAGAACCTCCGGACCGTCTTTTTAAGGGTCCGGAACCCCTCCTGGTCCTCAGCGACCCCTTCCAGGGTGTCCTTAGACCAGAAGGTGGCGCCGAGGTTCGCGCCGAAGGCCCCTCCGCCAACGGGGACGATCCCGTTCAGGACGTAGAAGGTGATAATCTGTGTAATCGCCAGCTCTTGGCCGCCCATCCTATCGCCTCCGACGGCTATCGCCATCCCGATCTTTCCCCTGAAGACGTCGAAGTCGGCGGCGGCGAGGGCCCTGCACCGGTCCATCACCGCCTTTGTCTGAGCGCTCAGGGCGCCGTTGTAGACCGGCGTGGCGAAGACTATCCCGTCTGCCTCCCGGAGGAGGGGGTAGACCTCGTACATGTCGTCTTTAATTCTGCACTCCTTGTTCTTGAGGCAAAAGTCGCAGTGGAGACAGGGGCTGATCTTCTTTCCCCGAACTCCGAAGAATGCGGTCTCAAACCCCCTCTCCTCCAGCATCCGGAGGGCCTCCTTGAGAACGTGATCTGTCGCTTTCTCCCGAGGGCTGCCGCATATTCCTACAATCTTCATGAACGATAAATTAATTTTGGATACGATTTACATTTATCTATGGGTTGGCTTTGAGATGGTGCTCTTCTCAGTCGAGGGGAGGAGGTAAATAGCTGCTCGCGGATCTCTGAACAGATGTGCGAAGCCGAGAGCAAAAAGAGCGTTCTTTTCATAGCCACCGTGGCTGCCTTCCTTCCGGCCTTCATAAACTCGGCTATAAACGTCGCCCTCCCTCCCCTCGGAGTTGAGTTCGGGATGGACGCCGTCCTTCTGGGATGGGTGGTGACCGCTCACCTCCTGGCCATGGCGGTCTTCATGGTCCCTTTGGGGAGGGCTGCCGATATCTGGGGGAGGAAGAGGTTCTTCACCCTGGGGATGGCGATCTATACGATCTTCTCCCTCTTCTGCGCCTTCCCACCATCGGGATCAGTCCTGATCCTCTTCCGGTTCTTCCAGGGGATGGGAAGCTCCATGATCTTCGGAACGTCCGTCGCCCTCCTCACCTCTGTATTCCCGCCGGGAGAACGGGGGAGGGCTCTGGGGATCAACGTCACCGCCGTCTACCTCGGCCTCTCCCTCGGCCCCTTCCTCGGCGGCGTCCTCACCCAATACCTGGGCTGGCGGAGCATATTTTTCGTGAATGTGCCTTTGGGCGCGTGCGTCGTCCTCCTCACCGTCCAAAAACTCAAAGGCGAGTGGATCGAGGCTGCTGGAGAGAGGTTCGACCTTTTCGGCTCGGTGATCTACGGTCTCGCCCTCGTCTCGACGATCTATGGCCTTACGAGCCTCCCCTCGTCTGCGGGGGCAGCATACCTCCTTTTGGGGATCGCTGGCGTCATCACCTTCGGCGTGGTGGAGCTGAGAAGCAATAGCCCCGTCCTGGACGTTCGGCTCTTTCGGGAGAATCGGGTCTTCGCCTTATCCAATCTTGCGGCCCTGATAAACTATGGCGCCACCTTCGCCGTCGCCTTCGTCCTCACCCTGTACCTGCAGACTGTGAAGGGTCTCTCTCCCCTCCAAGCCGGCTTCATCCTCGTGGCCCAGCCCGCAGTCCAGACGGTCCTATCACCTTGGGCCGGAAAACTTTCCGACAGGATCGAGGCTCAGGTTGTGGCGTCGGTGGGGATGGGGATCACGGCCCTCGGCCTCCTCCTCCTGGCATATTCAATCGATTACGATACGAGCCTCCCGTCGATCGTCGCAGTCCTCGGCCTCCTGGGGCTCGGGTTTGCCTTCTTCTCCTCACCGAACACCAACGCCATCATGAGCTCCGTCGAGAAGAGGTATTACGGCGTCGCCTCCGGGATGGTGGGGACGATGAGGTCGATCGGGATGATGACCAGCATGGCGATCGCCATGACCTCTCTCTCTATCTTCATGGGGAGGGTCCAAGTGACGCCGGAGGTCTACCCACAGTTTCTCGAGAGCATGACGTCGATCCTATCGGTCTTTGTGATCCTCTGCATCGTCGGGGTCTTTGCCTCCCTCTCCCGGGGGAAGGTCCGGAAGGCGGAGTGAACCCAAGCTATCCACGTCTCCGTCATCCGTCACCGCCCGTGCCGCTCATGCCGAAGAAGATGCTCGCGATCCAACTTGCGATCAGCACCGGTTTTATGGTTGGTGAGGGCGATGCTCGGCTGATGGTTTGCCTCTAATTCATGCGTCTCGATAGGGTGTATAGTCCCGACGATCCGTGCCCACCCATGAAGTCCGAAAGGCTTAAATACGGTCCCCTGATACGGGGATAGGCTGTCCTGGTCTCCCCGGACGAGCTCCTTTGTTAGCTGAATGTTGGAGTTCGCATAT
>LGFT01000009.1 GCA_001509375.1 Methanothrix harundinacea | reverse complement strand
TAAGCCCGCCCACGTTCCATACGGTACTTAGGTGCGCGAGCCCTCGGGAACTATGGATCGCTGCCACATTCACCTAAATCTATTCTACGTACAATCTTATCTGTCAAGAGTTCGAGAGAGGATGCTTTGCTGTATTTGTTCTGTATCTGTTAACCGATGTTGTTGGCCTTAACCCTACACTACATATCAGGCCGTCATATCGATCATCTTCTCATGGTGCAGGAGATCGTACCGGGAAGATGGCGACATAGAAGGGTCGAAAAGCTCCGTATATCAAGGTGGAAAAAAGACTGAGATGGACCTGCGGCTTCAGGCCGTCTCCGCCTTGGCCACCTCGTCGAGGCCCAGCTCCTTTATCGACTCCTCCCTCATCTTATACTTCTGGATTTTGCCGGAGACGGTCATGGGGAAGTCATCAACGAACTTGATATACCGAGGTATCTTGAAGTGGGCGATCCTGCCCTTGCAGAAGAGTCTCACCTCGTCTGCAGTGAGGGTCCTCCCCTCCTTCAGCTTTATCCAGGCCATCAGCTCCTCGCCGAACTTGGCGTCGGGGACGCCGATCACCTGGACGTCGCTGATATCTGGGTGGGTGTAGAGGAACTCCTCGATCTCCCGGGGGTAGATGTTCTCGCCGCCTCTTATCACCATGTCCTTGAGCCGGCCCGTGATCTTGCAGTAGTCCTCGTCGTCCAGTATCCCCAGATCGCCGGTGTGGAGCCATCCCTCCTTGTCGATCGTCTTCTCGGTGGCTCCAGGGTTGTTGTAGTAGCACCTCATGATGGCGTAGCCTCGGGCGCAGATCTCACCGGTCTCGCCCCGGGGGGAAATTTTCCCGGTTTTGGGGTCGACGATCTTGACTTCTGTATGGGGCATAGGCTTTCCGACGGTGGAGACCCTCCGATCCAGGGAGTCGGAGGTCGAGGACATGGTGATCCCAGGGGAGGCCTCGGTCTGGCCGTAGGTTATGACGACCTCCTTCATGTTCATGAGGGTGCTCACCTTCTTCATGTACTCCGTGGGGCAGGGCGAGCCAGCCATGATCCCGGTCCGCAGGCTGGAGAGGTCGTATTTATCGAAGCTCGGGTGCTCGAGCTCTGCGACGAACATGGTGGGAACGCCATGCAGCGCTGTGCACCTCTCCTTCTCGACGGCCTCGAGGGCGGAGACGGGGTCGAAGTACTCCGCCGGGAGGACCATCGTCGCTCCGTGGGTCATGCAGGCCATGTTCGATAAGACCATCCCGAAGCAGTGGTAGAAGGGGACAGGGATGCAGAGCCTGTCTTTATCGGTAAATTTCATGCATTCTCCGATGAAGTAGCCGTTGTTGAGGATGTTGTGGTGGGTGAGGACTACTCCCTTGGGAAATCCGGTGGTCCCGGAGGTGTACTGGATGTTGATGGGGTCGTCGAAGTCGAGATCCTCCTGGTGCTCCCTAAGGACGTCGTCGTGGATCTCCGTCCCCATCTTCATCACCTCCTCCCAGGTGTACATGCCGGGCTCTTTCTCGCCTCTGATCAACACGGCCGTCTTGAGGTAGGGCAAACTCTCGCAGGAGATCTTGCCGGGCTTACTCTCCCTCGCCTCCGGGCAGATCTCGTTGAACATCCCGACGTAGTCAGAGGTCTTGAACCGGTCGATCAAAAAGAGCGCCTCGGTCTCGGACTGCTTGAGGGCATAGAGCAGCTCGTGGGTCCTGTAGGCGGGGTTGATGTTCACGAGGATTATCCCGACCTTGGCGGTGGCGATCTGGCAGATGATCCACTCGGCGATGTTCGTCGCCCATATCGCCAGCCGGTCGCCCTTCTTCAGGCCCAGAGCCAGAAATCCCTTAGCCGCGCAGTTTATCTCCTTCTGCAGCTCGCGGTAGGTGTAACGTAACCCCTGGTGAATTGATACGATGGCGTCGTTGTCGGGGTACTTTTCTGTGATCTCGTCGAACATATCTGGAATCGTCTTTCCAATGAGGGGCTTTTCTGAGCCCATAAAGGCGTAACTGTGGGATACTCTGCCCGGCATGAGAAAGGCGTGAGATCGTTATTTGCATTTAATCTTATCCCGGCGGAGCGATAGGGGGAGGTTTATAAATAATTCTAGGTATAAATTTTCGGGGAAACTCGACGTCCGGTCAGCGAGAAATTCGTGCCGGCTCGGGCTCCTACGCCCTGAACAGGTATCTCGGACAAGTTCCGTGGATGCCTCAGGTAGAATTAATCTGCAGACTTCCAGAATAAATGTTTCTCTGAAGTTGACTTCATCCTTTCGCTTCTCGTCCAATTGATCCCGACCGGCAGGCCTCAGAACCCTGATATAAAATGCCCTCCTTCTCTCCCCTCCATCCGTCGGGGTCACGATGTTCGACTACGCCGAGAGGTACGGTCACCGTTTCGTCAAGCTCGCGGACAGCAGGGCGACCGCAAAGGAGTTCGAGTTCGACCAGATGCTCCTGATGCCCACGGCAAAAGGCTACCGGGGGCTGGTGGAGCAGGCGAAAGAGGAGATCGATCCGAGGGCGATGGCATATCTATCTAAGGTCTGGCCAGATTCGACGATAGAGAACCTCTCCTTCTTCGCCATGGCCGCCGCGGTCTACGCCCGGTCCGTGGCCGATCCGCCCTACAAGATCAACGTAGAGAAGGTGCTCTTGAAGACGGCTGCCTTCTGCCACCTTCGATGCGCTCGCCGAAAGGAGACGGGCGGCGGGTGCATGGCGGCTGCGGGGTCGGGGCGCCACCAGCTGCCGAAGTGCGTCAAGCTCCCAAGAGACGTGGAGGCGGCCTGGAAAGATCTTAAACGGTACATCGCCACCGGGGCTCCGCCGGGGGCGGGTCCGGCGGGGGAGGCGCGAGCCCGCGAGGCGATGAGCGTCAACTTCAAACTTCCTGCGGATTACTCACCAGTTACATCGTGCTGAACTCGGCGATCGCAAAATTAATCGGCTTGGAGCGACAAATGCTTTGTATTCAACTCGCCGCCCGAGATTGGAGAGGAGGATTGCAAAAATGTCTGAAGAGCTCAACCAGATTCTAGCCTACCACCAGGCGACAAAGCACAGCTTTTCTCGAATGGCCCCAGGGCCGAAGTCGATGGACTGGCCGAACGAGCCCAAGCCCTTCCGGAGGTATCGGGGCGCTCCGCTGGTGGAGCTGGATCGGCCAGAGCCCCGGCCCGGCGAGGACGAGGGGCCACAGTTTGACCTCGCCCTCTCCGAGGGGAACGTCCCTCCCCGGCCTCTGAGCTTTGAAACGGTATCCCAGCTCCTCTTCGACACCCTCGCCATATCCGCCTGGAGGCGGGCGGGCGGAGCGGCCTGGGCCCTCAGGGTCAACCCCTCCAGCGGAAACCTCCACCCCACCGAGGGCTACCTGATCTCTGGGCCGGTTCCCGGCCTCTTCGAAGAGCCGACCGTCTCTCACTACGCTCCCAGGGAGCATGGCCTGGAGGTGAGGGGCCGGTTCTCGGAGGAGACCTGGCGGGACATGGCCTCGGATCTGCCGGAGGGGACAGTTCTTGTCGGCTTTTCCTCCATCCCCTGGCGCGAGTCCTGGAAGTACGGCGAGAGGGCCTTCCGCTATCTTCACCTGAACTTGGGCCACGCCCTTGCAAGCCTCAGCTTCGCCTCGGCGGCCCTGGGGTGGAGGGCTACGCTCCTCGACGGCGTCGGGACCGAGGAGCTGGCCCTCATGCTGGGACTCGGGAAGGCCGACGCCGGAGGATCGGGGACCGGAGGCTCGGGGGCAGAGCCAGAGATCCCCGACTGCCTCGTCGCAGTCCACCCTCAGGGAAAGGCCGTCTCGGGATTCGACCTAAAAGAGACGATCCTGGCCGAGTTCGAAGAGGTCGACTGGCAGGGCAGACCGGACCAGCTCAGCTCAGAGCATGTCGACTGGCCCCACCTGGCCCTGATGACGAAGTCGACGGCCAAACCCCGGGGAGAGACTGTCACCGCCAGCGAGCCCCTCGTCGAGATAAAGCCGCCTCGGTTCGCCCATACGCCGTCGTCCTTGCGAAGGATCGTCCGCCGGCGGCGTAGTGCCATCGTCATGGATCCCGCCTCCAGCATGACAAAAGACGACTTCTACAGGGCGATGGGTCGGACAATCCCGAGACCTAGACATTTTCCTTTCAACCTCCTCTTCTGGAGGCCCGAGGTCCACCTCGCGATCTTCGTCCACAGAGTCCTGGGCCTCGATCGGGGGGTATATCTTCTGGTCCGAAACCTCGATCACGAAGATTCCCTCCGATCCAGCATGAGTCATGAGTTCGATTGGAAGATGCCTGGAGAAGCGCCCCAAGGATTTTACAGATTGGCGACTGGCGACTTCCGGGAGCTTTCGAGGGCCCTCTCCTGCGGCCAGAAGATCGCCTCCGACGGCTGCTTCTCCCTCTCCATGATCGCCAGGTTCAGGGCGGATCTTGAGAAACGTGGTCCCTGGTTCTACAATCGGCTCTTCTGGGAGTGCGGGATTATTGGTCAGACCCTCTACTTGGAGGCGGAGGCACTGGGTCTTAGGGGATGCGGCATAGGCTGCTTTTTCGACGACCCCGTCTCCTCGGCTTTGGGCCTCACAGGGATGGAGTTTCAGCCCCTCTACTCCTTCGCCGCTGGAAAAGAGGCGCCTCTATCGAGGATGGAGACCCTTTCTGCATACCCGGTCGCCGATCATTGACATGGCTGACTTCGTCTCGCCTCGTCCCTTGTATCGAGGAAAAGATAAAATCATACCAGGCCAAAGGTAGTCGCGAGAGCGGTGATGGGAAGGAGAGATCATGAACTATAGACCTAGAGAAAAATTTTTGAACTTGCCTGCGAGGATCGCAAAGCTAGGTGATCTCGCTTACAACCTCTGGTGGAGCTGGCACCCCGAGGGAAGAGAGCTCTTCATAATGCTGGGCGGCCGGGCGGCCTGGAGCCGGAACGGCCATAACCCCGTCAAGATGATGCAAGAGCTTGACGACAGCGTTTTTAAGCTCGCCTCCCTCGACCCTCGATTTCTGAGGTACTACGACGCCGTCATGGCGAGGTTTGATGGGGATATGGACCCCAGGAGCGGCTGGTTTTGTACCAGCATCGCAGATCCCCGAGAGGATACCATCGCCTACTTCTCCGCCGAGTACGGCCTTCACCACGCCCTTCCTGTCTACGCGGGGGGGCTCGGTTTTCTCGCCGGTGACTACCTCAAGGAGTGCAGCGACCTCGGCGTCCCCTCCGTGGGGATCGGCTTCATGTATCCTGAGGGCTACCTCCTCCAGAGGATCACCCCCGACGGCTGGCAGGCCGGGGCCTGTGAGAGGCTGGACAGGGAGAACGCCCCGGTCCAGAGGCTCCGGGATGACGACGGCAACCCCCTGTTGGTGGAGATACCGCTCCTGGGCGGAAGTATATACGTGGAGGTCTGGAAGGTCCAGGTGGGCAGGACCGACCTATACCTGATGGACACCGCCGTCGACGCCAATGATCCATGGAACCGGAGCATATCCGACCGGCTCTACACCGGCGATCCCGAACAAAGGCTGAGGCAGGAGATCGTCCTCGGGATAGGTGGGATCAGGGTCCTGAAGGCTCTTGGGATCGAGCCCACCGTCCTTCATCTGAACGAGGGGCATCCGGCTTTCGCCATCCTCGAGAGGATTCGAGAAAGGGTCGAGCGGGGGATGGACCTCGAGGAGTCCGAAGAGTATGTCAGAAAGACGACGGTCTTCACCACCCACACTCCAGTCCCCGCAGGCCACGATAAGTTCTCCTTCTCTCTGATGGAGAAGTATTTCGGATCGTACCTCAGTCGCCTCGGGATAAGCCGCGACGACTTCTTCGGTCTAGGGATCGATCCAAGAGACCCCGCCAGCGGCTTCAATATGACCGCCTTCGCCCTCAGGATGTCCAAGCATCGAAATTGCGTAAGCCTGAGACACCGGGAGGTCACAAGACAGATGTGGCGCCACCTCTGGCCGAACCTCTCCGAAGAGGAGGTTCCAATAGATTACGTCACCAACGGGATACACGTCCCCACCTGGATCGACAGGAGGCTCGGCAACATCACCTTCAACCAGTATCTTGGCCGTGACTGGCTCGAAAAGCACGACAACCCCTTAATCTGGGAGCTTATGGACGAGATCCCCGATGAGGTGATCTGGAAGCAGCATGGCAGGATGAAGAGAGCTCTCATAAACAAGATAAAGGATAGGGCAAGGTTGAAGTGGAGAGATCCCGAGTCCGACTCCAGGACATTAATGGCCTTTGGGACGCTTCTGGACCCCCAGACCCTGACCCTCGGATTCGCTCGGAGATTCGCCTCCTACAAGAGGGCGACCCTCCTCCTCCAGGACGCCGAACGGCTCCGAAATATCCTCACCCATCCCCAGAGGCCCGTCCAGATAATCTTCGCGGGAAAGGCCCATCCCGATGACCAGCAGAGCAAGCTCCTCCTCCAGAGGGTATTCAATGCCGCAGCCGACAAGAGTTTCGAGGGGAGGATCGCCTTTGTCGAGGACTACGACCAGTACCTGGCCCAGTACCTGGTCCACGGCGTCGACGTCTGGGTGAACAACCCTCGACCTCCCATGGAGGCCTCGGGGACCAGCGGCATGAAAGCATCCCTCAACGGTGTGCCCCAGCTCAGCATCTTCGACGGCTGGTGGGTTGAAGGGTACAACGGCAAAAATGGTTGGGGCTTCGAAGGCTCGGAGGGGCCCTGCGAGGTCAGGGACGATCGAGACGCTGAGGCCATCTACGAGATCCTGGAAAAGGAGGTAATACCCCTCTATTACAGGGTGGACGACAAGGGGGTCCCCCGGGGGTGGGTAAAGGTGATGAAAGAGGCGATCAAGGTCACGGGACCGAACTTCACCTCCCGAAGAATGGTTAAAGAATACACTGAGAAGTTCTACCATCCTGCCATAGAAGAGGTTAGGGCAACAAGGATCTGCAAAAGGCCCTGAGAGCCCACTTTTTTAATTTTCGTTAGCTGAAAGAAAAAGAGGCGGTTTTGGGAGGGATCAGAAGTCCTCTCCCATGTCGCCCATTCCACCCATGCCGCCCGGCATTCCGCCTTCACCGCCGCCGGACTTGGAGGCGATGACATCGTCGATCCTGAGGATCATGACCGCGGACTCAGCTGCGGAGTTGATCGCCTGGGTCTTCACCCTCATCGGCTCGACGACGCCCTTCTCCTGCATGTCGGTGGGCTTGCCGGTCTCCATGTCGAGGCCTGCGGTCTTGATGCCCTTCTCGTGGCTGGACCGAAGGGCCACCAGGGTGTCGATCTGATCGAAGCCGGCGTTCTCGGCTAGGGTTTTGGGTATGATCTCCAGAGCCTCAGCGAAGGCCTCTATGGCCAGCTGCTCTCTTCCGCCGACGGTGGCAGCGTACTCTCGAAGCCTGAGGGCCAGCTCGATCTCGGGCGCGCCGCCTCCGGGCATCAGGAGAGCGTCCTCCAGGGACACGCCGACGACCCGGAGGGCGTCCTCCATAGCTCTGTCCAGCTCGTCGACGACGTGCTCCGTCCCGCCCCGCAGAATGATGGAGACGGACTTGGGGTTCTCGCACTCCACGACGAAGGTCATGTCATCGCCGGCGATCTTCTTCTCTTCAACGAGGCCTGCTCGTCCAAGCTCGCTCTCAGCGAGGTCGTGGATGCTGGTCACTATTCTTCCGCCAGTGGCTCTCGCGAGCTTCTCCATGTCGCTCTTCTTGATCCTTCTGATGGTGTAGACGCCCGCTTTGGCGAGGAAGTGCTGGGCGAGGTCGTCGATCCCCTTCTGGCAGAAAACGACGTTGGCTCCAGTGCTGACGATCTTGTTGACCATCTCCTTCAGCATCGTCTCTTCCTGGTCCAGGAAAGCCTGGAGCTGGTCGGGAGAGGTGATCTCTATCTTGGCGTCCACCTCGGTCTTCTCGATCTCGATGGCCGTGTTCAGGAGGGCTATCTTGGCGTCCTTGACCTTCTTGGGCATGTTGGGGTGTAGACGCTCCTTGTCGATCACCATGCCGTAGACGAGCTGAGAGTCGGTGATGCCGCCGCCCACCTTCTTCTCGACGGTGATGTTGTCGACGTCCACGGTCCCGTCCTCGTCGACTATCGCCTTGACGGCCTTTACGGAGAGCTCCGCCAGCTCGTTTCTGGCGACGCCGGAGCCCTTCCCGGTCATGGCAGTGATGGCGATCTTCTTCAGAAGCTCATCGTCATCTGGAGAGACCTTTATTGCCATATCCTTCATGATCCCCATGGCCTTGTCTGCTGCAGCCCTGTATCCTGCGGCGATTACGGTGGGGTGGATCTCCTGGTCGAGGAGCTCTTCGGCCTTCTTCAAAAGTTCGCCAGCTAAAACCACAGCCGTGGTGGTACCGTCGCCGACCTCGTCGTCTTGGGTCTTAGCGATCTCGACCATCATCTTGGCCGCCGGGTGCTCAATGTCCATCTCCTTGAGGATGGTGACACCATCGTTGGTGATGACCACGTCGCCTAGGGTGTCAACAAGCATCTTGTCCATGCCCTTGGGGCCGAGAGTGGTCCTGACGGCGGTTGCCACGGCCTTTGCGGCCATAATGTTCGACTTCTGCGCCTCGCGGCCGGCGGTCCTCTGACTGCCTTCTCTGAGTATGAGTACAGGGGTTCCCCCCAATCCTGCCATCTTTTTTCTTCCTCCTGTTGATCTGATTGGTTTGCGAGGTGTTTAAACTTCTATATGAACGTTTCGGGAGAGCGTTTCCCTCCGACTATGGGGCCATACTCCCTGCCATATCGTGGGACGTAGTTCGGATGGTGAACCACCTTCCGATAGCTGTACCATATTGGCCATGAATCGAAGGATGACCGGATTTCGGGATGATAGTGGTACTGAGATTCGATAATGAGGAGTCGGATGTGGCGAAGCAGGCTGCAAACTTATATATAGCCGGTTTGACTGTCTTCCGTCAGAATGGCCGAGACCAGCATATACGTAGTGAAGACCACAGCAAACCAGGAGCGTTCAGTCGCGAACCTTATCGCCCAGCTTGCGCGTAAGGAGAAGTACGACATAACGGCACTTCTGGTGCCCGACGTCCTGAAGGGATATGTCCTCGTAGAGGCGAAGGCACCGGAGATCGTCGAGGAGGCGATCCAGGGGGTGCCTCACGCAAGATCGGTGATAAAGGGCGCCTCTAGCTTCGGCGAGGTCGAGCATTTCCTGACGCCGAAGCCCGCGGTGGTGGGCATCAATGAAGGTGCCATAGTGGAGCTGATCTCAGGACCTTTCAAGGGCGAGATGGCCAGGGTCAAGAGGGTAGATGTCGCCAAGGAGGAGATCACTGTAGAGCTCTTCGAGGCGATGGTGCCCATCCCCATTACTGTGAGGGGTGACCACGTGCGCGTGCTCAGCAAAGATGAGATTCAGAGGTGAATTTCTTGGCCAATGTTGTTGAAGTGTTGGTACCCGGTGGAAAGGCCAGCGCAGGACCCCCGCTGGGCCCCGCACTAGGACCTCTAGGTGTTAACGTTGCAGATGTAGTGAAGAAGATCAACGAGGCGACCGCAGACCTGAACGGGATGCAGGTTCCTGTCAAGGTTACTGTGAAGAGCAGGACCGAGTACCAGGTAGATGTGGGAACTCCCCCGACCTCGGCGCTGGTCCTCAAAGAGGTGGGGCTGGAGAAGGGATCCGGCAACGCCCTGGAGATCGTTGGGAATTTGACCATGGATCAGGTGGTCAAAGTCGCGGGAATCAAAAGGAAGAACCTACTTTCCGTCTCCCTTAAGAGCGCTGCCAAAGAGGTCATCGGTACCTGCGGTACCATGGGGATCACCGTGGAGGGGATGCCCAGAAAGGAGGCCCAGGCATCGGTCGACGAGGGAAGGTTCGATGAACTCCTCACATAAGACGAAAAGTTATTATAGAGGATTGCAGACGGGATTTGGACTCTCTTTTTGAGACGCCGTAGTAGACCGCAAGTCGTGGACTACGGAGGATTGAGATGAACAAGATGATAGAGGACGCCGTCAGAAAGGCGATCTCGGAGGCCCCCGAGAGGAGGTTCAACGAGAGCGTCGATCTGGCGATTAACTTGCACAATATCGACATGAGCCAGCCGGCCAACAGGGTGGACGAGGAGATAATTCTGCCCCATGGCCGCGGCAGATCTGCAAAGATCGCGGTATTCGCCAGCGGTGAGACTGCTCTTCTTGCTCAGCGTGCAGAGGCTGATCTGGTGATATCTCCGGATGAGCTCAATGAGCTGGGCGACGACAAGAAGCGAGCAAGAAAGATCGCCGATGAGTATACCTACTTCATCGCCGAGACGAGCCTCATGCCGACGATCGGCAAGAAGCTGGGACCCATCCTGGGAAAGAGGGGGAAGATGCCACAGCCCCTGCCTCCGAATGTGGACATTATGCCCATAATCAACAGGCAGAGAAACCTGGTAAGGGTAAGGTCTCGGGACCGGCTCACCTTCCACATGGCCGTCGGCTCCAAGGATATGGACGTCCAGAAGATTGCAGAGAATGTAGAGGCCGTCACGACCAAACTTGAACAGACCCTCAAAGACGGCAAACAGAACCTTAAGTCCGTCTACGTGAAGACCACCATGGGCCCAGCGATAAAGGTGATTTGAGATGTCCGTCCAGGTACGCCATACAGAGCACGTTCCAGAGTGGAAGATCAGAGAGGTAGAGGATCTGGTCGAGAGGATAGGCGAGTCTCCAGTCGTCGGCCTTGTGGGCTTGACGGACATCCCCGCAAAGCAGCTTCAGGAACTGAGAGCGGCGCTGAGGGATGTGGCCACCCTCAAGATGGTCAGAAACAACATCGCTCGTCGGGCGATTGAGAAGTGCTCCGACGACTTCTTGCCTCTGGCAGACGAGATCGAAGCCCAGACGGCTTTCATATTCACCGACGTAAACCCCTTCAAGCTCTACAAGATGCTGGAGGAGAAAAAACAGCCGATGCCGATCAAGGCCGGTGGGAAAGCCCCTGCCGATATAGTCATCGAGAAGGGCGAAACTCCGTTCTCACCGGGTCCAATGGTGGGCAAGCTCCAGAGCGCCGGAATTCCTGCCGCCATTAAGAGCGGCAAAGTGGTCATCAACGAGACGAAGGTGGTGGCCGAGGAGGGGGAGACTGTATCGGCCCAGCTGGCAGAAGTGCTGGCTACGATGGAGATCTTCCCGAGGAAGGTGGGGCTTGAGCTCTTGGCCGTTTACGAGGGCGGTCTCGTCTTCAGGCCAAGAGATCTCACCATCGACGTTGAGGGCACCCTGTCTCAGATGAGCACCGCCTCTGCGCAGGCCCTGGGCCTCGCGTTGGAGATAGGCTATGCCACGCCGACTACCATCGGTCCCCTTCTCATGAGGGCCGCCTCTAAGGCCAGAAACCTGGTCCTGGAGGGCGCACTCCCCGTTCCCAGCATGATGGAGGCGCTCCTCGCAAGGGCGGCTGCGGATGCGTCAGTTTTGACCAACCTGGTCGAAGGTGGCCCGGCTGAGGCACCAGCAGCTTCCGCCCCGGCGGAGAAGACCGAAGAGAAGGCCGAAGAGGCCGAGAAAGAAGAGGATGAAGAGGCCGGACTTGGCGGACTGTCTGCCCTGTTTGGTTGATCGAGATCAAGAGGTGGATTAAGATGGAATACGTATATGCAGCATTACTGCTTCACAGCTCAGGTAAAGATGTGTCCGAGGAGGGCATAAAGACCATACTCAGCGCCGCGGGCGTCGCCCCCGACGAAGTCAGGATCAAGGCGCTCGTCTCCGCTCTGGAGGGCGTAGACATCGAGGACGTTCTGTCCAAGACTCCCAGCGTGGCGGTCGCAGCCGCGCCCGCAGCGGCAGCCCCCGCAGTGGCAGCAGCTCCCGCAGCAGAGGAAGCCGAGGAAGATAAGGAAGAGGCTGAAGAGAGCGGGATCGAGGGTCTCGGCGCCCTCTTCGGCTAAAATCCTTTCTTCAATTTTTATTTTTTTGCAATTGGTCCTTTTTTATCCGTCAATTTCGTCTGTTTCTCCCAATCCCGCGTTGGGGATTCTTCCTCTCAGCCCATAGGCCCGAGACTGGAGCCTTGGCTCTGGCAAAGGATAAGTCCTATGAAATCGTATTCGTGATGGTTATCAGATATTCCGGTGATACTGATGCTATCGATAAAGACGCCAAATGCCGAAAAAAGATGGGGACGGACGGCAAAAATGGCTAAAAAAATGGAGACGATCCCGAAGCTCTTTGCCTTGGCGATAGTGGCCGCTTCTCTGACCACGTTCCTTATGCCAGCCGCCTTTGCCGCGGAGGCTGGATCGAACGACCCTGGGACCGAAGTGGATCTGATCTGGAGCTTGGTCCGGGCCACAGACTCCGTTAACGCCAACCTGGCAGAGATCGACCAGGCCCTCCTGAACGCGAGCCTCGCCCTATCCGAGACGGGGATCGAGGGTCAAAAGGCGCAGGAGGTCCTCGAAGACCTGGTAGGCCTGGGGCCCTGGGTGGTGGATTGCATAACCATCGACTCCGAAGGCACCATCCTGGAGGTCAGGCCTGCGGAATACCAAGAGGTCAAAGGCGCCAGCATAAAAGATCAGGAGCATATCGAGCGGCTCCTCTCCACTGGCCGACCCGCTGGTCTGGCCTACATAATGAGCGTCGAGGGTTTTCACGCCATGGACTTCGCCTCGCCGGTCTTCGATGAGGGGGGAAGGTTGATCGGGGCGGTGACGGTCCTCGTCAATTCGACGGAGTTCTTCGGTGCGGCTCTTCTGCCCTACCAGCTCGAAGGAGGTGCCAAGATCTGGGCCATGACGCCCGATGGGACAATCATCTACGATTCCGACTCCGAGCAGATCGGCAGAAACACCTTCACAGACCCCCTCTTCCAGCCGTTTCCGGACCTATTGACGGTGGGCGAAAGGGTGAATATGACGAGGTCAGGAACCGGAAGTTACGAGATCTTCGGAACGGAAAAGGAGCTCTTCTGGACCACGGTAGATTACCAGGGTGAAGAGATGAGGCTCCTTCTCAGCGTTGACGCGGATGGCATCCTAAGTTGAATCAAAATTGGAGGATATGTAGCAGGCGGACCTTCCGCCTGCCTTGCGATCCATTGAAAAAGAGGTCCTGGAGCTAGCTCATCATATCTGGTCCAGCTTCTCTATCCCCACCTTCTTGACGTTCGGCTTCCAGATCTCCTTTGGCATCCAGTCGGGAGCGTTGGAAGGCTTAGTCACAAGTTTGCGCTCGCCTTCGAAGACGTGAACCTTCTTTGTGCCCCTCTCCCTAAGCCTGATGTCGGTGTATCCCCGGTTTGCAGCCTTCAAAGCCGCCTGTCTCGGCTGTTTTCCCGTGAAAACGCCAATTTCGTTCCCCTCAGCGTCTCTCAGCGCGAAGTTCCTTTTATTGGTCATATTTTATACCTCACATTATCCCTATGCAGAGGAGGATATGCCCCGTTGCATCTCTATATATCACGAACGCTTATATTAATCTTTTGTTCGATCAAATATTTTCTTTGAAGTATCCCCAAGGAAAAAGCCAAAATTGGAGGCTGAAACTGTGAACATATACTCCTAAACCCGATCTTGCTGGTAAACGTGTTGAAACCCGTCAAGGGAACAATATTTATTCACCAGAAAAGTCTCTCTTCTCTTATGTCATGGGTTGTCTGGTTCACGGGCCTGCCTGGTTGCGGAAAGACTACCATCGCCCAGGGGGTGAAGGCCAGGCTAAGAGATCGGGGAATCTACGTCAAGGTTCTGGAGCTGGACGAGATCCGTCGGGTCATAACCCCGAAGCCTACCTACACCGACGAGGAGAGGGAAGTCGTCTACTCCAGCCTCGCCTACATGGCCAAGCTCCTCTCGGAGGCGGGAGCGAACGTCATAGTAGACGCCACAGCCAACCGACGGAGGTATAGGGATCGTGCAAGAGAACTGATCCCCAACTTCGCGGAGGTTTACGTCGAGGCGTCTCTTTCGGCCTGCATCGAGAGAGAACGGGGCCGGAAGGCCGTCTATTCCCCCCAGGGGATCTACTCGAAGGCCGGGGAGGAGGACGCGACCGTCCCGGGGATCAACGTCGCCTACGAGGAGCCGATCAACCCGGAAGTAGTGGTGGACGCCGAGAGGCATGATCCCGATCAGAATGCAGACGTGGTGACAAACTGGATCATCGAGACTTTCGAAAATCTAGGATAAGGGATCAGCAGTAAAGCTTAATATCGGCACACTTCTCTCATCTCACAAGGAGGATTGAAATTGAAATCTAATGCTGGCTTCGTTGGATTTGACGGAACTGAGAACAAGAGAACAGTCCTCGCCCTGGACGCTGTGAAGAACGCTGCGGGGATAGGGGGCGACCTGAACGTCCTCTTGCGCCAGCCCCACGGCAGGGCGAAGAACACCCTGAGCAAGTTCGTCAGGCTCTGCGACGTCAAAGCCTATGTAACAAATGACGCCGACAAGGCCAGGTGGGAGGGCGCGGGCTTCTCGGTTCAGGGCGGCTATGAAGATTTCTTCGAGGACTCCGACTTCATCATGGTAGGAACCCCCGGAGATCAAGAGACGCCCTACGTCGAGGCGGGACTCGCTCACGGCTGTACCGTCTCCCTTATGGGAGGGGCCCACAGAAAGAAGATAATGGCGGCCCTCCAGGAGAAGGGCGTCGAGATATCCGACTCCCTTAAGGCGGACTTCGAGCGGGAGTTCTTCTTTGGGCTTGAGAACTACGAGATGTTCCTAAAGGCGAAGCCCCAGGTGATCCAGTGCACCAGCTGCAACACCACCGGGATCTCTAGGGCGTCCCTCGCCGCACGCCCCCTGGGCCTCAAGATGATCCTCGGCAACATCGACCGGAGGCAAGGCGACCCCCACACCGTGGTGAGAGCCTCACCCAGTGCGGTTTCCATCGGCAAGGGCGTGGGCCACCAGGGAACCGATGCGGGGACCGTCTTTGAGGAGGTCGCCTACAGCATCAGAGCTAGCAAGATCCCTACCACAGTGCCCCACACCAGCTTCCTCGACTTCGTCTTCGACGGCGATGTGACCCCTGAGGACCTCATCGAGAGCATGGCGAAGACGAGGGAAGTCGTCGTCTTCCCTTACGTCGATGAGGCGGGACGAAAGCATGAGTGGACGAGCGAGATTCTGGAGGCCTTCTTATCCGGGTTCGAGCGGCCCATCTGCCCCGAGATCTTCGAGCTTCTCGTATCCGACTCGATAATCCCGGTCAAGCTCGGCGACTATACCATCCTCCAGGTGGCGATGATGGTCGAGCAGATGTCGATCGCAGTCCCCAACCACGTCGAGTCATATCTTCTGAGCGCAGGCTACTCGGCTGAGAAGGTTCACAGCATCGTAGACGAGGCCCTCAATTGCGTCCACGGCGTCTGGCCGGACAGGCTCTCCACCTGAGCCCTCATTTTTATGTCCGATGAGCTGATGGGGGGCGACTTTTCCGGTGAGAAGGTTCTCCTGGGAAAAGAGGCGACTTGGGAGCTTTATGAGCAGAGCGGCTTCGGAAGACCCGTCGCGGAGGGGCTGGAGTTATCCCTGGTGGAGGCGGCTTATCTCCTGGACCGAGGGAAGATTAGCGTCCGCCTCCAGGGGAAGGACCTCGACTTTCGGTCCTTCTTCGAGACGGCTACGGCGAGAGAGGCTGGCTTCGAGTTTCGGTACGTCGTCTACAAGGACCTTCGGGAGAGGGGCTACTACGTTCAGCCAGGGGTCACCGACTTTCGGGTCTACCCCAGGGGCGGAAAGCCCGGTAAGACTCCTGCTGAGTTTTACGTTCAGGTGATCTCTGAAAGGCATCCAGTAGCCCTCAAAGAGCTGGTGGAACCGGCTAGGATCGCAAGACAGATGAGAAAGAGGCTAATGCTGGCGGTCGTCGACGAGGAGAGCGACATAACCTTCTACGAGGTGAGGGAGAAGGGCATATCAGGCGATATGAAGGTCGAGGCTCCGGGAGGCACCGCCTCCCTCCTCGAGGATCGGGTGATTCTATGGGACCCGGGAGCATCGGAGCTTCTTCACGAGAGGGGCTTCTACGGAAAGCCCGGGGGCGGAAGGCTCCAGCTCTCTCTGGTGGAGTCAGCATACCTCCTCGAGAAGGGCGTCCTCGACGTCGTAGACCGGGCTGGCGAGCCCCTGACCATTGAAGATTTCAACAGACGGGCAAAGCTCATCGAAGACGACTTCGAGATGAAGCGCCGGGTCTATCGGGATCTTCGAGATCGAAACCTGGTGGTAAAGACCGGATTTAAGTTCGGAAGCCACTTCCGGGTATACAAAAGGGTGGAGGGGCCAAAGAAGGTGCCTCACTCCGAGTACCTGGTCCACTCCGTCCCCGAAGACTACGTATTTCACCTGCCCGTCGTCTCCCGGGCCGTTCGGCTCGCTCACAGCGTGAGAAAGCAGATGGTCTTCGCCTACGCGGACGATGGCGAGGTGAAGTATCTGGAGATCAGGCGGCTGAAGCCCTGATTTCGATATGGACAAAAACTCCCGCGCCCTTCTCCGTCTCTTTTCCCTTCGTCACATTTGTCGCCGGAAGCGGTCTTCGCTCGATCTTCCGGGGCTCATACGAGAGGGCGACTCTCGCCTGAAGGAGGGGAGGCTCGACCCAGCCCTGAAGCTCTACCAGAAAGCTGGCCAGATAGATCCCTCGAACTCAGCGGAGAAAAGGTCCGCCATGGTCTACGGGATGATGGGAAGGTATATGGAGGCGATCGCCTCCATCAACAGGGCGATCGATATCGATCCCTCTGATCACCAGGCCTGGATGCATCGGGGATTTCTATTCTGGCGGCTGGAGAGGTGGTACGACGCCTGCGCCTCTTTCGAGCGGGCGGCAGCTCTCTGTCCGGAAGACGGATACGCCCGGCACTGCATCAGCGTGACGGCCAAAGAGATGAAAAGGTCAAAAGAGAGATCCAGAAGAAGATCTGTCAGAGGGGAGGGGTGAAAGACCTTGAAGATCGGCTTTAATGGACTCGGCGGGATTCGAACCCGCGGCCTTTACCTTGCGAAGGTAACGATCTACCCCTGATCTACGAGCCCTCAATTAGACGGGAAGAGAGGCCTTCAGAGAAGCCCTACCTCTTCCACCTCTACCGACTGGACGCCCTCTACGCTGGCGATGGCGGCCTCCAGCCCCTCGGTCCCGGTGACGCCCTCCGCCAGGATCACGGCCAACATCAGCGCCTTCAGGCCGAAGGCGATGGGCTCCTCAGCGAAACCGTGAAGCCTCGCTCCTTCTGGAAGGGCCGACTTTATGGCCTCCTTCAGCTTTTCCATATCGACATCGGCACCCTCGGGCATTATCTTAAGCTTAGCAGCAACTTCTCCCATATCGCCACCTCAGGGCCCCAAAAACCCGCAGTTGGGACATGTGTAGGGATTGCTCTGCTTTCTGCACTTGTTACACCTCATAATTATCTCCCCACAGTTAGGGCAAGGGAACCTGGCGCCATCAGGCCCGATCAGCGTTACTCCGCATGACATGCATCTTTCTGATTTTTCCGTCATGTTACTCTCTCTAAGTGCTTTGATCGATCCCAGGGTATAAACTTTCCCTTACGTCAGGACCGCTCCGACCAACACCCCTCCCTCTTATAAGGGTTCCGCCCTTCCCTGCCTTTAGGCTCGCGATGAATCGCTCTGGGTCCCTTCCATCGAGGACGAGGCAGTTTATGCCCGATCTCCTCAAGATCCGAAGGGCCCCCTGATCGATGCACGTCCCCTTTCCTATGAGCTCCTCAGCCGGGATCTCCCTCTTGACCTCGCCCTCCAGGATCACGCCGTCAACGTCCGTCGCCTTTACGAGATCGGCCGAAAGCCTCGCGGCCACCAGGGCCGCTACGGAGTCGGAGGTGTAATCCCAGGTGTGGAGAAGCTCCCGATCATCTTTCATCAAAGGACGGTAGGGGAGGAGGACCCGAACCCCCGAGACGGGCCTTGATATCTCATCGATCAGCTCTGCCCCCGTGCCGTCTGCCAGAAAGTGTGCGTACTCTTCCATCGCCAATATCGCCATCCAGTGAGCGGTATCCTCAGATATATGATATCTTTGTTGGATCTCTCTCACCAGGTCCGCCATGGGGCCCCCTCCAGGAACTACGAGAAAGGTGTCGCCCTCTTGCGAGAGGCTCACAAGCCCCCTCACCACATCTCGAGAGACCTCGATCAGACTTCCGCCAATCTTAACTATGCAGAAGGTCATGCCAAACCCAGAGAGTGCAAGATATATCTTATGTTTGGATAGAACGTCTTGAAACCGCCTTGAAGAGACGATCAAGAGAAGAGCGCAAAAGTCGATATTGGATGTAGGGTAAAGGAGGGAGACTAAGTCTATCGACTTTTGCCAGTCTGGCCTACGACATATGTCGAATATAAGTCTTTCGGTAGCTCGGGGCCTTTAAGTCTATATAAATGTTGTGGTAAAAATGAAGACGCCACTGTTGGCCGCTGACGCCCTCATCCTCTTCGGTGGGGGGATCGTGTTGATCAGAAGATCAAACCCGCCCTTTGAGGGGTTTTACGCCCTTCCTGGGGGGTTCGTGGAGGTGGGAGAGACCGTCGAGGAGGCGGCCCAGAGGGAGGCGAAGGAGGAGACGGGTCTTGAGATCATCCTCCTGAAGCTGGTGGGGGTCTACTCAAAGCCGGATCGCGACCCTCGGGGACATGTCGTCTCGATCTCTTACCTCGCCGAAGGAAGGGGTGAGCTCGTCGCCGGGTCGGACGCGAGATCTGCGGAGGTCTTCGATCCGGAGGATCTGCCTCCCCTCGCCTTCGACCATGCCACGATAATTCGGGACGGGCTGGCGAAGCTTTAAGATCTCTTCGATCAGGAGATGGGTCTTGAATGGCCGACGATATCAGGGAGATCATAGAGAAGTACGCCCTTCAGAACGCTGTGAAGTACAGGGCCGCGCCTCAGGTCGGCGCGGTTATGGGAAAGCTTATGGGCGAGCACCCGGAGCTCCGGGCGAAGGCGAAAGAGGTATCGCCCCTCGTCGCCTCGGTCCTCTCGGAGGTGGCGAGGACCAGCCCCGAGGAGTGGGAGAGACGGCTCACAGAGATAGCGCCGGAGCTCCTGGCTGAGATCGGCGCGAAGAAAGAGCCCGATAAGGGCCTTCCAGGGCTTGAGGGGTCCGAGGGCGGAGTCGTCATGAGGTTCGCCCCAAATCCCAACGGTCCGCCCACCATTGGCTCCGCTCGCGGCATCATAATCAACTCCGAGTACGTCAAAAGGTACGGAGGAAGATTCCTCCTCCGCTTCGACGACACCGATCCCGTCAACAAGAGGCCGATGCTCGAAGCCTACGGATGGTATCTGGAGGACTCAGAATGGCTGGGGGCCGTCCCCGACAAGGTGGTGATCGCAAGCGACCGCCTCCCCGAATATTACGAGATCGCTATAGAGCTGATCCGGAGGGGCGGGGCTTACGTCTGCCGGTGCGATCAGGCGGCTTTCAAGGCCAAGAAGGATGCGGCGAAGCCGTGCCCCCACCGGGGCCAGAGCCCCGAAGAGAACCTGGCCCTCTGGAGGGATATGATGAACGGCGGCCTCGGGCCGGGGGAGGCGGTCCTCAGGATCAAAACGGATATCGTCCACAAGGATCCGGCCCTCCGGGACTGGGCTGCTTTTCGGATCGTGACCGCCGACCACCCAAGGGTCGGCGAGAAGTACAGGGTCTGGCCGCTGCTGGACTTCGAGTCGGGGGTCGAAGACCACCTCCTGGGCGTCACCCACATCATCCGGGGAAAGGATCTGATGGATAGCGAGCGGAGGCAGAGGTACCTCTACGACCACATGGGCTGGGTGTACCCGACTACGATCCACTGGGGGAGGATCAAGATCCACCAGTTCGGCTCCTTCAGCACCAGCGCCCTCCGACGCGCCCTCGAGGCCGGAGAGTACTCTGGCTGGGACGATCCCCGGATGCCGACGGTCAGGGCCCTGAGGCGGAGGGGGATCCGGGCCGAAGCCCTCCGAAAATTCATGATCGAACTGGGAGTCGGGGAGACGGATATCAGCATCAGCATGGACTCGATCTTTGCCGAGAACAGAAAGATCGTCGATCCTGAGGCCAGGAGGCGCTTCTTCGTCAAGGATCCGATTCCGATGGAGATCGAGGGAGAGATGCCCGAAATCGCGAAGGCCCCGTTCCACCCGACCCTGGACCTAGGATCTCGGGAGATCCCGGCGGGAAGAAAGCTCCTCGTCTCCTGCGACGATCTGTTGAATCTGAAGGTTGGAGGGAGCCTTCGGCTCAAAGACCTCTGCAATATCGAAATTTCGAGCCTCGATCCCCTCCGGGCCCGGGTCATCGGTACCGACCCCCACCAGGCGAGGGAGAAGAAGCTCCGGATCATCCACTGGGCTCCGACGGACGGCGTTCCCGTGCGGGTGATGCGCCCTGACGGCGTCGACTCCGGGATCGGCGAGCTAGGGGTCCGGGATGACCTCGACCAGGTCGTCCAGTTCGAGAGGTACGGCTTCGTCCGGATCGACTCGGTGGCGGAAGACGAGGTCGTGGCGTACTTCGCCCATCGGTGAGCTCGCGAAGCTTGAAGAACGCTTTGAGGAGGGCGTCCTCTTATCTAAATACCAAGGGGGAAGTTCATATGAACTCGAAAGAAATTGCTCTCTCTGGCGGCCTCATCGCCCTGGCCTGGCTGGTCCATTTTCTGATGAGATTTACGGAATCGATCACTGGCGAGCTTCAGGCTGCGATATCGATATCGTTCTACTGTCTGATGGTGCTTCTTATCCGGATGTCTCTTTCGGAAGCGACCGTCTTGGGACTGATTACGGGAGCGGTGTTAATGACCGCCACGGCCTCTCCCTTCCCTCTGGCCAACATACCGTCCCACTGGGCGGGGCTCGTCTCATGCAAGATCGTCGCTGATAGGATGAGGAACGGGGCGAAGGGGCTTCGACCTTCCGCGGTTTCCGTCTCCGTCCTGCTGGCGACGGCGGTCAGCTTTCTGGTCTTCGTTCTCGCGAGCTACTTCGGCATCCTGACGTTTCCGGATCTTGCGAGGGGAAGCTCAGGCTTGATCGAGGCCGTCCTCGACGGAAGGCTGACCTTGGGAGCGTTTGCGACAAACTCCCTCCTGAAGGTGGGAATACCGACGATGGTATCGAACGCCGTCATCTCGCCGATGCTGTACATCCTTGCAAGGCGCAAGTACATCGAGGTGGGGGATCGACGGTGACTGAGAAGATCTCGAGCTCTCACGACGCCCTGGCTCCGACGGGTATGCGATCAGATGCGCGCAAAGCCGGAGATGGCCGCCACCATGAAGGCTGCGAGTGCCGCCGCCATCCCCATCTTCAGCATCTTTTGGGCCCTCGGCGCCTCGCCCCTGATGATGCTCGCCATCGCCCCTAGGAAAAGAAGGTCGGCGACGGTGACCGCGGCGAGGTACGCTCTTCCTAGGGGCGGAAGATAACTGAGACCGATCGTCGCCGCGACGAAGAGGGCGGCGAGGATCGACGCCTTTCTCTCGCCGATGACGATGGGCAGGGTCCTCGCGCCGCTGGACCTATCGCCGGCCACGTCCTCAATGTCCTTTTCGATCTCCCTTGCGAGAGTCGCGAGGGACGCCAGGAGGAAGAGAAAGAGGGTGATCTCGATGTCATCTCCCGCGGCGCCTCCGAAGATGAAGGTGGAGCCCGTCAGGTACCCGACGGCGAGGTTTCCCGCAAAGGGCGTGACCTTGAGGTTTCGGGCGTAGAAATAGAGGAGGACCGAGTTGAATATGGCGATGGCCAGGGCGAGGGAGTTCATGAAGAGGGCCAAGGAGCACCCGAGGGCGAAGAGGGCGATCGACCAGGAGAAGGCCCGATCGGGACTGATTCTGTTGTTCGGTATCGGCCGGCCGGGCCTGTTGACGGCGTCGATCTCGCGGTCGAAGTAGTCGTTTACGACGTTTCCCGCCCCCGTCACGGCGAAGACCGCGAAGAAGACCAAAGCCGCCGTGATGGGCTGAGCCCCTGCATCCGCTACCAGAAGGCCGATCAGGGCGGCGATCCCCGCCATAACGCAGTTTCCGGGCCTCATGATCTCCAAATAAACCTGGGCCATCTCTCCCAAATCCTCCTGACTTCCTGGCGTACGGGCGATCTTTGGATAAATTTATGCCCTCAGCAGGGCAGGCCCATCAAAGCCGTCTCGTTTTTCGTCCAAAGCCAAAGGCCTTAAACTCTAATGATATATAACTCCAAATATGAACAGGTCACGAATCATCGATCGATCGGCGGGAGCTGGCGGGTCTGGAAGACGGGCCAGTCATGCTGCAGGGGCCGAAGGGATGTGATAGGATGGGCGTTACCTTCGATCCAGAGACGAGGCTCAATCACATAGCCGAATATCTGGGCAGGTTTCATATGAACCTCACCTTCGAGGAGGGGAGGATGCAGCTCCTCCGGCTCCGGCTAACAGGTTACAAGCTCGCAGCCGAGGTCGGAGACGGCGATGCCAGGGCCAGAGTCGACGAGATTATCAAAAAAGGGTACGAGAATCTCGGCGAGCACTGGGAGAGGGAGGCGAAGGACCCCTACGACGACCCCTGCCAGGCTCAGTATGACCTTCTGGCGGAGCTCCGGTCCTACGTCTACAGGGACCTATCTGAGCCCTTCATGGCCTTCATCAGGGCCGAGTTCAAGAAGATCTTCGTTCCCACCTTGCGCCTGCTGACGGAGCTGTGCAGATCTCCGAACAAGTACACCTGGGACCAGGTGAAGATCCAGCTCCAGGAGATCATGGCCGAGATCGACGTCGACGTGGAGTGGGAGGTCTGCGACGCCTACATGGAAGGGTATCTGGCGAAGGTCTCGGGGATTTTGGAGATCGGGCCCAAAGGATGATAGAGATTGGCTCCCCCAGCAGCGTCTTTTTGGCTCAGTTTGCCGCCCTCTCCAAGAGAAGCTCGAGCCTCTCGGCCCCGGCCAAGGGGTCGGAGTTCTGAGCTCTCGTCCAC
Source organism: Methanothrix harundinacea (assembly GCA_001509375.1). Lineage (GTDB taxonomy): Archaea > Halobacteriota > Methanosarcinia > Methanotrichales > Methanotrichaceae > Methanocrinis > Methanocrinis harundinacea_D. The sequence continues at coordinate 15,858 of LGFT01000009.1, read as the reverse complement.
TCGTCGAGCTTATCGATGGCCGAGCCGGACCTGATGATCTCCCGTGAGATCGAGAAACCCTCCGAGAGGTCCTCGGCCTTCCTCGCCATCATGAGGATGGGGGCGGCGTTGATAGAGATCGCCATTTCTCTCGGCCCCTTTTCCATTCCGGAGAGGACCCGGAGAAGCTCCACCGCCTCATCGGCCCGGTCTTCCCGGGGGAGGAGAAGCCTCTCGTTCACCCGTTCCGCCCCGAAGTCTTCTGGAGTGACCTCAAAAGTCTCTATCCTGCCGTCATCGAGAAGTTCGGCGACGAAGGTCTTTCCCGATGGCGATACCTCGTCCATCCCCCGCTGTTCGTCGGAGGCGAGGCCGAAGACGACCATCGCCCTAGAGTAGCCGATCTTCTTCATCGCCTCGGCTATGGGAACCACCACCTTCTTCGAGTAAACCCCTCGGAGGCCAACCCGGGGCATCGCGGGGTTTGCGAGGGACCCGGTGATGTTCAGGATCGTCCCGAACCTTATCTTGGAGAGGATCCTACCCAGGCCCACCGGATGGACCCTGGGGCTCATGCCGTTGAAGATCCCAATCCCCGCCCTCTCGATGCTTCTTTTGACTAGCTTGGGATCGGCCTCCACCTCCACCCCCAGGGTCTCCAGGATGTCTATAGTCCCACATCGAGAGGTTATCGCCCTTGCCCCATGCTTTGCCATGGGAACGCCGCCGGCGGCCGCGACGATGGAGGCGGCGGTGCTGATGTTGAAGGTATCGACGGCGTCCATCCCCGTCCCGCAGTTCTCGAATAGGTCTCCTGAGACCTCCGGGGATACCTTGAAGGTGTCAAGCTCTACTATCGCCTCCCAGCTTCCCGCGATCTCGTCGGGGGTCGCCCCCTTGGCGGTGATGGCCGCAAGAAACGCCCCCAGATGGGCGTCGGGCTGCTCGTCGTTGAGAACCTGACTGAACATCTCTCTCGCCTCCTCTCGCGTGAGGCTTACCCCGGCTATGAGCCGGTTTAACTTCGCTCCGAAATCTGTCATCGCGTCTTCCAAAGGTAATCACCCGCCAAAATCCGTCACCACCGCCTTCAGCCCCTCGCGCTTATCGGCATGCTCCATGCCCCGCGAGATCTCGGCGAGGGAGACCCTCTCGGTGATCAGCCGGCCGACATCTAGGGGGCCGGAGATCAGATCCAGAGCCCTCCTGTTATGGGCGGGGGTGCAGCCGTAAGATCCGACGATGAGAATCTCCCGGTAGTGGAGTTGGTTCAGATCCAACCTCGGCGCGGCGAGGTCGAACGGAAAGCCCGAGAAGAGAGACATCCGACCCCCGGGAGTGAGGAGGGCGAGGAGGTCGTCGTCTACGGCGACGTCCCGGCTGGCCAGGATCGCAACGTCAAAGCCCTTCCCATCGGTCGCCTCGTCGGCCTGCGCCGCGAGGTCCTCTCCTCCGGAGGAGACGACCAGGTCCGCCCCGAAGGATCGAGCCAGATCGACCCGCCTTTCGAGGGGCTCGACGATCACCACCATCGAGGCTCCCCTCTCCCGGGCCAGGAGGGCGTGAAGGATCCCCGCTGGCCCCGCCCCGAAGATCAGGACCGAGTCTCCCTCTCCGACTTCGACCCGCTCCTGAGCGTTGATGCAGCAGGCCAGAGGCTCTGCAAGAGCAGCATCCTCAAACTTCACCCCATCGGGCACTGGGAAGACGCCGCTGTTTCTGACCGATTCTCTCGGAACCAAAAGATATTCTGCAAACCCGCCATCCAGGTTGAAGCCGAAGATACGGATACGTTCGCACATATTTTCTGCCCCCCGCCTGCAGGAGGGGCATCTGCCGCAGAAAATTCCCGGAAAAACTTGGACCCTCTCGCCAACTCTGGGACCGATCCCGTCTCTCTCGAAGACCGTCCCGGCTATCTCGTGGCCCAGGATTCGGGGGTATACCAGATCCTTCTGCCCTCGCCTTATCATCTTGACGTCGGTGCTGCATATCGAGCAGGCCTCGACCTTCAATATCAGGCCGCCCTCGGAGCAGACCGGGTCCTCCACCACCCGAAGGGTAAGGTTTCCGGGAGCCTCCAGCACTGCAGCCATCATAAACAATTTTCCTCCACTGTACTCGCCCAACCTTTGACCGCCGATCCCGCCTACAAGACGAAAGGCAGCGGCCCAGACGCACCCAAAAGAGAGCGATGGGTATATAACATTTGCGTATAATTAGAAAAGATTGATCGGATATCAAGCGAACTTTAGTTGCCACAATCCAACATTAGAATCGTGAGAGGGATCGTCTCCAGAAGATCTCCCATCGAGAGATCCTTCGGATGTGAAAACGGTGGTCTTTTATGCCCAAACGTTTAACGCCGATACTGCGGAAAAGTAGATAGATGCCCATGCCCATTCAGCTCCTCAACGACATCATCGTCATCTTCCTCATCTCGATAATCGCCATCTTCGCCGGCCACAGGCTCCGAATCCCGGTGGTGGTGGGGTTCTTGGCGACGGGGGTGGTGGCGGGGCCCCACGGCCTTCGGCTCGTCCAGGAGGTGGAGCAGATCGAGGTCCTCGCCGAGGTGGGGGTGGTACTCCTCCTCTTCGCTATCGGAATCGAGTTCTCCTTCGATAAGCTTCTCCGGATCAAACGGCCCACCCTGGTGGGAGGCCCCCTCCAGGTAGCCATCACCTTCCTCGCCACGGCCTTCATAGGGGTCGAGGTCGGTCTTCCCCTCAACGAATCGATTCTCGCTGGCTTCCTCGTCGCCCTCAGCAGTACGGCGGTGGTCCTCAAAATTCTCCAGGAACGGGATGAGGTGGATTCCCCCCACGGCGGTACCGCCCTTGGGATGCTGATCTTCCAGGACATCGCAGTCGTACCCATGATGCTCTTCGTTCCGCTCCTGGCGGCGGAAGAGTCGACGGGCCTCACGATGCCCCTACTTCTGATGCTGGCGAAGGGGGCAGGGATAATCATGCTGGTAATATTGGGGGCGAAGCTGATAGTACCGGCCCTTCTTTATCAGGTCGTCCGCCTCCGGTCCAGCGAGCTCTTCCTCCTGGCTGTGATCCTCATCTGTCTATCCGTCGCCTGGTTATCCTACTCCGCCGGCCTCTCCCTCGCCCTGGGGGCGTTCCTGGCGGGGCTGATCATCTCCGAGTCGGAGTACAGCTATCAGGCCCTGGGGAACATCATCCCCTTTCGGGACGTCTTCACCAGCTTCTTCTTCGTCTCCATCGGAATGCTTCTTGACGTCGGCTTCTTCATCGAGAGGGCGGAGCTTGTTTTTGCGGCGGCCCTGGGAGTTCTGGTACTGAAGGCCGTCATCGCCGGAGGCGTCTCCGTCCTCCTCGGCTATCCCGCTCGGACGGGGGTTTTGGCGGGGCTCGCCCTCGCCCAGATCGGGGAGTTCTCCTTCATCCTCTCGAAGACCGGCCTCGACTCCGGCATCCTCGGCAGAAGCGAGTACCAGCTCTTCCTGGCGGTCTCGGTCCTGACGATGGCGGCGACCCCCTTCGTCATCGCCGGGTCGCCGAAGGCCGCAGACCTCCTCTACCGCCTCCCCCTCCCCGAGAAGCTGAAGGCGGGCCACCCCTTCGCCGCGATCCCGGAGAAGAGGGAGAACCACCTCGTCATCATCGGCTACGGCTTCGTCGGAAGGACTCTCGCCCGGGCCGCTCGGGTGGGAGAGCTCTCCTATCTGATCCTGGAGATGAACCCTGAGAAGGTGAGGGGAGAGAGGGCGAACGGAGAGCCGATCCACTACGGGGACGCAACCCAGGAGATGATCCTACGGCACGCCGACGTCGACGCGGCCAGGGTCGTCGTCGTCGCCGTCTCCGACGTGATGGCCACCAGGAGGATCGTGGAGATGGTGAGGAAGATCAACCCCAAGGTCTACATCATGGCTCGGGTCCGGTACCTGGACGAGGCGGCGGCGTGCTACGACCTGGGGGCCGACGAGGTGATCCCCGAGGAGTTTGAGACCTCGGTGGAGATATTCTCGAGAGTTCTCAGCAAGTACCTCGTCCCCAGAATCGAGATCGATAAGATGATCGTAGAGGTCAGGTCCCTCGGCTACGATATGTTCAGGAACGCCGAGATCGAGCCTGGCAAGATCTCAGACCTAAGGAGGTACCTCCCGAACGTCGAGGTCGTCACTGTCAAGGTCGAGGAGAAGGCCCCAGCCGTCGGGAAGACCCTCGCCGACCTGGAGCTGAGAAAGAAACTTGGGGTAAACGCCCTGGGTATTTTGAGAGATTCGGGAAACATCCTCAACCCCACCAGTGAAACAGAGATCGAGGCGGGAGATGTCCTCTTGGTCCTCGGAACCTCTGAGCAGATCTCCAAGTCCAGGCACCTGTTCAGGGATCCTGTGAGATATCCCAGAGCTGGGGCCGGGGCTCTGAAGGATCGGGATGGCTCTGAAGATGAGAAAGACGGTGAGAAACCCTCCGAAGGAGCAGAGGAGACCCCCGACCGAATTGACGATTGAATCTGTATCAAGAAGCTCCCCGAAATGGCGGAGGTGGACAGAGATCACCGGGTTCTCTGTCTCCTCGTCTGACCTTCAGCCGTCTATTTTCGGGCTGGTGGTGGATGGATAGGGCGCGATCAGAAGGACGGGACCTTCGCCCGTCTCCCTGGACTTGAAGCTTACCCTGTAGTCGGTGTCGCCGACAGCCACCAACAGGAAAGATACCCTGCCAACATCGGCCGCCTTGAGATGCTCTGAGACGTCGAAGGCGAATACTTCACCGTCCCCAAAGTTCATGCCAAATTGGCTCAAATCTGGCTCTTCGCCGTTTGAGATCATAACGACTATCGAAAGCATGTTCAATCCCAGGGCGGTCACGCTCGAACTTTCAGACCATTCGGACGTTATCGGCATGAGGAATACTCCGGCCATCTCGCTGCCGATCTTCTCGGCCGACACCGCCTTAAGGGCGAGAACAGCAACGTCGTACTCACGCATCTCAAGATCCGATATGTCGAACTGAACCATCACGACTCCTGGAAATTCTTCCTCCTGGTACAGGTCGCCCATCAGGTATTCACAGACCAGGTGATCGTCGTTGTAGACCTTCTCCTCCGTCAAGTCCACGTATAAATCCTCAACGGCGTGCACGACGGTCATTGGGTGGAGGGCGGCTCCGGGCTCCTCAGGAATTTCGGCGAGAGGCTCATCGGGTGGAAGCCCCACGGGGGTCGATTCGTTCGCGGAATCGTTGACGCCGGCAAGAGCCTTTTCTTCGATGTCACCGGCGTCTTCGTCGACGTCCTTCCCGGTGGCATTGTCGTCGGCATAGACCAATACACTGGCATCATCGCCCACCACGGCGGTATCGTTCTCTGTCCCCTCCTGATCCGCCTGCATCGCTCCATCTGTGGGCACCGACCCCTCTGTTATAACACCCTCCTGGGCTGACGCAAAAGAGAGGGCGGTGCAGAGCGAAAGGACGATCGCAAGAAGGAATAAACCTCTGTTGAACATCTCCAACTCATCTCCCTAAATTCGAGGTTATTTATGCCTCACATGAATATGTTTCTTTCCATAGAAAGCGATGGAAATCGTGGTATCTCGAAGTAGCCTCTAAAATGGAACATCTTTATTCAAGGGCACAAGGCAGGGATTTTCTGCCATTCTTGATATTGCCAATTCCAGATCCCCAAGTTAGGGGTGCAAAACAAGTAAACTTAAATAAGAGCAAATATTCTGTATTAAATCCCGTTGCTTCATGAAAGATGAAAATAAATATTTGTTTGAAATCTCCCTTTGAAAGAATCTGAGGAGATTGAGTTACAACAGATTTACGATAAGATTATAAACTTATTCCGAATTTTAAGTTTTATTCAGAGTCAGAAAGAAATATATAGCAAAAAATGTCATGTTCACCGCAGATAATAGCAGAAAATTCGGAGAAGGGATGGATATGAGAGGTGTAGGGACGATTATGAAGATCTGGGCGGCTCTCCTGGTGATGCTGGTGGTCTTGGGCCCAGCATGGGCCGCTGATAACCCGAAAGGGTACTATATGAAGAACGAACAGAAGCTGGAACAGGACGTGGAGGGAGAGGGCTACGCGATGGTTTACCAGAATGTGAACACCAAGACCCTTCAGCTCAAAAACTACATGCACGGAAGCGGGAGCATGGATGCAGCGATCCTGTTAAGCTCGAATCAGAGCAAAGGAATGGTTTACACCCAAGATAAGTATACACAAGTGTATACAGAATCGGAGTATCCAGCAAAAAGCGCTATCTCCTTCGTCGAGCAGAATGAGATGACCTACGCGCCGGTTGCGATGGCCTACGGGACGGGATATTACGCCGAAAACCCCATCGTCTACAACTCCAAGCTTAAGGAGAGGACTGAAGGAAAGAACTACGATGGTAGCGCGTGTAGCAAAAGTTATGATGAAGGTGTATCAATGCTCCACCAGATTGAGTATGCTTCGGCCTTCGTGAAGGACATAGGAGTCGAACTCAAAAACGAAGAGAAGAGCTCCGGATACAGCTCCAACCCCCAAGATGGGTTCAGCAGCACTAGCATGAAGATCGAGGAGGAGGTCACCGAGGGATCGGTACACGTCGGTCAGCTCGTGACAGATGCAGATTACGGCTGGAAGAGACCCCTCATAGAGATCGATGAGAACTACGCGGGCAGCTTCAAGATCACCAAGAACATGGAGGTCTGCACCAGCTGCAAGGGGTCCAAGCCTAAGGCTGACTGGCTCTCCTGCTGCATAGGCGGCTACGGCGAGATGGACGACGATGATAAGATGTGGGGCGAGGAGGAGATCTTCGACTGCACCTGCCGGGACGTGGCCTGGGGCGACTCCTGGAACGACACTTCCAAGGCCCAGTATTGCCCCGACTGTTGATGAAGAAGATCACGATGGTATATGAGAGGCGCTTGTCGCCAGAGGGGCCAAGCGCCGCTCCCTCCAACTTATTTTAAATAGGCTGCTCAGCCGACGGGCAGAAATCCTATCTCCTCTACTATGGACTGACCCTCATCGCCGAGTAGAAACTCTATGAAGGCCTCCTCTCCCGAGTCGGGCTCATTCCAGGTCATCACGTAAAGGGGACGGGAAAGGGGATAGGCATCGCTTTTTATGCTCTCAGTGGTGGGAAAGACCCCCTCATAGGCGACGGCGCTCAGATTTCCGTCCTGGACGTAGTTGAAACCGAGATAGCCGATCGCTTTGTCGTTCTTGGTTATGGCAGTCTTCATCTCGGCATTGTTCTGGGTGTAGGTGTCGGCGCCCAAGGTCTCCGTCTCCAGATCGCCCATCACCATCTCGTTGAATAGGTCGCCCGTTCCCGAGCCCACCATCCGCGCCACGGCATAGATATCCCTCTCGGGGCCGCCTAGCTCCCGCCAGTTCGTCACATTCCCGTTGTATATCTCCCGGAGCTGGCTCCGGCTGATGTTGGTGACACCCGCATCATATATCGACTTACTGACGGCGATGCATATCGCGTCATATCCTATCAGATACTCGGAGAAGTTGTCTCCGTATAGCTCGATCTCATCGGCCCTCAGCTCCCGAGAGGACATACCTATATCGGAGAAGCCGCTGGCCACGTTCTTTATCCCCACCCCGGAGCCTCCAACGCCGCTGACGGTCACCATCACCTCGTCCTGGAGCATGTTGAACTCTTCGGCGCAGATCTCCACCAGGGGCATAACTGTCGTAGAGCCGGTGACAGTCACCGTATCCAGGTCATCCGAGGCGGAAGATCCCCCCGCCAGGGCGAAAAATCCCAATATCGAGCAGATCAGCACCAAAGAGGTCAATCCGGTCATATGATCACTCCCCAAAGTAAAACTACTCTTACTATATGATATTTGTTATGATAGTGAGCAATGGCCATCCCGGGAAGGTCATCACACCCGGCCGTAGAGGGTCGTCCTCTGGACGGGAACCCTCCCGTTCCTCTCGATCAGATCCCTGAACTGGGCCGGGGTCATGCACTCGGCCTCGACGGCTCCTGCGGTCCGCGAAATGTTCTCCTCCATCAGGGTTCCTCCGAGATCGTTTGTCCCCCAGAGGACGGTCCTCCCGGCCAGGTCTCTTCCGAGCTTCACCCAGGATGCCTGGATGTTTCCGATGAGGGGGTGAAGGGCGACCCTGGCGAGGGCGTGCATCTTCAGGTTATCGAGGTGACTCAATCTCTGGGACATGGGGCCTAAGGAGTTGTTCCCCGACATGAAGGGGAGGAGGACGAACTCTGTAAACCCGCCGGTATCGGCCTGGATCTCCCGAAGGAGGAGAAGGTGGTTGATCCGATCCTCCAAGCTTTCGACGTGGCCGTAGAGCATGGTGGAGGTGGTGGGAACCCCAAGGCCGTGGGCCGTGGTGATCACGTCCCGCCATTCGGCTGTCGTCAGCTTGGAGGGACAGATCTCCATTCTTACCCGGTCCACCAGGATCTCGGCTGCTGTTCCCGGCATTGATCCGAGGCCAGCCCTTTTCAGCTCCTTTATCGAGTCCTCCGGCGTGATGCCGGAGTTTTTTGACATGTAGAAGACCTCCATGGGAGAGTAGGCGTGAAGGTGCATCCGGGGGAAATTTTCCCTGATAGCCTCCAGGATCCGGCAGTAGTCCTCCAGGACCAGGCCTGGGGCGAGACCTCCCTGGATGCAGATCTCGGTGGCAGAAAACCTCTCGGCAGCGGCCACCCTTTCCAGGATCTCCTCTTCGGTTAGAATGTAGCCGTCAGACCTTCGAAAGGCGCAGAACCTGCAGCTTCCTACGCACCGGTTGGTGAAGTTGACGTTCCTGTTGATAACGAAGGAGACCTCGTCGCCACATCGTTCTTTCCGAAGGAGGTTTGCGAGGCGAAAGAGCCGAACCGGCTCGTTCCAGAGCGCCATGAGGGTGGCCCGATCCATCCAACGATCCTGGGCGAGGAGGGTGTCATCGGGCTTCGATACTTCTCGCTCACGAGATAACATCATCGGCAATCGCCATCCGAAAGGCAGTTTTTCCTCACCTCATTCATGATCCTCCGCTCCTTTGGAAGCTGGCTGGCGAGCTCGCCTCTGGTGTACAGACCGCACCCCAGTACATCGCCTCGATAAGATACCACCACGTAACCGTCCTCCACCTCCGCATCCAGCCTCTGCCCCTCTCCAGCTATGAACTTTTCAGCCTGATCTGTGGAGAGGGCGATGGAGTTCTTTGTGGCAAATCGGCCGAAGAGCTGGAGGGCGTAGGTGGTGGGCTTCGGTACCCTCCCTCTGACCGAGATGAACCGGAGGCCCACCGACTCGCATCTGAGATTCGGGATCTCGGGGAGGCTGAAGGCCCAGACGTTCCGTCCCCTCCTGTAGAAACTCACGTTCTCGAAGGCTGCAGGAGGGATCCCGAACCGAGACTCCATCAACTCCACCACCGCGGCCCTGTCCAACAGCGAGAAGGGCGACCTATTCTTTAATGAGCTTTGCGACAAAGAATCCTCCCGTATCGTTCTGGTGAGGGTAGTACCGAACGCACTCTTTCATCTCATCCCCGAAGATGTGCCCATTCCATTCGGCCAAGCCAGGGGAGCTCTCAAGCCCAGGGATCGAGACCTTCCCTATGCCGATCTGTGGGACCCGTTCGGCGACCCAGGATACGACGGCCTCGTTCTCCTCGGGAGCGAAGGTGCAGGTGGAGTAGACGACGGTACCTCCGGGCTTCACCAGATCCGTCGCCCTTTCGAGAAGGCCGCGCTGAAGGCGCTGAAGGCCGAGGGACCTCTTCAGGCTCCACCGGCCCAGGACTGAGAAGTCCTTTCTCGCCATCCCCTGGCCTGTGCAGGGGGCGTCGACTAGGATCCGATCGAACTTCGAGGACGGGAACCGCCGGCCGTCGTACCTCGTCACCACGACGTTTATAGCCCCCGCTCTCTCGCAGTTGGACCGAAGGGAGGCGACCCGATTGTTGGCTGGATCGTTAGCCACCAAAAGGCCCCGGTTCTCCATTATCGAGGCGATTTGGGTGGTCTTGCTTCCGGGAGCCGCACACATATCCAAAACCCTCTCCCCCGGTTTTGGAGCCAAGATGATGGGAGACGCCATAGATATCTCCTCCTGGACGTGGATGTGGCCCATCAGGTTCTCGATGAGGTTTCCGGGCTTTTCGACGTCGAGGCTGAAACCGAAGGGGTACCAGGAGAAGGGCCAAAAGGCCACTTTCGCCTCCTTCAGGCGGCAGAAGAGCCCATCCCGATCGGTCTTGAGGGTGTTGATCCTCGCGGTGACGGGGAGGGGTGCAGCCATAGCTTCGACAAACCGCTCGAAATCCTGAACGATTCCTCTGTACCTCTCGAGGCCTTCCATGCTGCTGCAGTTCTCGTTTATAGGATATATTCTCAGCCGTTCAGCTGATATTCACGGTTCAATTTTTGAGCACAAAGGTTTAATAGTCGAAATGATCAGTGGACAATGCGGCAAACTGTTTCGTGGTTTTTCGCTAAGGACGGTGAAGTGCTTGTACGGTAATGATAGAGGTTCTTTCCGAGGCGACAGCTTCGCACCCTCAGCACCTGTTGAGGCCGGAAAGGAGTATGATGTTGAGATCGAGGACGTCGCAAAGAAGGGCGATGGAATCGCGAGGATCGAGGGATTCGTAATATTTGTCCCGGACACCAAAGTAGGTGATCAGGTAACGATCGTCGTCGACCGAGTTATGCAGAGGTTCGCCATCGGCCACAAGGCCTGAACATTCAGATCATTCTCTCTTTTAACTAGGACGGTGAAGTGTTTGTACAGAAGTGATAGAGGTTCCTTCCGAGACGAGGGCTTTGAGTCCACGGCTCCCGTCGAGGTGGGAAAAGAGTACGACGTTGAGATTGAAGACATCGCAAAACAGGGCGACGGTATCGCCAGGATCGAAGGCTTCGTAATATTCGTCCCGGAGACGAAGGTCGGCGACCAGGTGACGATCGCCATCGACCGTGTGATGCGAAGGTTCGCCATCGGCCACAAGGTCTGAAGGCGAAAAGCGACGGCTGCGCCCTAAATGAAGTTCAGCCCAAAAAGGGCTGAAAACCCTTTATTTTAGATACGACCTCTCCATCCCAGATGGGTGCCTTTTCAGGAGTATCTGTTCAGCACATTTTCCAGATCAGCGAGGAATAAGTCGACGTTCTCATAGGTCAAATGAGGCATCAGGATCAGCCTCAAGGCCTTCGGGCTTCTGGTAGTTGAGACCCTCCAGCAGCACTCTAGGAGATCGGACCTGACCTCCTCGGGGCGGTCCATCTGCAGGGTGACGACGTTCATCACCGGCTCGATGACGGGCTCGATCCCGATCTCTCTCGCCCCCGCCACCATTCGCCTCGAGAGAGCCATGCAGCGGTCGATGACTTTTGTGAACCCCTCTCTTCCCAGATGGTTCATTACCGCCCATACGGCAGCGGCGATGGCTCCACTCCTCGTCCCCGTCAGGGCCGTCGGCCTTGCCATAGTCAGGTAAGGGGCGTAGGCTGCGAGCCGATCCAGGTCCTCGGGATGCCTGAAAAGGAGGCCGCCGCCAGGGATCGTCGCCATCCCCATCTTGTGAGGGTCGATGGTGATGGAGGTGACCCCCTCCGCTCTGAAGTCCCACTTCCAGTCCCCTTCCAGGAAGGGGAGGACGAAGCCTCCGAAGGCGGCGTCGACGTGAAGATGAATCCCGGAGTCGAGGGCCAGTCTTCCCAGCCGGTCGACGGGGTCCACCTGGCCAAACTCCGTCGTCCCCGCAATCCCCACCATGGAGACGGTATTCTCGTCGATGAGATCCTCGACGGAGCCGACGTCCACCTTCAGGTCATCGTCGAGGTCCGCCTTCCTGATCTCAAGGCAGAGAAGGTCGCCGATCTTGTCGAAGGAGAAGTGGGCGGACTTCGGGACTACTATGTTTCCGTCCCTGAAGCCGTGGGCGTTTCTTGCAGCCCTTATCGCCTGGATGTTCGACTCGGTCCCCCCCGTCGATAGGTAGCCGCAGGCTTGAGGATGGCCGAGCATCTCCGCCATCATCCCCACCGCCTGCCGCTCCAGCTCGGCGGAGCCGGGAAAGAGGCCCGGATCGCCGAGGTTCGTCTCCTGGAACTTCCGGTGCGCCTTCAGGGCTATCGGATGGGGCGGGGTGCACATGGAGGAGAGAATCCTGTCGTAGTTCAGATCCTTCGCCCTCATCTTCGAGAGGCCCCTCATGACCTCCTCTTCAGATAGTCCTCGATCTCTCAAATCAGATTCCTCTATCAGCTCGGGCCGCCTGGGGATCACTCCTCTCTCAGAGCCCTCAGCATGATGATCTTCTCCGCCCGGGCTACCGTCTCCCTGACGGTGACGACGGCGTCGATGTTGGCGGATATGCTGGTGATCCCGATCTCGACGAGCCTCTTTGCCATCTCAGGATAGGACCCTGCCTGGCCACAGATCGAGGTCTTGACGCCGGCCTTGTTGCACCGCTCGATTACGTACTCGATGAGGGTCAAAACCGCCGGATGAAGCTCGGAGAAGAGGTCGGCGACATTCTCGTTGTTTCTGTCGACGGCGAGGGTGTACTGAGTGAGGTCGTTGGTCCCAAAGGAGATGAAGTCTATCCCGTCCTCGATGAAATCCTCTATGGTGAGGGCGGCTCCGGGAGTCTCGACCATGATGCCAACGTCGATCTTCTCCAGGTTCAAGCCCTCCTCGACCATGAGAGACTTCGCCTTTCTGAATTCGCTGACGTGCTGGACGAGGGGTAGCATGATCCCCACGTTGGAAAGGCCCATATCGTGGAGCTTCTTAAAGGCTCTCATCTCCAGCCGGAAGTGGTCGGTATCCGTCAGGTCCCTTCTGATCCCCCTCCAACCGAGCATGGGGTTGTGCTCGTAAGGCTCGTTCTCCCCGCCCTCCATCCCCCGAAACTCGTCGGTGGGGGCGTCGAGGGTCCTCACCCAGACGGGCCTCGGGTAGAAGGCCTCGGCGACGGTCCTGATGCCACCGACCAGCTCGTCTATGTACTCATCCTCTTTGCCGGCGTTGATGTAGTATCGTGGGGTCTTGCCGAGCCCCAGGATCATGTGCTCGATCCGCAGGAGGCCGACGCCGTCGGCCAGTGTCGCAGCTGCCTGCTCTGCCGCTTCGGGCATGCTGACGTTCACCTTGATTTCAGTCGCTGTTATCGGTTTGGATGGGGCGGAGACTGTGGCCTGGGCAGGAGCCTGCTCCTTCGCCTTCTTGACCTTGCCCTCGTAGACCTTCCCCTTGCCCCCGTCGACGGTGATCAGCATCCCGTCGGAGAGGGTCTTCGTTCCTTGCTTCGTTCCGACGACGGCGGGGCATCCGAGTTCTCTGCTCACTATGGCTGCGTGACAGGTCATGCCGCCCTCGTCGGTGACGATGGCGCCAGCCCTCTTCATCGCCGGGACCATGTCGGGGGTGGTCATCACCGTCACCATGATGTCGCCCTCGGTGATCTTGGCTAGGTTCTCGGCTCCCGTTACGATTTTCACTACGCCAGTGGCAACGCCCGGCGATGCGCCGAGCCCCGTGAGGAGGACTTTTCCTCCCTCCTTGGATTCGGCTGCCTCGTCCCCGGCCTTCTTGATGGTGGTGATGGGCCTCGACTGGAGGATGAACATCTTCCCCTTCTCAAAGGCCCACTCGATGTCCTGAGGGATGCCGTAGTGCTTCTCCAAAATCTCGCCTTGCTCAGAGAGCTTCAGAATCTCGTCGTCGGAGAGGACGAGATTCTCTTTCATCTTGGCGGGGACCTTCTTGGTGATCGTCTTGCCGGTCTTCTGGTCCCGGACGATCATGATCTCCTTTGAGGCGACGAACTTGTTTAGGATCTTTTTATTTTTCCTGTCGACGACATAGTTGTCGGGAGAGACGCTCCCGCTGACTACTGACTCGCCGAGCCCCCAGGCGGCCTCGATGATCACTTCGGGCTCGCCGGTGCTGGGATGAGAGCTGAACATGACGCCGGACTTCTCGGAGTTTACCATCTTCTGGACGGTGACGGAGATGTTCACCTTCTCGTGCTCAAACCCCTGCTCCACCCTGTAGAAGATGGCCCTCGCCCCGTAGAGAGAGGCCCAGCACTTCCGGACCGCGTCGAAGACCTGGTCTTCCCCCAGCATGTTCAAGAAGGTCTCCTGCTGCCCCGCGAAGCTCGCGTCGGGGAGGTCCTCGGCTGTGGCGCTCGACCGGACGGCCACTAAGACCTCCTCTCCCTCCCGCTTGCACATCTCACGATACCGGTTCCTGATATCCTTCTCGATGTCTTCGGGGACATTCGCCTCCAGGACCAGCATCTTCGCCCTATCCGCGGCTCCGTTCAGGGCCGCAGGGTCGTTCACGTCCACCTTCAGCGCCTCGAAGATGGAGTCAGCGATTCCGGATCGGTTGATGAAATCTCGATAAGCCTGCGCGGTGACCGCAAACCCCCCTGGCACGGGAGCGCCCACGTTTATCATTTCGCCAAGGCTAGCGCCCTTCCCACCGACGACGGAGACGTCGTCTTTTCCGACTTCTTCCAGCCAAACAACTGCCGCCATTGGATAACCACCTTCTGTCGAGGAAACTTCCGTTCTGAAATGTTCCGAATGAGCTTGTTTGCGGGAGATGCAGGTGGTACCGTATATATCTGTTTTCACGGCAACCGTCGGATTTAGAAGATGCGTGACTCCTCAACGGAAAATTACACAAAGGGGAGAGGAAGAGAGCCGAATCCATGTTCAAAAAGCTTGCCAGCGCCTCCGAATCCCTGAAGAGTCTCCTGGAGAGGTGCGGCCCCGTCAACCGGGGCGAGACGGTCCATCTCTCCGCCGCTCGGGGCAGGGTCCTCTCCGAGGACGTGACGTCTCCCGCGAACCTACCCGGCTTCAACAGGGCCGCCATGGACGGGTACGCCGTTCGGGCTGCGAACACCAGGGGCGCCACCCCCCTCGCCCCCATCTACCTCAAAGTCGCTGAGGAAGCCGGGGAAGGTAGGTGCGTTCCCGTCAGGACGGGGATGCCGGCGCCGCCGGGGTCTGACGCCGTTCTGATGTTGGAGGACGCTCTCCTCCGGGGGCAGGAGGTGGAAGCGACGGCCGAGGTCCACCCCTACAGAAACCTCGCGCGGGTCGGCGAGGATGTCGCCCTCGGCGAGACGATCTTTCGGGAGGGGCACCGGCTCAGGCCCCCGGACATCGCCCTTCTCGCCTCCCTCGGCCTCACCAACGTCCAGGTCCGCGAGAGGCCGAAGGTCGCGATCATCCCCACCGGGGGCGAGCTCGTCCCCCTCTTCTCCGACCAGAGGCTGTTGCCTGGCCAGGCCCGGGAGGCGAACGGGATCATGTGCGAGATGTACGCCGAGATCTGGGGCGGGTCGCCCAGGAAGACGCCCATCTTCGAGGACGACGCAGGCATCATCAAGGAGGCGATCGCCGAGAACCTTGACGCCGACCTGATCCTCATCTCCGGCGGCACCTCCATCGGCGAGGAGGACTACGCTCCCTCGATCCTCGCGGAAATGGGAGAGCTTCTGGTCCATGGCGTGAGAATCACCCCAGGAAAACCGACGGCCCTGGGGATCATCGACGGAAAGCCTGTGATCTGCCTTCCGGGCTACCCTGTCGCAGCCCTCTCCGCCCTCTACATCTTCGCCCGGCCCCTGATCACCATGATGGCCCATCGGACCGACCTCCCCCGGATCGTCACGGCCAAACTCGAGGGAAAGATCGTCTCCCGACCCGGATACCTCACCTTCGCTAGGGTGAGCCTCAAGGACGGGGTTGCCACGCCCATCATGACCTCCGGAGCCGGGATCCTCAGCTCCGTCGCCAGGGCCGAGGGGTACGTCCTGGTCCCCGAAGAGGTCGAAGGTAGGGAGAAGGGCGAGATGGTGGAGGTGAATTTGATCGAGTGAT
>LGFT01000001.1 GCA_001509375.1 Methanothrix harundinacea | reverse complement strand
CGTGCATGATGGAAAAGTCTATTAGGGATCTTATGGAAGTTAAATATAGTAATAATAGTATATAAACTTAACCATTGATTAGGTTTTTCGAAATCCTCTCATACATTAACAAAATTGTCATTTGAGATCAAGGCACCTCAGGTTCCCGGATTAATTATTAAGAAAACTATTTATACTTGAATTGAGATCACTTCACGTAGCAGTCTTTTCGGCATCTCATGAGAGGGGGAGTTAGATCTCGAAAGCGCTGAGATTCAGATAAGGAGCACTGAAGTAATGTTTGAAGAACTTTTAGAACTTTATAAAAAGAAAGTTGCAGAAAGTGAGCGAGAGCTTGAAGAGACTCAGGCGATGATTGGTCTCATCATGGCGGTGGAAAATATGTCCAACATGCTCACCATGAAGCAACAAGATGTCGATCTTTTGGGGAGACTGATCGATCAGGTAGATCACCTTTCAAAGGAGGTGGCAGATCTCAAGAGCCAGATTAAGACGAGACAGACGAGATCATCTGCAAGCCGGACGACAAAAGTCACCGAGGGAAATGCACTCGACAACCATACATTGAACCTGATCGAGCTCATGAAGGAAAGGCCCGGAAGATACACCACCAGCGAGCTTGTGGACATGCTCGGCCTGAACAAGACTACGGTTATAAGCGTGATGAAGCGGTCCGCCGAGATGGATCCGTCCCACATCAAGCTCACTCAGGGAAAGAGGCGAAAGCTCTACCTATCCTACACTCCCGAGGACCAGAACCAGAGCGAGAAGACGGAGGACGAGTCTGGTTCTGATGAAGCTGACAGGATGCGTCTTGAGCTGATGTCCATGACATAGGGGTCGAGTTTATCGATCGTCTGTTAACGTGAACTCTAGCTTTCTGCCAGTTATTATGGGATCCTTCATCTTCGATCTCCTTCGGCTTTGCCCTGCGATGGCAGCTCGGATCGAACTGTCCAGACCGTCCGAAAGGCCGGTTTCCAGTGCGACGAAAGGCCGGGTTCACAAATCGAGATGTTCTCCGCCAGGTCCAAGTTCAAGCCCGGAAGATCGTCAGATGGCCTTTGCGTTCTCCACCTAGAAGTCCATCCATCCGAAGGTCGGCGGGAGCCATCGGCAGAGACCGTCCTCAGTTCATTCCTCCGGAAGGATAATTTCATCTCCTTTGGGTAATAAAAATATTTGTCCATGAGATATGAATCGGGTAAATATAAGACTTAATAGAGCGTCCCAGCTTCCATTGCGAAGGAGGTATTGGAACGATCGACGACATTAAGGCCTTTCTTATCGACCTCGACGGGGTCCTCTACGTGGACAAGACCCCGATAGAGGGGGCGAAGGAGACCGTAGCCATGCTGGAGGAGAGGGGATATCGGTATAGGTTCGTCTCCAACACCACTTCAAAGTGCAGGAGCACTCTTGCGAAGTTTCTCTGCGAGATGGGGTTTGAGATCCCAGGGGAGCACATATTCACCCCGGCGATCGCCGCCGCCGAGCGGATTCGGTCCGATAAGGACAATAAGTGCTTCCTTCTTACAAGGCCAGACGTTCGAAGAGACTTCGAGGAGGCGGGCATACCCCTGGCCGAGGAGGAGGTGGACTTCGTGGTGGTGGGGGACGCCGAGACCGACTTCACCTTCGACCGACTGAACAGGGCTTTTCGTCTGGTTATGGGCGGGGCTGAGATCATCGCCCTCGAGAAGGATCGATACTGGATGGGCTCCGACGGCCTCAATCTCTCTGCAGGCCCCTTCGTTTATGCCCTCGAGTACGCCACAGGGACCATGTCCGAGGTGGTGGGAAAGCCGTCCCCCGACTTCTTCGATATGGCTCTAGCAGAAATTCAGGCCTCTCCCAGGGAGGCGGCCATGATCGGAGACGACATCGATACGGACGTCGGCGGGGCCCAGAACGCGGAGATGAAGGGAATCCTCGTAAAGACTGGAAAGTACAGAGAAGACGTGGCGGAGTATTCGAATGTAATTCCAGACCTCATCCTCGAATCGGTCGCAGAGCTGAGGGAGTACCTCTAAATAAATGTTCAAAGCTGCGACGGCAAGAGGGCTTCTAAAACTCTCAAGTGAGCGAAAGGCCGCCGATCACTCCAGCAAGACCAGACCGAAGAGGGAGACCCCTTTCGAGTAGGAGTCGAGGACCGAAAGGCCGTATCCCGCCCGCCCCAGGGTGCCGAAGACGTCTATCCCGGAGGCCTCCATGGAGGGCCTCACTTTTTCCTTGTGCCTGCAGTTCCGGGCGTCGAAGAGGTCGACCCTCTCCTTCTCCTCGGGGATGCAGGTGGCGCAGAAGGTGCAGGGGAGGGCGTTGAACCCAAAGGCCTTGTAGTACCCTGAGAGGAAGGCGCACCTCTCCAGCTGGAAGACCGTCTCGTGGACGGTGTTGATCGAGGCCCAGAGGTGGTGGTGGAGGTGCTGGGGCGATACCTCGGGGTCGGGCGAGGCCTCGAACTTCGCGACCACCCCGACCCTGTACTCCGCCAGCACCTTTCGCGTCTCCTCCGGCGTAGGCGAGTAGGGGGGGCACCCCAGGTGCTTTCCGTACGCCTTGCACCCGAACCTGCACTTCAGCCTCACCCAGTTCGCCACCACCACGTCCTCGGCGGAGATGGGTGTAAGGTCCGGGTGGACCTCCCGGAGCTTTGTGATGAGCTCTTCGAAGTCGATCCTCTTTACAGTCATTTCTTTCTCAGCTGTTCTATAGTTCTATTATCTATTGTTCTCCGGATGTCATCCTCCAGATCTTCCAGGTTCGTCCTCACCACCCTTCCGGTGTGCTGGGCCAGGATCCACGGGTCGTCGGAGTAGAAGGGGTACATGAAGTCCACTCGGTGATTTCAGGCTGGTACGGCATGTTCTTCAGCCAGGACTGTCCAAAATCTCCGCCGACGCTCACCGGCTCCACGCCGAAGGCGGCGGCGCTGGCCGCGAGGAGGGCCAGAATTGATAATATGATAACCGTTCTCATAAACAAACCCCACTTATACCCTTAATCTGGTTGTATTGCTAACAACCACGATAAAAGCCTTTCGAGATCCTACGGCTCTTCTTATGGCCATTCTGCCTTTTCGTTTATACGTTGACCCGGAGATGATCACTCGATCTTCCTCGCTGCCACCTCGATCGCCCTGACCAAGCTCTCCTTCGGGATGATGGTGGCCACGGGGATCGAGAGGAGCTTCTCCACTGTGGGGCTGACGATGGGAGCGCAGACGAGGGCCCCGGCCCCGTCCCTCTCCGCCCGGACCGCGGCGACGATCGCCTCCTCGATGTTGGTGGCCGAGTACTCCCGGAGGACCAGGAGGCGGTCACCGATCTTCATCCTCTTCTCCTTGATCTCGTCGAGGACGGGCCGGGCCGCGATGACGGCGATGAAGCCGGTGTCGGCGCCCTCGATCTCCTTTATGGTCTTGACGATCTGGCGAAGGGTCGTTATATTCGGCTCCCGGTGGCCGGACATGATCTTATAAAGGGTTGACTGGGGTATGGCGGAGATCTTGCTGAACTCCCTCGCGCTCAGGCCCAGCTCCGAGAGAACCTCCCTCAAGGAATCGCGGAGCTTCTCGTCGGAGATGAAGGCTGCTCTCATCAATCTCTCCGCATATGTCATCTCATTGTAGAATATCATTCGAATATTAGTACTTTTGGGAATATATATCTTCATGGTCGGAAAATGATTTATACGGACCCTTCTTCACCTCCGGTGGTGATGACATTTGAGGAGAGACTTTCTTATCACAGCCGTCGCCGTCGGCCTGGTGGCGGTGATCGCCCTCGGCTGCATCGGCACCGACGAGGAGAAGAAGATCACCACCTTGCGCATCGGCTACCAGCCCAGCACCCATCAGGTCGCCGAGATGGTGGCGATGGAGGAGGGGTGGTGGCTCTCGGACCTGTTACCCTTCGGAATCGAGAAAGTTCAGGACTACGAGTTCCCCTCGGGCCCTCCTGAGATGCAGGCGATGCTGGGCGGAAACCTGGACATAGCCTTCGTCGGGGCAGCCCCGCCCATCAGCGCCATCGCCCAGGGTCTCGACGCCAAGATCGTGGCCTCGGTTCAGAAGAACGGGTCGGACCTCGTCGTCAGCCCCGGCGTGGTGTACGAAGGGCCCCAGTCCCTGGTGGGACTGAAGGTCGCCACCTTCCCGCCCGGATCGATCCAGGACACCGTCTTCAAGAAGTGGCTCCAGGAGAATGGGATCGACCCCGCGGAGATAGACATAAAGTCGATGGGCCCCGGTGACGCCACCACCGCCATCTCAGCTAAAAGGGTCGACGCCGTATTCCTACCCCACCCGTCCCCCTCCATCATCGAGCTTCAGGGGAACGGCGAGGCGGTAGTCGCCTCCGGCGAGATGTGGCCAAACCATGCCTGCTGCTGCCTAGTCGTCAGCGGCGAGCTTATGAGAGAGGAGCCGGAGATGGTGGAGCAGATAGTCAAGACCCACATCAGGGCCACAGAGTACATCAACGAGAACCCCACGAGGGCAGCTGAGATCTACTCTGCCAAGACCGGCCAGAACCTGACGATGGTCCAGCACTCCATCGAGAACTGGGACGGCGCCTGGATCAGCGACCCCCACGAGATAATCCCATCGGTCGTCGAGTTCGCCAGAGTCGATTATGAGCTCGGCTACACCGGCGAGACGCTCCTGACCGAAGACGACCTCTTCGATACGGACTTTTTCGACAGGGTGACGAGCTGAAAAGAGGCTGAAAAGAGAAAAGGCAAGAAGGAACGGAAGCAAAACATTGGACGAGTCAGGGACGAAAGGAGGTGGATCGGAGTTGACCTTCAGCGAGAGAGCGAGAGATGAGCTGGCAGAGCACGGCATCGAGACCCTATCGGTGTTGGGGTTCGTCGTTGCCTGGCAGATTCTAGCGATGGCCATCGATAATCCCCTGAAGCTTCCAAGCTTCTTCCAGGTGGCCGAGGCCCTGCTCCGCCAGTGGCCGACGATCCTCCAGGTGGACCTTCCGGTGAGCTTGATCCACTTCGCGTTGGGCATGGGGGCGGGGCTCCTCGTGGCCCTTCCTATAGGGATGGCGATGGGCTGGTCCAGGGTCGCCGACAGGATCTTCGATCCCCTGGTGGAGCTGATCAGGCCGATCCCGCCCCTGGCCTGGATCCCCTTCGCCATAATCTGGTTCGGCCTGACAGCCCAGGCCGCGGGGTTCATCGTCTTCGTCGGGGCGGTATTTCCGATACTGATTAACTCCTACCTCGGCTTCAGGAGCGTTTCCAGAATCTACGTCGAGTCGGCAATGGTCCTCGGTGCCACCAAGAACCGCGATCTGATCAGGTACGTCGCCATCCCCTCGGCCCTCCCCTCCATCGCTGCAGGGATCAGGATCGCCATGGGGATCGCCTGGATGTGCATCGTCGCCGCCGAGATGTTCGGGGCGAGCACCAGGAGCGGCCTCGGGTACCGGCTCTGGGACTACTACTCCCTGCACATGATGGACCTGGTCTTCCTCTACATGATCGTCCTGGGCCTTCTCGGCCTTCTCATCGATAGGACCTTTCGGTACGTCGTCCAGGAGAAGCTCCTCCGCTGGCAGGAGGGGCTGAGGCAGAATTAGGCGAGCTGACGCCATCTCGCCCCTTTCTCCTTCACCTCCTGGACCCAAAATCCCATTTTTCAATCCCCGTTCTCCCTCTCATCGGCAGGATAATTAAGCCAGAGGTCATCTCTCGCTTCGGAAGTGAGATCCTATGTTGATATCGACGACTCCTAACGTAGAAGGAAGACGCATTGTGGAGTACTTCGGGATCGTGAGCGGTGAGGCGATCCTCGGCGCAAACCTCTTCAAAGACCTCTTCGCCGGGATAAGGGACATCGTCGGTGGAAGGTCTGGAGCTTACGAGAAGGAGCTGCGCCGGGCGAAGGAGATCGCTCTCCGGGAGATGGAGGAGGAGGCGAAGAGGCTCGGAGCCAACGCCATCCTCAGCGTCGACCTCGACTACGAGACCCTGGGCCAGAACGGCGGGATGCTGATGGTCTCCGCCAGCGGGACCGCAGTCCTGGTGGAGTGAGGGCTCAGGGCAGCTCCAGGGTCCCCGCGATCCGGAGCTTGCTCCCCTCCAGCTGATGGATCACGCCCCGATCTCCGGGGCGATAGACCAGGGGCTTATCCAGCTCGAGGCCGAGAAGGGGGCGTCTCCAGCCCTCTCCCGCCTCAGCAGAAACGACCCGTGCGGGGACGAACTGCATCCAGTGGCCTATGTGAAGAATCATCCCCTCCTTGAGGGGCGCGGGCCAATAGGGGATCAGCTCCCCTCGGGCCGAGATCTTCGACTCGACCTTCAGGGTGTCGTCGCTGGATAGAACGTCGCCCCGGTCCAGCTCTTCGGCGTCTATGTTTTTGAGGGCGATCCCCGCCCGATCCCCCTCCCGGGCCCAGTCGAAGTCGTCGTCGTGCTTCTGGATCGACCGGACCTGGGCCGTCCTCTCGCCAGGGAGGACCTTCAGGGTCTCGTGCTTTCTTATCACGCCCCCGGCCATGGTGCCGAGGACGACGGTCCCTATCCCCCTGACGTTGAAGAAGTGGTCGACGGGGATCACGCCCCTCCGCTCCTCTGGAGATGGCGGCTCTCCCATGAGCCGGTCGGCATCGGAGAGGAGCCTCTCCCGAAGAGCGATGGGGTCGTCCTTGATCTGCTCGTACCCCTCCAGAACCGTCCCCTTGACAATGGGAGCGATCTGGTCGGGATCAATGTAGTTTCGGAGGATGATGTATCCCTCTTTTATCCCGAGGGCCTGGAGCATTATGACGGACTCGCCGAAGGCGGCGTCGATCGTGTCGACGACCAGGATCGCAGATCTCGCGAGGGACGCTGCGAAGAACAGTGGCGCGAGACGCTCCGGATACCTCGTCGGCTCGACGATGGTGACGGTGCTCTCGCCCCGTTTCAGATTGTAGAAGGTGATGTCTGTGGCGGTGCCCTTCTTCCCCACCTCTTTTGCGTAGTCCGATGGGCCCAGGACTGCCACGTTCAAATTTGCCATAGATTGTCGGAGATAGTCTCTGTGATAATAGAATTTTCGGTGCTTCGAGGTTTTCGCTCTTGGGATCTCTCCCGCCGCCCCAGGAGCCTCAGCTCCAGGATCCTCAGTTCTCCGGCTCGCGAGGAGAAGAGGGTTCGAGGAATTACTCCTGCAAGGACCCTGACTCTGGGTACAGACCCCCCGCCCGAGATTATCCTTCCCTTCATCGTCTGGACAATTAATTCGTTCAGTAACAGGAAAATAACAGGAACAAATAGATAATTCAAAAAAATTTTTGAGGTTCTGAAGTCACTCGCCCTCCAGCTCCGCCAGAGCCTCCGGTGGGAGCGCCCTCACCACGTCGATCTTCTTAACGCAGTGGGTCTTCACCCCGTACTTCTTGGCGATCGGCCTCAGATCCTTCATCGAGTACTTGCCGGCGATCTCTTCAGCATCCATAAACCCCACCATACCTGGAGAATATTTAAACTTTTTTTGAGAATCAGACTCTCCATCTCCCTTCGTCTGATCTTCTGGATCCGGCCAGACGTAGCAGAGGTCTTTCGGCTCAGTCCAGCCGAAGGCTGAATAGTGATCCTGGTCTTTTCGGAGGAGGTTTGAACGGTGAGAGGCGTGAAACTCCTCGGATCCGAACCACAAGGGAAGAAAACCATCCTCACGCTCCTCGTATTTGCGGCGGAGTTCCTCCAGCTCAGCTCCTCCCATCTCCCGGTTAGCGGCCAGGATCTTCTCCTTGCAGGTGTCCTTGTACCCTCGCCTCGTCCACTCCTCGCAGATCACGACGCCGTAGAGGGCGAGGGCCTCGGGGTTTTTGGCCCACATCTTCCATATGGGGTGTTTCTTCCACCGGCTTTTCCCGTCCCGGCATATCCTCAGAAGGACAAGGGCCTCCGACCTCTGTTTTCCCAGCCTCTGCCTGTCGAGCACCTCGGCCGACCTCTTGAAGTCTGGATATGGCATAAAAGTCTGCATATGCTCGTAACCTTTCAGACGCCGCAGGATTCTGGGCTACGACCTTCCCGGGTCAGGTGCTCATGGATCGATCTTGCAGCCCTCCGGCCTGCGCCCATCGCCTCGATCACCGTCGCCGAGCCGGTGACGATGTCGCCACCTGCCCAGACCCCCTCGATGCTCGTCTCTCCCGTCTCGGGGTCCGCCTCGATGTAGCCCCAGCGGTTCAGCTCCAGCCCCTCAGTGGAGCGGGTCAGAAGGGGATTTGCGCCGGTACCTATGGCGATTATGACGAGGTCGCATACTATCTCAAACTCGGATCCCTCGATCGGGATCGGCCTTCGCCTCCCCGAGGCGTCAGGCTCGCCGAGCTCCATCTTGATACACTCCATTCCTGCGACCCGGCCCTCCTCGTCGCCAAGAAAGCGGATGGGGCTTGTGAGGAGAAGTAACTCGACCCCCTCCTCTTCTGCATGATGGATCTCGGCAGCCCGGGCCGGCATCTCCTCTCGAGACCGCCGGTAAACTATCCGAACCGTTTCAGCTCCAAGCCGCACCGCAGTCCTGGCCGAGTCCATGGCGACGTTCCCTGCCCCTATGACGACGACGTTCCTACCCCTGGGGATGGGGGTGTCATACTCTGGGAACCTGTAGGCCTTCATCAGATTTGCCCGGGTCAGATACTCGTTGGCGGACAATATCCCCACCAGGTTCTCGCCGGGGATGTTCATGAACCGGGGCAGGCCAGCCCCCACCCCCACGAATATCGCGTCGTACCCCTGGTCGAAGAGCTCGTCGATGGTGATCGTCCTGCCGACAACAGTATTGCACATGATCTCTGCTCCCTGTTTCTCGAGGGATTCGATCTCGTCGGCAACGATCTTCTTGGGCAGCCGAAACTCGGGAATCCCGTAGACGAGGACGCCGCCGGGCTTGTGGAGCGCCTCGAAGATCGTCACCTGGTGTCCCCTGGCCAGGAGATCCGCGGCGACTGTGAGCCCCGCAGGCCCCGATCCGACGATCGCCACCCTCTTTCCCGAAGGCTCGGCCTTCGGCGAAACGTCCTCTATCCCCTCCCGACGGGCCAAGTCGGCGGCGAACCTCTCGAGGTTTCCTATGGCGATCGGCCTTCCCTTTTTCCCGAGGACGCATCTTCCCTCACACTGGGTCTCCTGAGGGCAGACCCGGCCGCAGACGGCAGGCAGCCGGTTCTTCTCCCAGATCTTCTTTATCGCCTCGTCGAACTTCTCCTCCTTTATGAGCTGGACGAAGGCGGGGATATCGATCTCCACAGGGCAGCCCTCAACGCAAGAAGGAGATTTGCACTGGAGACATCGGGACGCCTCCTTCACCGCCATCTCTGGGGTGTAGCCTAGGGGGACCTCCTCGAAGTTCTCCCTCCTCTTATCCGGCTCCTGCTCGGGCATTCCGATCCGGGCCCACTTCTCCGTTACATCCTCTTTTTCCGCCATGGATCTCCCCAATTCAAATACGAAGTCAGATCGGACGGACGACCGGCGATATGACGAGCCCCCGTCGCCAATCACCTGTCGAGCCTGCACCTGTGAGCCATCGAACTCTCCCTCTCCTCCGACTCATAAGCTCCGAGCCGCTGAATAAGCTGATCGAAATCTACCTTGTGGCCATCGAACTCGGGCCCGTCGACGCAAGCGAATTTGTTCTCTCCGTCGACCAAAACCCGACAGCCACCACACATCCCCGTCCCGTCGATCATGATGGGGTTGAGGCTGACGATCGTCTTGACATCGTAAGGCCTAGTCATTTCGGAGACGAGCTTCATCATCAGGACCGGGCCTACGGCGACCGCGAGGTTCAACGTCTCCTCCTCCAGAACCTTCTTCAGTATCTCAGTGACGAAGCCGTGGTGGCCGCGAGATCCGTCGTCGGTGCAAACGAAAAGCTCGTCGGAGACGGACTTCATCTCCTCCTCTAAGATTATCCGATCGGCGGTCCGAGCCCCGATGATGCTGATGACCCTATTCCCCGCCCCCTTCAGACCTCGGGTGATGGGGTAGAGGACGGCAACGCCGGTCCCTCCACCGACGCAGGTGACGTTCCCGACCCTCTCAAGATGGGTCGGCTGGCCCAGGGGGCCGACGGCGTCCTGATAGGAGTCTCCCTCCCTCAAGTTCTTGAAGAGCTCCGTGGACTTTCCGACGACTTTGTAGATCACGGTTATGGTCCCCCGCTCGGGGTCCGCCTCAGCCATGGTGAGAGGTATCCGCTCCCCCCTCTCGCCAGCCTTGAGGATCACGAACTGGCCAGGCTTCGCCTTCTTGGCTATCAAGGGCGCCTCGATCTCGTTCAAGATCACGTTCCCACTGGCCATCACCACTCGCCTTACAATCTTATGAATGCCAAACCCTCCGTCTTTTCTCCTGATCTTAGCAGAAACTTCGAAGAACTACTTTCGGCATAGATTATATAATTGTTAGCAACCCATCCCCAATGTTAAATCTATTTTGTTTTATAGAATACCCCCCAGCTCTGTTGTGGGGATGAGCATATAACGACAAACCGTCGCCGTGTTCATAACGACAAACCGCCGCTGTGTTCGCGTATTTTGGGACAATAATGTCATGCGGCTTAATATGCCCGTGCAGGAGATGTACGTCCTCGCCAGCTTTATAAAACGAGAGGATAGCCCATCCTCCAGTCGGAGGCGCGTAGAAGTTGCATGAAGACGAATCGAAGGGTGAAGCGAGATGAGCGCGCCCTCTCCTGCCAATAGACAGAAATACCTGGGAGAAAAGGGGCTGATCGCCCTCATAACCTTCCTAAGCGCCTTTGTTCCCCTCTCAACAGACCTCTACCTTCCTGCGCTCCCCGGGATGGCTCTCTACTTCAACGTCTCCACAGACCTCGTAAACTCGACTCTGATCTTATTTTTCGTATTCTTCGCTGCAGGCACCCTTTTTTGGGGGCCCCTCAGCGATAAATACGGCCGGAGGCCCGTGCTTCTGATCGGCTTGTCTTTGTACACTGCTGCAAGCCTCGGCTGTGCAGCCTCCTCAGAAATAGATCAGCTGATAGCCTTTCGCATCCTCCAGGCGATCGGGGGCAGCGGCGCCTTCTCCGTCGCCACAGCCATGGTCAAGGACGTCTACGACACGAGAAGCCGGGAACCGATCTTGGCCATGGTCCAGTCGATGGTCCTGATATCCCCGGTGGCAGCTCCAGTCCTGGGTGCGCTCCTGCTGAAGTTCATGTCTTGGAGGGGTGTCTTCTGGACTTTGGCCCTCATCGGCCTCTTGGCTCTGGCGGGAGGCGCGGCGCTGCAGGAGACGATGGAAAAGGAGAATCGCAGCTCCGGCTCGATGTTGCGGGCGATTTCCCGGCTTTACAAGGTCTCGAGGAATCCTGGCTTCTCATCTCTTCTGGCCCTCTTCTCTTTGCCGAGCTTATCCTCGATGGCGTTCATAGCCGCGTCGTCCTATATTTATATTAACGGCTTCGGGCTCAGCCCGCAGGTCTACAGCTATTACTTCGCCGTTAATGCTATTGGGATGATCTCCGGCCCGATGCTCTATATGCGCATCTCCAGAAGATATAGACGGAGAACTATCATCATCACATCCTTTGCTGCGGTCTCCGTGAGCGGCCTATTAGTATCTTCGTTCGGGGGCCTCAGGCCCTGGATGCTGGCCGCAGCCCTTCTGCCGGCGACGATCTCTGCGAGCTGTGTGAGAACTCCCGGAACGAATCTGATGCTCGAGCAGCAGAGGGGTGACGCGGGATCTGCCGCTGCTCTGATGAGCTGCTTCGGTATTTTAATGGGGAGCGTCGGTATGACCATAATATCTCTCAACTGGGGCAATACGATTTTGGTCCTGGGGGCGATGAACCTCCTGATCGGGCTCACCTGTGGGGCGCTGTGGCTTCATATCTCCAAAAAGCCATATGTGACGCAGGTTCCGGAGAGGTATATAGCTGCTGAAGGAAGGCGGATATAGCTGATGGCAGATTGGGTCTCCTCCAGAGAGGAGGGGGAGAAGAATTGTATTTCACCAAAACATTTTCTAAGATCAAAGTCGAAAAGAACCCCCAGGCGGGAGACTTGATGAGTTTGAAGGCGATCTGTTTCTACTTCTTGGCTTTCCCAGCTTTCCTGGTCGGAGCTGATGCTATAACGATAACCGTGGGCCCCGAGGGCTCAGATCACGTCGAGATTCAGGCCGCCATCGGCGCCGCGAGCCCCGGCGACGTGGTGGAGGTCAGTGGCGGCACCTATCGCGAGAACCTGGTGGTGGATGTGCCCATAACCCTTCGCGGGGCGGGAAACGGGACTGAAAAGCCGATCGTAGATGCCGGAGGGCGCGGCAGCGCTGTGACCCTCATCGCCGACGGCGTTAGGCTTGAGGGTTTCATCCTCGAAAACGGAGGCTTCGGCCGGGCGGGGATCGAGGTGAGGTCGGATGACAACCTTATCAGGGGCAACCTAATAACCGACAACAACTGGTACGGCATCTTCCTCGGCGGGTCTAGCGGCAGCATCATCGAGGAGAACGTCATCTGGAAGAACAAGTATGGGATATGGATCAACGCCGGATCCGACGACAACCAGATCCTCAGCAACGTCCTCGAAGGCAACGAGAACTACAACGCCTTCGACCTGGGCAAGAACCTGTGGGAGGGCAACTTCTACGGCGATTTCGATGTTGATCTCCCCATCTATGAGGTTCCTGGTATATCCAGCGTCGACAGGTCTCCTTCAGGTCCTGAGAAGGAGACGGTCCTTGAGGAGATCCCCGAGGCGCCGGAGAACTTCACCGAACCGCGGGAAGAGACAGAGGGAGTCGAACTCGCCGCCCCGACCGTCGAGGACTCTGCCACCGGTGCTGAGGGTGTGGAGGATTCGGGCTCGATGGCCCCCAGTTTCGATGATGATCTTTCTCTTGGAGAATCGTCTGCTAATTTAACCTTTGAAGTCTTGCCCTCTGAGGAGCCTCCCGCCCTCCGCCTGACGGATCTCGATCTCGATCTCGAGCTCAATGTCTCCCTCGAAGAAGATGCAGTGGATCTTCCCGCAGGTCCCCCCGTTGGAGACGCCATCATCAACGCCGATCTGGGAGAGGCTGATGCGAACGAATCGGCTCAAGATCCAGTCGTTATTCAGCCGCCAGAGGCTACTCGTGCCGCGGTTGAGGCGCGCACCGCCGAGGACTGGGTTGAAAGGGGTGATCATCTCAGCAACTTGGGCCGTTATAGCGAGGCTTTGAGCTTCTACGACCAGGCCCTCGAGATGGAGCCGGAGCTTTTCGATGCGTGGGACGGCAAGGGGGACGCCCTCATGATGACGGGAAGCTACGACAAGGCTTTGAAATGTTATGAGAGGGCCCTGGTGATCGATCCCGACTCCGCGGAGAGCTGGTACCACAAAGGCAACACCCTCCAGATGCTCCTCAGGTTCGACGAAGCTTTAGGTTGCTACAACGAGGCCCTCAGGATAGATCCCGAGTTCGCGGAGGCCTGGAACAAAAAGGGGATGATCCTCAACCGGTTGGGCAGGTACCAGGAGGCTCTGGCCTCTTTCGATGAAGCCCTGAAGATCGTCCCGGGATACGCCGCCGCCTGGAGCAACAAGAGCTGGGCTCACCAGATGTTGGGAGAGGACGATTCTGCAAAGGAGGCCTTTGATAGGGCTAAGGCTCTGGGATAGGGCTCAACCCTCATAGTTCTTCCTCCTCCCATCACCTGAGCTCGACGACGCTCTCGCTAGAAGGGATCGCCAGCGCACATCCTCTTTTCGAACCTTTGAGAGTATTTTGGGTTGAGGTTCTCAACGGCGGACTTCACATACACCTCGCAGGCGTGCAAAACCCTGTTGGGCTTCATCGCCATCTCCATCGCCCGGTTGAGGACGGGGCATCCGATTATCCTCCCCACGGCCCTATCTCCGGCAGCTTCTGTCATCTCCCCTCTGAACTCGGGACCGAAGAGGATCTTCGACGCTATCGTCATCGTCTCGACGATTCCTGCTGCATCATCGGCCGGGAGCCACAGGGCTGTGGCGAGCCTTCCCACCTCCCGTCCAGCCTCGATCCAGATCGGCATCTCAATCTCTTCGTACCTCTCACCCAGAGCCTTTCTGAAGAATAGATCATAGGCCACCGGCATCGAGGATGCCGATTTGGCAGCGATCTCCCATCTCAACTTCGGCGGTATATCCTCGATATCGACCATCTCTCCGAATCCTTTATAGGATTTTACAGAAGAAATTCGTTATTTATTGATTTTCTATCCTTAAAGTATTTTGCGTCGAGGGAGATCATCTTAACCGGAATAATCGATTATAAAGCAGATCAAGGTCTTAATATCCACATTCTTTGAAGCCAACTCTTAAAATTTTACCATGAATTAGACGAGTATCTTCTGATGATATTTTCGGGGTATTTTGTAACAAGCTGGGAATAAAGAGAAGATATCGGCGTTTTTTGGGGTCAGAATTATACCTTTGCGCCTCAAGAGAAGGATCGATGACGATCTCGGCGAAAGGGGCGTCCAGGAGGAGATGAGATCAGATCGAATCTCCCCATGAATCAAGATCCGTCCGGAGGGGTCCTATGGAAGGACCTCCAAAAAGAGGTCGAAATGCTCCGCCGCCTCCATGGCGACGCCATATGCGACGCTGATAAGTGCAGGGATTTCAACCGGAAGATGGCGGACCTTTTGATGAAGCTGGAGGAGATGGAGGAGTTCAGCCTGGCAGATCGCGTGATGGACGCCCTCTCGGTCTGCAATCCCAAGACCGGATCCCACTGCGACAACGCGGAGAGGATGAAGGGGATCTTGGAGAGGCTGAATGAGCGGGTGAAAGAGAAGCTAAAAGAGAATCAGAACTAGCCTGAGCGGTGGAGAGGGACCTGAGGGCCTTTGATGGCCTCCAGTCCCACCGCCCTTCGGCTGAATCTAGATCTCCCTCAAATCCACGATCTTTTTGGACTTCCCCTCTGTCCGGGGGAGGGTCCCCTTCTCCACCAGCTCGATCTTCGATCTGATCTTCATCACCGATTTCAGCTCGCTCTCCACCTTCTTCTGGAGACGCGCGAGGTCGCTCAGCTCTCCGGTGAAGGCCGAGTTGCTCATCTCCACCTTGATAGCGATCTCGTCGAGGCCGTGCCTCTTTCTGTCGACGATCACCTGGAAGTAGTCCCCGATCTCGGGCATCTTAAGGAGGACGTCTTCGATCTGGCTCGGGAAGACGTTGATCCCTCTTACGACGAGCATGTCGTCGGCCCTCCCCAGGAACCGGTGGAGCTTGACGCTCGTCCTGCCGCAGGGGCAGTCATCCTCCATAGTGTAGGTGACGTCCCCAGTACGGTACCTGATGAGGGGCATCGCCTCCTTCGTGAGAGAGGTGAGGACCAGCTCGCCCCGCTCACCTGGGGCGCAAAGCCCTCCTTCGGGATCGACGATCTCCACCAGAAAGTGATCCTCCCAGATGTGGAGGCCGTTCTGTTCCTGGCACTCGAAGGCGACCCCCGGCCCGAACATCTCCGAGAGACCGTAGGAGTCGTAGGCCTTTATGTTCAGCATCTCCTCCAGCTCCGAGCGGGCCTCGTCAGACCAGGGCTCGGCCCCGAAACATCCGATCTTGAGGGATAGATCGTCCGCGACCCCCATATCGATAGCCGTCTCGGCCAGGTAGAGGGCGTAAGAGGGGGTGCAATGGAGAGCAGTGACGCCGAAGTCGATCATAATCTCGATCTGGCGTTTGGTGCTGCCGGTACCGCTGGGAACCGCCATCGCCCCCATCCTCTCGATCCCGTAGTGGATGCCAAGGCCACCGGTGAAAAAGCCGTAGTTAACAGCGTTTTGAAATACGTCATCCTTTGTGCAGCCGACCATCGTCAGGTCTCGTGCCACCATCGCGGACCAGGTCTCTAAGTCCTTTGCGGTGTAGCCGACGACCGTCGGCTTCCCCGTCGTTCCGGAAGAGGCGTGGACCCTCACGATCTCGCTTTTTGGGACGGCGAAGAGGCCGAAGGGATAGTTGTCTCGAAGATCGCCCTTCTTCGTCTCCGGAAGGGCTCCTGCGTCCCCTAAACTCGTCACGTCCCCGGGTTTCATTCCGAGATCCTTCATCTTCTGGTGGTAGAAGGGCACGTTATCGTAGGCCCTCTTCACTGTATCCTTCAGTCGTCTAAGCTGCAGATCCTGTAGATCCGACTTTCTCATCGTCTCGATCTTGGGTTGCCAGAAGTTCATGGGAATCGCGATCCTGAAATTTTAGTCGGCCGAAACCGATATGCTAAACCGTGTCGTGAGAGAGTCCGTCACGATATATCAATCATTCCCCTTTGGTCATCAGTCAAGCAAACCCCATTGAAATAGCTCTTGTCAGTCAGGTTTGAGAGGCAAAATGGCGCTTATAATTGGATTCGGGCTCAAAACCTTATCTCTGACGAGCAAATCGAAATCTTCGGCGGTTGCGATATATTTTAATTAGACGTTTCGATCTACGACTTTCAAGTCGAGGTGAGGAAGATGAATATCCCGAAGACCATGAGCGCAATGGTTCTTGAAGAGCCCAAAAAGCCCCTGATAGAGAGAGAAGTTACTGTCCCGCAGCCCGGGCCCGGAGAGATACTGATCAAGGTCAGGGCCTGCGGCGTCTGCAGGACTGACCTGCACATCGTCGACGGCGAGCTACCGGAACCGAAGCTGCCCCTGGTCCCAGGGCACGAGATCGTGGGGACCGTCGTCGCAAGGGGAGTGGGCTCGGACCGCTTCCGGATCGGTGAGAGGGTGGGGGTCCCCTGGCTCGGACGCACCGACGGGACTTGTCCGTACTGTAGAAGGGGGATGGAGAACCTCTGTGATAACGCCCTCTTCACAGGCTACACCATCGATGGCGGATACGCCGAGTACGCCACTGCCTGCGAGAGTTACTCCTTTCGGCTT
Source organism: Methanothrix harundinacea (assembly GCA_001509375.1). Classification (GTDB taxonomy): domain Archaea; phylum Halobacteriota; class Methanosarcinia; order Methanotrichales; family Methanotrichaceae; genus Methanocrinis; species Methanocrinis harundinacea_D. Next base: position 74,935 of record LGFT01000001.1, on the reverse strand, counting down.
CCCGAGTATTGCGCCGACATTAATGCCGCGCCCCTTTTATGCGCAGGCTTCATCGGTTATAGGTCCTACCGGATGGCGACTAGGGATCCTGGCACAGAACGGATCGGGATCTACGGATTCGGAGCCGCAGCCCACATCATCGCCCAGGTGGCCCGGTTTCAGGGAAAGGAGATCTTCGCCTTCACAAGGCCTGGCGACGCCGAGGCCCAGAACTTCGCCCTCCGGCTCGGAGCTGCCTGGGCCGGGGGGTCGGACCAGGATCCGCCACAAGCCCTCGACGCCGCCATCATCTTCGCCCCCGTCGGGCCCCTCGTCCCCGCGGCTTTGAGGTCGACGACAAAGGGCGGAGTCGTCGTCTGCGCCGGGATCCACATGAGCGAGATACCTTCATTTCCTTACAGCATCCTCTGGGAGGAGAGAGCCCTCCAATCCGTCGCCAACCTCACCCGACAAGACGGAGAGGAGTTTCTGGAGATCTCCCCTCAAGTTCCTGTCAGGACCGAGGTGATCCCCTTCGCCCTGGAGGAGGCCAACCTCGCTCTGGAGAGGCTGCGGTCCGGAGAGATAGAGGGGGCTGCGGTCCTGGTGGTCCGATGAGGCAGGGGCCCGTGCCAGAGGCTCGATCCCGCCCGCGCCCGGGATCTCATCGAAAACATACATATCCTCCATCCTCCAACCAGAGTGAATAATGACGAACTTCAAGGTCCTTCTGGAGGGCGCCTGGCTGGTCAGGGACGTCAAATCCACCGACGACGCCATTGGGGTAGCGATATCCGAGGCCGGAAAGAGGCTGAACAACAAAAAGCTCGACTTCGTGGAGGTGGAGGTGGGCCAGACGATCTGCCCCGCCTGTGGCGAGTCCCTCGACGGCGTCTTCATGGTGGCGGGAACAGCTCTCGTGGGCCTCCTCTTTGAGATCAAGGTATACGACGCCGAGAATGAAGAGCATGCCTTCCGAATAGCCAAGGCGATGGTGGGAAAAGCCTTGGGCGCCGTTCCCCTTCGGCTCGCAGAGACGGAGGAGATCGAGGGGGTTCGCCCCGGAAGGCCTGTGAGATCTAGGTAGTCAGAGTAAGAAAATCCTCGAGCTGAAATCAAAAATCGGATCAGATCAAAACCCGGATTAAAATTGAGGCCAAAAATTCGGAGGGTCAGCTCCTGAGCCTCTCCCATTCCGCTACCCGCGCCCGGATGATGTTCCTGCTCTTTTTGGCATCGGTGACCATCAGCTCCTCCTGGACCCATCTGGGGAGGAAAGAGGCGACCCCGCCCCTCCCCACCTCTCTGAACCTTCGGTCACAGAAAAGAATAACGCCCCGCTCCGAGGCGTCCCTGATCACCCTCCCCGCCGCCTGAAGTCCCCTGTTTATCGCAGGGAGGGTGTATGCGATCAAGATCCCGTTCTTCTGCCCGTACTTCTTGACGTAATACTGGTTCACCTCTCTTTGGATCTCGTTATAGAAGCCAAGAGGCAGGCCCACAACGGCAACGCCGTTGAGAGCCTCGCCCTTGTAATCGATCCCCTCGGCGAGCTTTCCTCCGGAGACGCCCAGAAGGACGGCCCCCCTCTTCTTTCCCGCCTTGAAGAAGTCGTCGAGGATATCGGGTACGTCCTCGGCGTTCCTCGGCTCGGAATAGAGCATTTTGCCGACCCTTCTCGCTGCCACTTTGCAGGTCTTATCATACTGGTTCATCATCGAATACGAAGTGAAGAAGACGGCGACGTTTCCGGGCACCTCCTCGATGACCGCCTCAACGTGCTCGGTGATCTCTCTTCGATTTTGGGCCTCGTCCCTTTTTTCAAGCTGGGTGGTGGCGGTCTTGGCCACCATCAAAAGCCTGTTCGCCGAGGGGAAGGGGTTTGGGAGGCTGATCTTCTTGGCCCTATCCTTCTCCCCCAAAAAGTAAAGCTCGTAAGCGTCCGGGGGCGAGAGGGTACCGCTGAGCATCACCGTAGCGTTGATGTTGTCGGTCACCCTTCTGATCAGAGGCGCGGGGTCGATGTTGTTCACCTCCAGCCATGCCCATTTCTGGTCGCCGGTGCCGCTGACGGTGATCTTCCTCTGGTATGCAAGGTCTCTTTCTGCCATCTCTACATCGTTGAGGAAGAGAAGGATCAGGGCCAAGCTCGGCTCGATCTCTCCTTTCAGATTTTCGCGATCTCCCTCCGCCAGCTCCAGCTCTGCCACCATCACCGCAACCTCTGCCGCAGCTGAGAGAGCCTCGTCCACGTCGTCAAACCCCTGGTATAGGAACTCGCGGAAGAGGTCTGCGTCCAGAAGCTCTTCTCCCTCCTGCATCCGGGACTGGCGGCTCTGGATGTACTTACGAAGCCTCGGCAGGAGGGTCTTTACCACCTCCAGCCCCCTCAACCGTGAAGAAGCGTCCAGGGAGGACTCCTCGAGCCTCGACTGGCCCATAGACTGCTGGTACTTCTCCACCTCCCTCTCGGCGAGGTCGATCATTCTCATGGATAGGATTCTCGTGTTGAGGGCCCGAACGGCGTCGCCCAGGTTGTGGGCCTCGTCGACGAATAAGGTCAACGATTCCCGGTCCATCTCCAGCCAGTCGAAGATTATCTCCTGAAACTCAGGGCTGAAGAGATGAGAATAGTTGAGGATCACTATGTCGCTCCCCTTGGCGGAGAGACTCATCACCTCGTAGGGGCAAACTTCCTTACATTCCTTGATAAATTTATCTGGAGATCTGATCCCTGTTCTCAGGTCGTCCACCAGGTCCAAGATCGCTCCGGAGTGCCTAAAGTGAGGCTTTCCTGCGAGTTCAAAGACCTCTCGGCTCATCATGTAGTAAGGGCAGAAGGTCCTGTATCCCGGAACGCTGGTGGAAGAGTCCTTGTCCTTGGAGGGGTCGTAGAACTTTCCTCCCACCTCTCCAAGCCTTGCGATCATTCTCCTCTTCGTCCACTCTCGGAGCCTTGAGCAGCCGGCATATACGCTCTCTCCGGAAAACTCGTCGGCTAGGGGGCACATCTTCTGTTTGCCCACCATGTAGGTTATGGAGGGACGGTGCCTGGTTTTGGACCAGATCTTCTCGATCTCGTCCAGGTATACGTCTATCTGGCTGACCGTCCTCACCGCCACCGCTATCTTGCCTGGAGCTGCCGCCAGAGCTGCGGAGATACAGCTGGTTTTGCCGCTGCCGGTAGGTGCATCGATCATCAGAACCGCGTGATCGCCGTCTCTCACAGTCTCGTAAACGTCGTCCAGCATTGCATCCTGGTAGGGCCTCAGAGACTCGTAAGGGAAGTAGTCCAGATACACGCTGCCGTGGTTTCTGCTTAAAGGTGATAAATGCTATCCATGAAGGCCAGGATATATCAGCAGATCGATTATCCGCGATCGTATGAGGCCACCTCGATTAAAAAGGTTTAAATGTAATTGCGTTATATGATAATATTGGAGTAAAACATGAAGAGTGCAATCGGCCTTTTGCTCGTCCTGATGACGTCCATCGCCGCCTTGACGACGACCGCTTCGGCCTCGCCGACCTTTCAAGATGCGTTCGTTACCGGGTATCTCGATGTCAGCGGAGAAGGCCAGACCGAGATCGTGAGCACGAATCTGGATCGATGGAAGGGGTTCACCAATACTGAGGTGCTCTACGGGAAGGGGTCCATAGATTATTATGCGACCGGCCGATTTAACCAATCTGGTGGCTTTTCTGAGATTGATCGGAAGATAGAATTTCCCGAGGGGCTTCTTGTAAATGTCCAGCATTTCGATTCTTCTCGGGTCTTCGACGGAACTGGCCTGGACATATCAAACGTCAACGTCGTCTCTTCGTATTCGGGCAGCGACCACATGGTCATAGCCCCCAACTTCACCACCTTCGATATCAAAAGCGAATTCAACGGAATATGGGACCTGGAAGCCTTCAGGAAGGACATACATCAGAACATCGATACTAAGACGATGCTCGATGGAAAGTTCGAGGTTGACAAAAAACTGATCTTTAAGTGATTTCGGTTCGGGCCGGCGGCAAAACCTTGCCACCCTCGGATAACGATTGTTTCTAATACCAATATCATCTATTTGAATGGGGTATTATTATGGGATTACTCAACCGTATGAGCACTGTGGTCAAGGCCAAGATGAACACCATAATGGACAGAGCAGAAGATCCAAACGAGACCCTCGACTACTCTTACCAGAAGCAGCTTGAGCTTCTCCAGAATGTAAAACGAGGTGTTGCCGAAGTCACCACATCCAAGAAGAGGTTGGAGCTTCAGAGGGCAAAGCTCTCTCAAAAGATGGACCAGCTAGAATCTCAGGCGCGAGAGGCGGTAAAATCCGATAGAGAGGACCTGGCGCGTAAGGCGCTTGAGAGAAAGAGCGCGATCATTGTCCAAGCCCAGAGCCTCGACCAGCAGATCGCAGAACTCGAGGAAGAGCAGGCGAAGCTCGAGGCCGCTGAGAGGAGGCTCTCCGCCAAAGTCGAGTCCTTCAGAGTGAAGAAGGAGACGATCAAGGCCCAGTACTCTGCCGCCGAGGCCCAGGTCAAGGTGACGGAATCTTTGACAGGGATCAGCGAGGAGATGGCGGACGTAGGCCTTGCGGTTCAGAGGTCTGAGGAGAAGATCGAGACGATGAAGGCCAGATCTTTCGCTCTCGACGAGCTGGTGGAGAAGGGAATCCTCGAGGAGTTCTCCGGAGGCGACGACGTCGAGAGGGAGCTCGCAGAGGTCCGGGCCAGGGACAGAATCGAGTCGGACCTAGCGCGATTGAAGTCGGAGGAAGGAAGATGATCATCAGGATAATGGGGGAGGGTCAGTTCAAGGTATCTAGCGCACTCCTCGATGACCTGAACGAGATAGACAACCGGATCGTGGGCCACGTCTCAAAGGAAGACGAGGCCAGCTTCAAGCGAGAGCTAAAAGTCCTCATCTCGACGATAACGGGTAATGGAGAGCCCTTGGACCCAAAGGAGATCGTCGAGTCGGACATCATCGTGCCCCCAGGAGACTTGACCATTGATGAGGCGAAGAGGGTCTTCAGCGGGTGCGGCCTATTTGAGGATTAAGATCGGAGAATACGCCTGAGAATAAGATCCAAGAAAATAACTGAATCAAGTCAAAGCCGGGCGAAAAGCAAGCACAGCGTTGTCTTTTTCACAACGTCTCTGTTGCGAGAACCCGAAAGCGCCATCATTTGCCAGGTCTGCTGCTTGCTCTCCCTCAGCTTTTGTGCCGCATCTCGTGCTTGACGAGAACTCCCGGATTTTCTGAGTTGAGGCATACACTACGCCCGTTACGGCGTGCGTATATCCGACATTATCGGTCCTCAGCTTTATCCGGTGCTTTGCGGATGCCACCTCATAAGACGGCACCTCCCAGGTCTAGCCTGAAGAGCTTAGCCGGTCAGCTTGTCCTCTGTTCCACGAAATGCGGCAAACCACCTATATAATCGTTATAGATATTTGTAGTTTGCGGTTGAACTGATGATATCGCTCCATCGAAACCTGCGATGTCTTGGTTTAGTGGTGAAGCCGATATTAGGCCATTCAAGAGAGTTTGCATCCTTATCGCTTTCACGTAACTCTTCCCAAGGAACGCCCAATTTTCCATACCTTAGTTGTACTGTATGCACTATATCGGCGTCCCCCAAAGAGGATACCACTTCTCCACGTCCTTCTCCACAGGAAGCTCAGGCTCCATAACCGATCGCAGCCGAAACTCGAACGAGCTGTCCCTATTATGCCCCTCGATGGGAGCGAAGGGGTAGTAAGAGCCCCCCTTGAAGCTGTAGATCCAGTAGACGGGACCGTCCCGTCCCCGAAACTGGTATAATGCACATAGGAGCTGCTCGCCGAAGCCATGCTCGACTATCGTCGTGCTCACGAGATGGACGTTCACCACCAGGTCGTCGAAGTCGGGGTCCTCCAGGACAACCCAGAGGTACCGGTACTCGTCCTTCTCGACTCTGTACTTAGTTCCAGTCTCCCGGGCGCTGTACTTGAGGAGGTCCTCGATCTCGGATCGGGCTGCCTCGTACCTTGAGGACTCGATCGGTTTGAGGCAGATACCGGCCGCACCCCCGGGCGAAAGGCCCAGGTTCGCCTCCATGGTGATGCTGGCGGTGGATATGGCGAAGAGCCGGTCGAGCTTCGCCCTCGGAAGCTCGCTTTTTCCTCGGATCGCATCCAGGATCTTAAACCTCATCAAAACCTCAATTATGCCCTTCAAGCCTCGAATCCGTCTCTACTCATGCCATCTCCAGCTCCCTCTCGATCTTCTGGAGGGCTGCGATCCTCTTCTCGGTGGGGGGATGGGTCGATAGGAGGTTCATTATCGAGGAGCCCGAGATCGCCGGGATGATGAAGAAGGCGTTCATCCCCTCGGCCTTCCGGAGGTCCTCTTTTGGTATCCGGGGCATGACGCCGCTGATCTTCATCAGAGCTGATGCCAAGTTTGATGGCTGGCCAGTGATCACCGCCGAGCCACGATCAGCGGCATATTCCCGGTACCTTGAGAGGGCCCGTATCAGAAGGCTGCTCACGATCCAGACGACGACCGAGGCGAAGAAGGCGGCCCAAACTCCGCCCTTGTCTCGACTGGAGCCACCTCCGCCGAAGAAGAAGGAGTACCGGACGATGAAGAAGGCGACAGTTGAGAGGAAGCTCGCTATCGTCATCACCATCACGTCCCTATTCTTGACGTGGGTCAGCTCGTGGGCCAGGACGGCCTCCAGCTCCGCCGCTGTCAGCTGGCTCCGGATTCCCGTCGTCACCGCCACCACAGCGTTTCTGGGGCTTCTCCCGGTGGCGAAAGCGTTGGGCATCGGCGTCTTTACGACGGCTATCCTCGGCTTCGGCAGGTCCGCCATAGCACAGAGCCGCGAGATCATCTGGTGAAGCTCCGGCTCCTCGCTCTCGGAGACTATCTTCGCGCCCATGCTCTTTAAGACGAGCTTATCGGAGAAGAAGTACTGGATGAGCATGAATACGCTCACAAAAGCGAGCATCCCCACAAGCCCTGTGCCCTGGTATGCCAGGATCGCCAAGAATGCTAGGTACACGATGCCCAGGAGGAACATGGTGAAGAGCATCCTCGCCTCCAATCCCCTGTCACGCTGCCATTTTCTTTTCATGATCTATTGACACCTTGCAAGAGAAGTTTCATCTTGAGGCTATATCGACCTTTTGGGATTTAAGGGGTTTTGTTACGAAGAGAGAATAGTTGTTACTTGTGACGACGGAACTATTTGTGAATTGCGAGCTTCCAAAAGCTATCCCTTTGTCGCGAGCGTCAGATTACCGTGGGGCATGACGATCGTCCTCGCGCTCTCCCCCTGCCTTTCCCGCGCCATACCTAAGGCCTCTTCGAGGCTTCGTGCATGCCTGAAAAAGCACATCTCCGCGAGATCTGGCCTCAGGGAGGAGACGAGGATAAGGTCCTTTTCAAGCGACTCCCTCGCGATCAGGGCGGCCTTGTGCCCGCCGAACTCGTACTCCTTTCCGAACCGCTCGACGCAGTCCTCGGCGCACTCCGCCTCCCTCGCCCACCTCTCGAAGACCGGATGGCCCAGCCCTTCGGCGCACTCGGCGATGAGGATGAGGCTGCCTCCAGGGAGGACGGCCTCCTTCGCGTTCTCCATCGCCTTCTGGGCTTGGAAGAGGTTTATGTCCTTAGGCCTGCCCCCGGCGCAGGCCACGACGATCTCGGCGGGCCTGACTGCCCTATGGTACATCTCGTCGACGACTCCGGCCCCGGCCCGATGGGCTTTTATGAAGTCGCCGGCCACGGCCAGGACGATCTCTTTCTTGCTGTTTAAGACCACGTTCAGGATGAGGTCGAGGCCCGCGATCTTTGCCGCCTCCTCCATATCCAGTCGGACGGGATTGTTCAAGGATCCGGACTTCGCCCGGGGGTCGGTCATCATGGAGTGGTTTTTGTTTATCGACCGCTCAGAGCTTACGCCGGGGAGGAGGGCCTTCGCGCCGCCGCTGTAGCCAGCGTAGTAGTGGTACTCGATGTTTCCGGTTCCGATCTTGAGATCACGAGATGCTACGTCCTCGAGGACCTCAACCGGCGTTCCTCTGCTGGTCTCGCCGAGGTGGACGCACCTGTTTTTGTCGTGCTGTATGTGGGGGAGTCCGCCGCAGCCCCCAAGGAGCCGGTCTTCTTCCTCCGCCGTCATCCTTCGATGCGTCCCGAGGCCGAAGACGAGCAGGATCTCGGAGACCCCAATCTCCTCAAGCCTCCGCACCAGGGGCGGTAGCATCTTGGAGGTGGGGGCGGGTCGCGTAATATCGCTCGCCATTATGGCGGCGGTATCGCATCCAGCGAACTCTTGGAGGCCTGGGCCGATGGAATCGTCGAGGGCCCTCTCGATCTCGGCCACCTCATCTTCGGCTCCGGGGAGCTCCTTTGGCAGTAAGATCTCGAACCTCTCGTCCCCCTCGATATCGAGGCGAACGGATCCTGAGCCGTATCCGAGCCTCATCTCACGCCCTCCAGACCTTAGCCCGGCTGTTGACGTCGCTGAATACCTCAAAGATGGGGGTTTCGGTGGTGTAGGTGAAGAAGTCTGCTCCGACGACGTCGCAGGTCTCCCTGATCCTACGATTGTGCTCATTCATCTTCGACTTGTACTCGTCTCTCACCTTCGGCGTCACACTCGTCATCACCGACTCCTTCGACTCCATGTCGATGAACCGCAGGTCCCCCTCGAAGTCGAGGTCGGCCTCTGCCGGATCCAGGATCTGGATCAGGATCAGGTCATGGGCCGAGAGCTTGTAGATTCCGGAGACCACGCTCTCAATCCCGTCGAGAAGGTCGGAGATCACCACCACCAGGCTAGTGGACCTGATGGTGAGGTCGAACTGCTCTGCCGTCCTCTTGAAATCTGTCCCCCCCGAGGGAGCCGTCCTGTCAAGGTCCTCCATCGCCCGGAACAGGTTCCTCCTCCCTCCCCGCGTCTCCCCCGGCTCCAGCATCTCCCCGAACTTGGAGATCGAGAACTTCTCGTTCTCCTTTATCGCCATGTAGGCGAACCCCACCGAGATCATCGAGGCGAAGGCGAACTTCTCGCCGAAGGCCATGCTGGAGCTGGCGTCGAGGAGGAGGTGGACAGAAAGGCTCCTCTCCTCCTCGTGCTCCCGGACGTAGAGTTTCTCTGTCCTGGCGTAGACCTTCCAATCAACGAACTTGAAGTCGTCGCCTTTCCGATATTCCCGGTAGCCTACGGGGCTTATCCCCCGCCCTACCTTCACCGACCTTCGAGCCCCGGTATAGGCGGTCGATACCCTCTTTCTGACTAGTAGGGTGAAGCGATCCAGATCAGCGAGAAACTCCGTATCCATTGGTGGTCCTCAAATCGACTTCAAAATGTCCGATATCACCTGGTCTGTGGTGACCCCCCTCCTCTCTGAGTCGAAGGTGAGGATGATCCTGTGCCTGAGGATGGGGTACGCCATCGTCTCCAGGTCCTCTCGGCTGACGTAATCTCTGCCGTTCAGGAGTGCCCGGGCCTTGGAGGCGAGGATCATGCCGATGGAGGCCCTGGGGCTGACGCCGTACTCGACCCCCTCCCAGCTCCTGGTGGAGATGACGACCTTTATCGCCCCCCTCTTCAGGTCGTCGGAGATGGGAACGTCCCTGGTCAGCTGCTGAAGGGACAAAAGCTCCCTCCGGGTGATCACCCTTTCCACCTTCGGCTCGGAATGGCCCGTGTACCTCTCCATGATCTCGTACTCCTCCTCAGGGCTCGGATAGTCTATGAAAACCTTCAAAAGGAACCGGTCGAGCTGAGCCTCAGGGAGAGGGAACGTCCCCTCCATCTCTATGGGGTTTTGGGTCGCGAGGACGAAGAAGGGCTCCTCGAGTTTGTAGGTGTTCTTTCCGACGGTGACCTGCTTCTCCTGCATCGCCTCCAGCATAGCGCTCTGGGTCCTGGGCGAGGCCCTGTTGATCTCGTCGGCAAGAACTATATTCGCGAAGATCGGCCCCTCCTCGAACCTGAAAACCTTGCTCCCCTCCACCTCCTCGATCAAGGTGGTGCCCGTAATGTCCGCTGGCATAAGGTCCGGGGTGCACTGAATTCTGCTGAAGTCGAGGCCGGTGGTGCTGGCTATCGTCTTGACGAGGAGGGTCTTTCCCAAACCCGGGTTGCTCTCGAGAAGGGTGTGGCCCCCGGCCAGTATCCCCACCAAGATCTGCTCCACCACCGACTTCTGGCCCACCACCACTTTGCCGATCTCGCCCTTGATCGTCTCGAAGATGGCCGGCGCGTCCTTATAAACGTTAATCAGATCATCTCTCATCTGTCCGTCCTCGGTAGGATCTACAGCTCTTTTTATCATCGGTTCTCATTTCGTCTCTCAAAAGCCCGTCGCCAGATTCTCGAAATACCTTTTTATTATCTCTCGGTGCTGGGGCGGAAGACTCTCGATGTAGAGGTCTGTGGGGACCGCCACCCCTTCGCCAGCTTCGGAGGTCTGAAACAATCTGTCCATGGGGTCGGTCTCCGTCGACCTAAACCCCGCTGCAGTTCCGGGATATAATACCAGCTCCAGGTTCACCTCCTCCAGGACCGCCAAAGAAGGCTTCCCGTAGATCTCGCCCGATATCCCCGCGGATGATTCGCCCCCCTCCGGCAGCTCTTCCTCACCGAAGATCTCTGCGGCCCTCTCCCGAAGATCGGTCAGAGCCTTGAAGGGCTGAGGAGATGCCACCTCTCCGGCCTGGCTCTGGCTGAAGATCGCGACGAAGGCGAGGAGGAGAATCAAGGCTCCCGCCTTCGCTTGAAAGATCGGAACACTTCTATCGCCAAAGTTCAGACGGCGGTTGTTTATCAGGTCGAAGACTCCTACTTTCGAGAGCCTTCTCTTGACGTCTTCGGCGAGGCTCCGCATCACCACTGAGTCCGAATCTCGGTTGTCGTAGGCGGCCTTCGTCTTCTCCGATAGGCTCTCGTCGAGATGGCCGAAGAAGTCGGACTTCGACCATCTGCCCATGATCTTCCCTCCCAAAAGGCCCAAGATCAGGGAGAATATGGCGGGAGTCGAGACGAAGATCGAGTCCTGCCAATAAAACCTAAAGAAGGCGGGAATCCCCAGGAAGAGGGTCGCGATGTAGATCAGACTCGCGATTATGCCAGCGTTGATCAGGTACAGGGACTGCTCAAAACGGCGATAGATCCCCACAAGCCGCCTAAGATCCGCGAGAAACTCGTATGAACCGTCCACGGGGTCTATAGAGAGCCCTTACTAATAAGTAGTTTCCGAGTTGAGGGTGGATTGTCAGATCAAGAAAGTATGTAGTCGCGGCTTCGTCTGGATTTGATGGGGATGTTATTGGCCCGGCATGTCACCGAAACCGCCTCAGCCCTGATAGACCTCAATCTGGACCCCCAGAAGACCTCTTATAGATCCAGGTACTCGGTGTAGAGCGAAAAGTAAGACGACTAAATTAGCTTTATACCCCTTGAGGACAAAAAGGATCTTCGGAGGCTTCGGCCGCAAGGCGGAAGATGAGCCACGGGAAAGTGGGGCAGAACTCGAAGATCGACTTTGTGGATGGCTCTTGATGGAGCCAGCTTATGGATACCAAAGAGAAATGAAAAAGATTTCGAGCTTAAACAAGCTGAGCTTAGGGCTTCTGGCGCTGATCCTGCTGGCGGCAGAAGTGTCACTGGCCCCTATCAGTGCCGTCTCCGTCCTGGCGACGGGGAGGGGCGGGGACTTCCTCCTCAGCGATAACGAGAGCGCGACCGCTGGAGGCCTCGCTGAAGTTATAGCCGCCGGGGTCTGGATCGCGCCCGATGGTGGAGATAACCTAACAGAAGACATGAGGGATACCCTTCTATCCCTATCAGATCCAGCCAGGGTCTTGAGGATCATGGTTCAGGAGGAGGAAGTTAGTGAGCAGGGGTACATAGGCACTTCCAGCGGCGTTATGGTCCTCTGGCCCGACGTCACCGAAACCCTCCGCCTGATCGCTCCCTTCGACTACCGGGAGCGACCCTGGTACCTCGAGGCCGCGAGGGCCGAGGAGACAATCTGGACGAGGCCTTACCAGAGTCAGGAACGCAAGAGCTTGGCCATCACATGCGCGACACCGATATACGTCGAGGAGAACCTGTCGGGTGTGGTTGGGATGGATATATCCCTGGCAGAGATCGATTCCGATCTCGCCAACATTTCGTCTGGTTACCCCTTCCTGGTGGACGGTCAGGGAGCCGTGGTGATGCACCCGGAAGTCCCTGAAGCATTTCTCTGGGAGGAGATCCTGATGCTTGGAAGCCTTCTAGACTCCAAAAATTCGGGACTGGCTGGGGTGGCTGAGGCGATGGTCCGAGGGGAGAAGGGAACATCCTTGGTCCGCCTCAGCAAGGGGAGCACCAGTATAAGTTACGCCCCCCTCCCCTCCGTAGGCTGGAGCCTTGGTGTTGCCTCGGGAGACCTAGAGCTTTCCGCCGCCAAGGCTTCGCAATACGATCAGCTCTTCCAGCGGATATCTCGCCAGACCGAAATTTTGGCCCAGGCGACAGGAGAAGCCCTGAAATATCGCGAGATTGAGGAGGCCGCAGCCACCGGTCGTCAGGACGAGCCCGGATGGCCTGCAATCATGCCGATGGCCACTGCAGCGGCTATCTCCGCACTTCTGGCTGCTGTGATCGGATTTCGGGCGGGTAGGAGCGGCCTTGGGCCGATGGTCGACGGCGTCGTGAGGGCTTTTGAGGGGATCGGAAAGGGAGACTTCGAATCGAAGATTGAGGCGGACGACTCAAAAGATGGGAGGAGAATGAGTGAGGCCTTCGATCAGATGACCGTTGATCTTAAAGACCAGATCTCTATGATCGAGAAGAGATCCTTTGAGATGGGCAGTTCGGAGAAGGAGAAAGAGGTATCCAAAGAGGTCGAAAGATTCCTCATTCCCGATAGGTTTCCCAAAGTCGAGGGGTATCAGGTGGCGACGCTCTCTTTCGCCGATGGCAGCAGATTATGTCACTTTTACGACTTCTTCGAGATGGAGGGGTCGAAGGCCGTGGTGACGATGGCCGAGGTCTCGGGGAAGGGTCTCTCCGCCGCCATGGTGGCCGCCCTCACCAGAAGCATAATCCGAGCAGCCTCCAGGAGGTTCGGCGATCCGGCGAAGGCACTCCGGGAGGCAAACCTTCAGTTGAGCGACGAGGTCAAAAATGGTATGATGGTATCCTGCTTCTGCGGGATGCTCGACTTATCCAACCACTCCATGAATTATGCCAATGCCGGCCACGTCCCGCCCTTCGTCGTCAGTTCCGACGGGTTTGTAGACACCTTGATCGGCGGGGCGATATCCATGGGCGCTCTCGACTACATCGATCTGGAGCTGGAGGGGTGGATGATCGATGCGGGAGATGTCCTCGTCATCTACAACGACGGCCTCATCGAAATTGAGAACGATAAGAAGGAGCGGTTCGGGACTGAGAGTCTGATCTCCCTCATTAAAGAGAACAGGGAGCGTTCGGCCCAGGACATAATTAAGGAGCTGGAGACTGCGATAAAAGACTACGGCGAAAGCCGATCGCAGAGGTCCGACCCAGCCGTCATGATAATCAAAAGATCGGTATGATGGCGGTCAGATGAATCAGAGTTCTGCCGCCAAATTCAGAACCGCCGCACCGACTTGAGGTCTTCCCCGGCGATCTTCTTTATCCGTTCTATCAGATCTTCGATTGAGAGTCCGTTCATAGAAATTCGGTATTCTCCTCCGAAGATCTCTTCTCTTACCTTTCGGCCGATTACGTCGTCGGTGCCGGGAAGGACCTCAATGACAGCGCTTCCCTTGGGGGTGGCCGTCCTGGAGCAGAGGTGGTCGAGGTCGCCGTCTACGACCCCGACGAGGGGGGTTTCAAGCCTCGTGAGGATCTCTCCGGCGATGGCGGTGGTGTCGTCGCCCACAGTTACCGCCACCTTTGAGCCTCTCACTTTCTCGAAGGCGCCTTCTGCGTCATGATCTATCAGAACAGCATTTCGGCCGCGATTGCGGATCGTCCTCGGGACGCTCTCGGTCCGTCTAATCTCGCCGGACCTGAGGATCGCCCCCTTGAGTTCGACGAACGAGAGCTTCTCCAGTCCGTGGGGCTTCACCTCTGCGCCATCGATCTCTGTGATTTTACCGTCGATGGCGGTGATCTCCACAGTCTCCTCGAGGGCCTTCGCGACGACGGTACCGTTGACGGATATGTTCTCACCGGGGATGGCCCCAAAAATCTTCCTTCTGGTGATCCTTCCCGATGACTTCGTCCCGGGCAAAAACTCTGGGGCGTCCAAAAGCTCCAGATCCAGAATCTCGGCAATTTTTTCGGTGAGGGAGGCCGCCTCTCCCGCGAGGACGGTCAAGAAGCCCCCTGCGAAATCTGCGAGCAACAGGGGTTTTTTGGGCTTTGCCCTCTCGGCCACCATAGCGCCGAAGACGAGGCCCGTCTCTATCGTCTTGGCATAGTTCAAGATAATCACAATCTCGACTAAAGGTTCAAGCCTCTGGACAGACCGGCTCGGCATCTCCCTCCTCGATGTATCGATCCGGTCCTCCAGGGCGGCATCGATGACCGCAACCCTGCCCATCGTTCCCCCGAGGACGGCGGTGACGGGCCCCATCCTCTCGAGAAGCGCCAGGGCCCTCTTGGCAGATCCCGAGTCGACGACCTCGGGGCCGTGGACTACGACCCCTACCTTATCCGCCACTTTCGACGCTCTCATCTTCCATCTTCACCGATCTCATCCTCTCCTCTTCCGCCACCATCCTCTCTTCCATCTCTTCTAGAGTCCTGGCGCCGATCTCCCTCCTCTCGGGCAACCTCTCGATCGGCTGCAGAGTGCTCAGATGATAGTAGAGCCCCGTCGAGTCCAAGAGCGCCCATTCTTCTCCGTCCTCTTCGGTCTTGAGGACCTTTACGATCCCCACGGTCCCGGTTCCGCTGTATCTGACGATGCTCCCCTCGCTTATTTCCTCAGACATAGTCCTCGATCACCTCATACCAGCTTCTCCTTCAGTACTTCACCGGCGAACTTTTTAACCTCTGCGCCACCGGGCATCGAGATGACCTCGACGCCTTCAAACTCCTTCGTCCCGCAGAGGACGTCTTGTTCTGGGTGGGTCCCGGCCTGGATGTCGCACTTTATCCTCGTTTTATCCCCTACTGAGACGACGGTCCTAAGCCTTCGAGAGGCAGGATGGCCTTTGGGAAGGACTATCAGGGGAGAGTTCATCTCTCGAATCATGTAGAGGGTGCAAGCGAGCCCCCTTCTGGCCGCATCTCCGACCTCGAAAGTAGATGCCACCAGAAGGTCGTCCTCATCGGTGAAGAGAGAGATCTCCTCGGTCTCCGTCTCGAGATAAAAAAAATGGCCGAGGGTCTTGACCAGAGCCATGGTCCCGGTCCTTCCGCAGAGATAGGCGATCTCGTCGTCTGCCAGGGGGATATTCATCTTCTCATCACTCTGAGGCCTTTACGTTCCTCGATTGGCAGGAAGGACATCGAGGCCTTCGGCCCATGCCCTTGAACTTGTTTCCGCAGTCCTGGCATATGTAGCCCTTCGACGCCAGGGACTCAACGTCACCTATATCCGGTCCGCCTCCAACAGTACACATGGGGACTTTCACCTCCTTATATTCTATTTCCGATGGGCTCTTATTTAAATGAGGTGGACGCGATCTCCAAATTCATCACGCCGTCCCCTGATTCGGAAGATCATCTCAGCCATCTCGCATGGGACAAGCATCCGTGGATGTAAAATTAGCCGAGATGACATTTTAGAACCGTCATCTTCTTAAAAGTTTGTACCTCTAAATTAAAACCGTTCTTCTTCGATGGAGAGATGACATGAATTCAGACCGAGCGAGGATCCTGAAAAAGGCCCGGCATAAGAGGGGACCTGTCGCCTACTGGATGAGCAGAGATCAGAGGGCTGAGGATAACTGGGCCCTCACCTTCGCCCAGGAGCTGGCAATAAACGGAGGATCGGCCCTTGGGGTTATCTTCACCCTCTCGGATGATTTCCTCGGAGCCGCTTTGAGGCAGTACGGATTCATGCTCCGGAGCCTCGTTGAGATCGAAGAGGCCCTCGCTGAGAAGAAAATTCCCTTCGCCCTCCTCCGAGGCGATCCGGGCGAAGCCGTCTCAGACTTCGCCGAAGAGCAATCCGTCAGCGCCATCGTCACCGACTTCTCGCCCCTCGCGACGAAGAGGTCCTGGAACGAGAGGGTCATCCAGAGGCTCGCGGTCCCCGTCTATGAGGTGGACGCCCACAACATAGTTCCCAGCTGGCGGGCTTCGCCGAAGCAGGAGTACTCAGCCCGGACCTTCCGGCAGAAGATAAAAAGATTGCTCCCTCTCTTCTGTGAGGAGTTTCCCTCCCTCAAGGTCCATCCCCATCCCTGGGACCTCGGCGGTAGGGTGGACTGGGACCGGATCTGGCGGGATCTGGATGTCGACCGCACCGTTCCCGAGGTGAATTGGATCTTCCCCGGGGCGGCCGCAGCCAGAGAGGCTCTGCAAAGGTTCCTGAATGAGAAGCTCTCCTCGTATGACCGAGATAGGAATGATCCAAACCGAGATGGCCAGTCGAATCTCTCGCCTTACCTCCACTTCGGCATGATCTCGGCCGCGAGGATCGCTCTGGAGGCGGTCCGAGCCGACGCCGACCCGAAATCGAAGGCCGCCTTCCTGGAGGAGCTGGTGGTGAGAAGGGAGCTCTCAGACAACTTCTGCTACTACAACCCTGGATACGACTCCTTTGAGGCGTTCCCCGACTGGGCGAAGAAGTCTCTGAACGACCATCGCAGCGACCCGCGAGAGCATCTCTACGACCAAAAGGAGCTCGAAAGGGCCGAGACTCACGACGACCTCTGGAACGCCGCCCAGAGGGAGATGGTTCTCCGGGGGAAGATGCACGGCTACATGCGGATGTACTGGGCGAAGAAGATCCTGGAGTGGACGGAGTCGCCGGAGGAGGCCCAGAAGATCGCCATTTATCTCAACGACCGGTACGAGCTGGACGGGAGGGACCCGAACGGCTACGCCGGGATCGCCTGGTCCATCGGCGGAGTTCACGATCGGGCCTGGGGTGAGAGAGAGATATTCGGGAAGGTCAGGTACATGAGCCGTCGGGGAGCAGAGTCGAAGTTCAACGTGGGATCTTACGTGGAGAGAATCGGCACCCCGGAGTGATATTCGTATGGGTCGATGGTGGGCGGTCCCATTCTCAGCACGTTGGAAGGACTAACTCTGTTGAGCTTCCGACCATCTCGCCCATGGAGTTGAACCCCAAGACTGCGACGCTGTTGGTCAAGGGACCTGGAAGGTCTGTCTCGGTGAAGGTCCTGTTTGCTGTGAGGACGATGCTCTCCTTAGGCGAGAGGGTTATGTTTATTGGTATAATGCCGCTTCCGATCGAATCTGTCAAATTTAGCTCGCTTATCGCCAAATCGCCGATGTTATCGATGGTGTAGATGTAGGTCACTACATCTCCGGCTTGTGCGCAAGGGGAGGTGGCTGTGACCGTCAGATTGAGACCCCAGGGCCTTATCAGGTTCATCGTGGCAAAAGCTGAGGCCACGGCCGGATTGCTCTGGAAATCGACGCCATGGACTCGGATAGAATCGTTAAGAGGGCCTGGTAGGTCTTCATAAAGGACAGGGAAGCTGGCAACGGCCGAGGCTACCTCGCCCGGGTTCAGGGTCGTCTTGCTCAGGGACACAAGTCCGACTCGCGAATCGATCAGGGTGAGGCCCTGGACTGGAACCCTTCCGGAGTTAGCGACCTCGTAATTCCGAGTCACTGAGGCCCCTACCTCGGCAAAGCTCGCCTCAGGGCTGACGATCAGGGCGATTTCGGGTCTGCGGTCTGCGAGCCCACCGAAGCTGATCTCTTTATCGATCTCGAAATTTCCGGTGTACCTCTGATAAGAGCTGATGTCTGTGGAGAAGAGCTTGTGCATATTGGAGCTTGTCATGTAGGTGCCGTTGAAGCTGAGCTTGGTATTGGTGCCCACGACCTGCGAGTCTCCTGAGCCTATGCTGGTGGTCTGTTCTTTCTCGATCTCTGTGGCGCTGAAGGCCTCCTCTATGGAGGTTTTGGTTCCACTGAAAAGCGACCCACTCTCGACGCGCTTTTGCCCCACCAGTGGCACGTCTCCGGAGTAGGAGAGCTTGATAGCTCTGGTGCCAAGCTCGTTTCCGGGTTTAGAGACGTCTTTTGCCCCAAGGCCCATATCGAGGCTGCCGTCGCCGGCCATGGCGTTGTAGTACTCGAAGCCCTCCATTCGGTTCACGACAGATCTGCTGATGTCGACGACTCCCGTCCCGCTCACCCATCCCGCGGCGGGGATGGACGCGAACAACAGCGCTCCCAAGAATAAGAAGATCAGACCCCGTCCCTTCATACTGTATTTCCCTTCTTTGATCCTTTAAGACGGTGACGGTGGATCGGAGGCAAAAGGGGGCTACTATCCTTCTGATTTCGGGAAAAAAAGGAGAAAAGCCCAAAAAAGAGAGATAAGGAGCAAAATAAGGTCTAAGTTTTTAAATACCTACCTCATCCCCCCATAGACGTAGAGGGTGGTTGCGGGCTCGAACTTCAGGACATAGGTGCCGCGCCGCTCATAGTACTTGGGCTTTCCGTAGAACCACTCGCCGTCCCAGACCTTAACCGTATGCCACTGGTCGCCCACGACCTTGAGCTTGTAGATCCCGTCGAGGGCGTCACCTCCCTGACCCTCGGTGCCGACGTATTTATCGTCGACGTATACGTCGTAGCCCCTCATGTTCTTGGACTCGAGGGTGACGCTGACGTCACCGTGGGTCACCGTGGGGGTGGGCGCTGGCGTCGGGGTCGAAGGCGTTGTCTTTCGCGGAGGAACTGTGGGGGTCGGGATCATGTCCGGGGTCCATTCTGCGCCCACGTCGATGATGACGACGTTGCTCGGCTGGTTGTTAGAAACGAAGAATAATGCGTACCGTCCCTGCTCTGCGGCGTAGAAGCTCATCCGATTGTAGGTTCCGAGGCTGTACGTGGAGATTTTTGTGCTGCCCGAGGGGGATATCTCGTAGAAGCTGGCCAAGCCCCCCGTGGGGATCGCCGTGATCAGCTGAAGCCACGTTCCTGCAGGACATGCCGCGTAACTCGCCCAAGCCGTCTCGCCCTCGATCCAGAGAGAGTTAGATCCAGCGTAGATCTTCGAGGAGGTGTACTCGGAATACGGCACCGTCTGCCAGCCGAAGCTGAGTACCGAGGGCTCGTTTCCCGTAATCGTGAAGCTGACAGGCCCCTCCTCTCGAGGCGGGACCTCTCCCTCTGTGAAGTAGTACTGCAGGTACTGAGAGTAAGAGAAGCCCGAACTCGTTTTTAAGCTGTAGGTGGTGGACGAGCTGGAGCCGTCGTAGAAGCTCCCGAGTCCGTAGTTCAGGTAGTTCTCCCAAGATTCATCGATATAATCATCCTCGTCGGGGCTCCCGACGGCCTGAGCGAAGCTCAGGCAAAAGAATATGGCAAGCAACTTCGCTGCCCCACTCCTTCTATTCATGGTAAACACCCAACGCTCCATAAGATCCTATTGGATAGTAAAGATTTTGGTGTCAGAAGCTCCATCTGGATCTCATGTCCATAGTACCCTCAAACCTCCCCCCCGAAGGAGGGGACGAGGGTGAAAGAAAGGAGGATCTCCTCGCCTGGAACCGGGAGTATCGGGGGAAGGGGAGGATATGGAGGGGCGCGCCGCCGAAGCTCCCCCACCTTCCGGCCGGCTCGAGGGTCCTGGAGCTGGGTTGCGGCAACGGCAAGACCCTGGCCGCGATGCTGAGACGCCCCTGGTGGATCGCGGCCCTGGACATCTCGCCCTCGGCGACGCGGCTCGGCAGGGAAATTGCGGTCTCTCTGACGGACGCGCCCTCAAAAGTTGATTTAATGGTAGCGGACGCGGTCCTCCTCCCCTTCCAAGACGCCTTTTTCGATGCGATCTTCGCCTTCCACGTCATCGGTCACCTCCGCGAGATCGATCGCCTCCGAGCTGCGAAGGAGGCGGCCCGGGTCCTGAAGGCCGGAGCAAGCCTCTTTTTCCAGGAGTTCGGGGTCGAAGACATGAGAGCGGGAAAGGGCGAAGAGGTAGAGCCGGAGACCTTCAGGCGGGGTGGGGGAGTATTGACCCACTACTTCACCGAGGGGGAGGTGCTAGAATTGTTCAGGATTTTCCGGCCGGTTTCGATCAGGACGGATCTGCGACTCACTCGGATCAGAGGGGAGGATTACGTGAGGTCGCGGGTAGTGGCGGAGTTCATTAAGGTCTGAAGTTAAGGGAGGTGTTATGGAGCGTTCATTCTCTGATATTAGGGCGAAGGTGGACCGGGGCGAGGCGGTCGTCCTTTCAGCTCAGGAGGTGCGGAAGATCCTGGAAGATGGCGAGAGGCAGACCCTGGAGGACGTGGATGTGGTGACATGTGCCACCCGGGCGGTGATGAGCGGAACTTACGCGGTCCTCTCCTTTTCAGTGGCGCCGCCGGGATCCTTCCTTCGGGCGAAAAGAGCTTGGCTCAACGGCATTCCAGCCGAGGTCGGCCCCTGCCCCAACGAGCGGCTGGGGATCATCGATCTGATGGTCTTTGGGACGGCTCACAGCAGAGATCCCAGATACGGTGGAGGCCATCTCTTCCGGGATCTCGCCGAGGGGAAAGAGGTCAAGGTCGAGGTCGAGACCGATGCCGGTGATGTCTTCAGGGTTGATGTGGCCCTTTCCGAGATGCTTCAGGCAAGGCTCTTCGGCACCCGCCACTCTTTTAAGAACTACTCCGCCTTCGTTAATCCCAGCGACGAGAGGGTAGCCACCATCTTTCACGCCGCCCTCTTTGACCCCTGCTGTAACGGGGCCTCCGTCTCTGGGTGCGGCCATCTGAACCCGGTCCAGAACGATCCATTCCTGGAGGCGATCGGCGTCGGGACGAGGATCCTCTTAAACGGGGCCGAGGGTTTTGTTCTGGGCGAGGGGACCCGGAGCTCCCCAGAGAGGCCGAACCTGTCGGGCTTCGCCGACATGTACAAGATGGAACCCGAGTATATGGGAGGCTTCGTTACCCCCTGCGGCCCCGAGTGCGTCACCTCCTGGGCGGTGCCGATCCCCGTTTTGAGCGATCTAATTCTGGAGAGCATCGCCGCCCCCGATCGGTCGATCCCCCTCCCGGTTATGGACGTGGCGAAAAGGAGGGAGATAGGAAAGGCCACCTATGGCGACGTCTGGGAGGATGTCGACTTGGAGGTCAGCTTCAGCCCCGACACCTGCAAGAGGTGCACCCAGTGCATCCCAGAGTCGATCTGCCCGACTGGGGCCATAGGCTTTCGGGACTGGAAGCCGACCCTTGACCGGGAGAGGTGCTTCAACTGCGGCCTCTGCTCCTCTGCCTGCATCGGGGATGTCTTCAGGGCCCATCTCGGATCCCTCCATTTTGGCGGCCGCGAGGTTCCGATCGTGGTCCGGCAATCCGACCGCCTCAGAGCCGAGAAGCTCGCAGAAGATCTGAAGAGGAGGATCCTGGACGGCAGCTTCAAGATGACCGAGATGGTGGACCGGATCTCACCATGAACCTTTCGATGATCTCTTCAGGAGATAGGTCTATCACGGGAACGTCGGCGTTGCCGATCTCGACTTTGACCACCAGGACACCCTTGCCAGCGATGCCTGCTCGAACCTCCACGGGAGTGGCGGCGATCCTCACCTCGGAGATTCCGGCCCCCTCGGCGATTCGGCCGAGGTCCGCCCTCCTGGAGGTGCAGGTCGGCTGAGATCCCGTGGAGCCGTAGCATCCGTTGTCGAGGACGATGAGAAGGTAATTATCTGGATCTTGGTCGGCGATGGTGGCTAGGCTCCCCATGTTCATCAGGACGGCGCCGTCTCCGTCGATGGCGATCACCTTTTCGTCAGGGCACGCGAGGGCGAGGCCCAGGCCGATGGAGGAGGCGAGGCCCATCGACCCCAGCATGTAGAAGTTTGCGGGGCGGTCGCCTACGGCGAAGAGCTCTCTTGAGGGAAAGCCGATGTTTCCGACAACGAGGGCTTCCAGGGATGTGGCCTCCTCAGCGATGACGGTGATGGCTTCGAGCCTCTTCATCATATAGCCCCCGATTCCCAAAACTCGATATCCAGCAGCACCGCCGTCGGCGTGCCGGCAGCCTGGGCTGCCTGCCAAGCCCTGCCCACCGTCTCCTCGGCCTCCGCCAAGGTGGGAGCAAACTTGGGGATATCCATGGCATCGAGAATCTTTGGGGTCAACCTCCCCATGGGTACTTGGCCCACGATCGTCTCGCCCTCCCCGCCTCGATGGGATATGATCATCAGTAGGGGAATCTTGTAGAGACCGTTCAGGGAGGCGAGGGCGTTGACGCTGTTTCCGAGGCCGGAGTTCTGCATCAGCAAAGCTGGCCTTTTGCCGCCGAGGCGCGCCCCGGCACATATCCCAACCCCCTCTTCCTCCCTGGTTACGGGGATGTGCATGATCTCGGGATCAGCTTCGATCATGCATAGCAGCCCCCGTAGGTTGATACAGGGAACGCTGGCGACGAAGTCTATGCCTGCGCCTTTCATACCTCTGTATACGGCCTGGCTGGGCCGATTGGTTTCAATCCCCACCATTCACATTTTGATATTGAAGGTGCTTTTCATCTTCTCCTTGATGGCCGCCACGTCTGCTTCAACCTGTTCCGGATCGACCTCAGAGCCTGTCTGGACGGCCTGTTCGACCTGGGGGGTTTCGGCTGCTGCAGGAGCAACCTGCGGCTCGACCGTTTCGATCGTCTCGACCGTCTCATCACCTGGGCAGTAACCGGGCCATAGAGGCGAGCTGTTCTCATTGACGATTATCTGTAGAGACTGGGGGAAATACTCCAGGAAGCCTTCGCTCACGTTTACGTCCATTAATATCATCGAAAGGGTTTGAACCGATGGCTGGTAGGCTATCAGGATCTGGTTGCCGAACTGGCCAGCGATGCCGGTCCGGTCGCTGATGTTCAGGGGGGAGGGGCTGTAGACGGTCTGATTATACCCGGAGTTGAACTCCTCGACAGCGGATTTCAGACCTACAGCGTCCAGGTCTCCTTCTGGGGGATCACATGGATAGATAAGCAAGACCCATACTCTGCTCTCGTTGAAAAGCATGGATGCCGCCACATATCTTCCCTCTGAATAATTTCCCTCAGAGAGAGATTCAGCCACTACCATTTCCTCTAAATCATTGGGGACGGCGAAGCTGAACTCTGCATAGTCGTAAAATTCTCCGCCAATCCCTGTGATGTTTTCTTCCTGGGCCGATGCCGCCACGCAAGTCAAAAGACATAACAGGAGGCATCCCCAAAGCATCATCAGACCTCTTGAAACCGATCTGCAAGGCTTAATCGCGATCTTCATCCAATCCACCTCATACTAATTTTTAACTGCCCTGAACTCCGTTTAACTGCGTCATTGTTCTCGTTGTTACATTCGTTCAGCTGTACGGACACACCAGCACCAAGACCAACACCCAGATCTTCCTAAGGATCCTCGTCAGAGTTTCGTTCTTTAGCTCCCCTTAAGCGAGATCGTTTCTCAGCGATCGTACCCATTCTTTTGAGAGGTTGGTGATGGGCTCGAATGCAGGCCACAACCAGTGGCTTGCATTTCTGTATCCATTTTTTATCTTGCAACATCACCGTATATAGCTAACGGCTCCCTGGAGCAGTTAAATTAAATTGTTGGCGGAGAAGATCGCCATGCTAGAATAAAACCGACTTCCTCCTCACTCCCTCGCCCCCTCCTCCACCTCGTCACAGAACGCCTTTATCTGATCATCGTCGAGCTTCCCCTCAGGTATTACAAATACCTTATATCCCGCCGCCTTCAGCTTCCTGACTGCGTAGGGATCGGCGTTCCGGGTGTCGAGGACGACAATCTTCTCTTTCTTAAACAAAATATCCGCTGTGTACCCGACCCGAAGAAAGGTCTGGTGCCGGAATTTCAATCCCCGAGCCTCCAGGTCGAGGGTGACGCTATCGAGCTTTCGCAAGTCTTATCACATCCTGGGCCGCTACTTGGGCAAATACGCTATTATTTGAGAGGAAGAGATTGCCATCGACGATATGCTGCAGCGACGGAAAAATAAACATTTATTCACTCAGTTTGAGCTCTTTTGCTCTGGCATAGGCGGCGCTGGCCTCGGACCTTTTCCCGAGGGCTTCGAGAGCGTTGCCCTTGTTGTACCACGCCCTGACGTATCCAGGATTGATGCAAAGCGCCTCGTCGTATGCCTGGATGGCCTCAAGAAGCCTCCCCAAGTTTCTGAGAGCGAAACCTCTGTTGTTCCATGCCAGCGCAAGTTCGGGATCGAGCCTGATGGATTCGTCGCAGGCCCTAATCGCCTCAATGTATTTGCCCATGCCAGCAAGGGCTGCCGCCTTATTACTCCAGGCCCTGGCGTCCTCGGGATCGAGGCGGAGGGCCTCATCGTAAGCCCGGACTGCCTCTGCATATCTCCCTTGCGAATAGAGTGAATCTCCCTCTTTCAGCCAATCTACCGCCAGCATCGAAATGCCACCCGCAAAAATCTGGTTCATGTTTCAGTCCGATCTCTTCGCCCTGCTCGAAATCAAGACTGCAATCTGCGATGAAAAATCTTTCGGAGCCAAAGCCCGCATTTATGGAGCCGATCCTATCCTTCCCCTTGTTTTTGCCTTCCTTCGATCATCCTGTCAAAGTCTTTTGATCGCAAAATGAAACTAAACAATATTACAAATAAAGCGGGTTTTGTTAATTCCCTCGGCGATTCCTGGGGATAAGGTCGGAGTGAATTGCATCGATGAATTGATCGTCCAAATTTTAAATATGTTCACGTTTACCACGGGGCCGGATGTAAAGTCCATCGGAGAATTGAACCGCCAAAGGTCGGTCTGACCAGCGCATGGGGCAATGAAGGCGATACCAACGATCAAGACAATTATCCATCCTCGCTTCATCAGATCACGATATCCTCAACACTTATGATATCAAAAATACTTCGGCGTCATGCCGCCCGGATTTGACCGGAGAAGATGCCGCTCCTCGGGCCTCCAGAAGAACCCTAAAAAATGATCATCTCGAATCAGAGGGCTATAACTTGACCTTCTCCTGGAGATGCCTTTAATTAATCCGTAAGTTTTGGGCAGCGGGGGGGGAAGACGAGAGGCGGACTTGGGTCAAACTGGCCTTTCTCCCCTTGAACGACAGGGAGATGGATCATCCCCCAATAATATGACTCTCGCCCTTGAAGACAAATCCCGGACTTATTTTATATAACGGCCGATAACCTCGCGGATCTTTCCACCAACCTCCGTCCAGATAAACTGGATGCTGGTAGGTGTAGTAATATGTTTGGTAATACGTTCGGTAAGTGGTATCATCCAGGAACGATCGCGCAATAGGATACCATTCATCGTACCACATGCGATCATCAAAAAATCTTAGTGCGGTGGGATAACCGTATGGACCATAGTATGTGGTAAGGCCGACGTCGGATGAAAGCCAGTCGGGGTTCGACCACCCATATCCTTCTGGATGCATTATCGTCGCTCCAGTTCCCTGCGATACATACGGCGGCGATACCGTTGGACCAGTTCCCGGTGGAACATATGATGGCGGCGATGCGATGGCTATGGCTACCGAACACAGGCAGCCCAAAAGGAACAAAAGTTTCTTCATCTTACTAACCCCGCCCCTCTGTTATTCCTAAAGATTTATAAAGATTACGTCTATGGCCTCGCTATAATCAAACCTTCCTATCTGCCATCCTATCGCCGCCTGAGAACCCGCCACTGACTCTTCATACCATGCGTCGCTCCTAAAAGGCCTCAAGACATCTCTTCCCCTTCGACAGGTCGGGCCCTTTACCCTTTGGCGCTGGGCCAATCAGGGCGGTTCGATCTCCAGGACGATTCGACGAAGCACCGTTGGCGGAGCCGATCGACTCGATCTATCGGTAAAACCGCAGACTTGTGATCGATGACCGAAAACTTTTAAGGCCCTGCTCTCAGCTCAAAATAGTGGAGCCAGATTTTGTATTTTAAATCCGGGCAGCTTCAGACGACATCAAGAAGAGCTTGATACGGCATACAGAAGAGAAGGAGACGGAAATAAGAGGTAAGGACTGCCATGAAGATAGAAGTGCTGGGAACCGAATCTCTCGGCGTCAGAGGCCTCTCCTGCGTGGTAGAGGCGGAAGGACGGACGATCGTCATCGACCCGGGGGTCGCCCTCGGATATTTGAGGCACAGAAGGCTTCCCCACCCCCACCAGGTGGCGGTGGGGGCCGAGGTCCGCGAGAAGATCGTCGAGGCCCTGGGCAGGGCATCGGACGTGGTGATCAGCCACTACCACGGCGACCACATACCCCTGTCAGACGCCAACCCATACCAGCTATCCCTCAGCCGAATCCCGCCCCTCGACAACGTCCGGCTCTGGTGCAAGGGCCCCCACGACCTCTCGGACCTGGCGGTCCAGCGGTGGATCGACCTTTCCCGGTTCGCGGGCTGCATCCTTCCCGACGCTGAGGAGAGGGATGATGGCGTGATCAGCTTCTCTTCGCCCGTCCCTCACGGCCCTCGCGGTTCGAGGCTGGGAACGGTGATGATGACCCGGATCCAGGAGGGTGATGAGGTTTTCGTCCACGCTTCCGACATCCAGCTCCTTGACGAGGAGACGATATCGATCATCATTGACTGGAAACCCACCATCGTCATCGCCTCAGGGCCGCCCCTGTACCTCTCCCGTCTCCGCCCAGAACTCCGGAAGGTCGCATGGGATAATGGAAAGGCCATCGCCGAGAAGGTGGAGACCCTGATCCTGGACCACCATCTCATGAGGTCGATGAGCGGATACCGATGGATGGAACGGCTCTCAAAGACGACTAAGAACAGAGTCACCTGTGCCGCCCATTTCATGGGGAAAGAGCCCCGCCTCCTCGAAGCCAGAAGAGACCGGCTCTATGCAGAGATGCCAGTCCCGCCAGGATGGCACGAAGCCTATGCCAACGGGGAGGGGAGCTTCGAGGGATATAGAGATCTGAGCATCGGTTGCCAGCAATCGATAATGGTGGTCGATGATCGCTCCCGATCCGACGCCTGATTTTAATTTTAGCCAGCCATCGATAAGGATGGATCGTATTAATCCTCTGGTTGCGTCCTCGGAGCCTTGGAAGCTTCATCCTCGACTGACTTCGTGGCCGTCGAGGTGGATAGGTCCACCCCCCCAAGGGAAGCCGTTCCCAAAACTGCCCCCGCATTGATGGCGGTGGCTATGGTGATGAAGATCGGCAAGCCCGATGTCAAGGGATAGCTCCAGATCCCCGCGAACAATCCCACGAGCTCCATGTAGCCACCGAGGGCTATGCTGACGACGACTAGAGCAGCGTTCCAATCTACTGAGCACCGGCTCGAGAAGAAGATAGAGAGGAGGAACATCGCCACGTAGATCACCAAAACCCACCTTCCGGCATGATCAAAGTACCCCTCCAGATAGAAGAAGAGGGAAAAGGCCGCCGCAGCCGCGGCGAAGGGAAGGGCCTTCCATCCCCTGAGCTTTTTGAATATGCCCAGCTTAATTAGCCAAAACCTTAACAGGTCTGATATCCCGAATATCGCTACCAATAGCAACATCCATCCCGACACGACGAAGAGAGTGGGACCGTCGTTTCCGGCGTATTTCACGATCCCGTCCGAGGTGAGTCCCATCTCCAGGACCGAAGTGACGAGGGCTGAGGAGAGGATTAGGGCCAGGAGGTTTCTCGTCTTCATCCTGACGGCGGCGAGAATCGCGACCACGATGGCGATGAGGAAGTTGAAGTCGAAGAATAGGGATTTCGTCAGATACCCGTCCATGTAGAAGCCGAGGAGGGCCGCCTCCGCGAGAAGTAGGAGGACGAAGAAGTTGTTTCTTCTTCGGATCCTGTCTTTCTCGGTATCCCCCTGACCCCTGAGATGGAGGTAGACGACGTCGTTTATAAGCTTCAAAAGGCCCGGGGTGAGGTAACGAAAGACGGGAAGCCTCGCCATGTCGTATAGGAAGAAGTCGGCACCGACGTTGAAGAGGGTGCTCCAGCCCGGAAACTTCAGGATCTGCTCGATCCCCCAGTTATAGAAGTCCTTCACCTTAGCCTCGGGACGGTCCCAATTCCCGTCCTTGCCGCTGGCATGACAGTAGGGTAGTTCTCCAAAATTGAACTTCTGCGAGGCGTCGCCAAGGCCCCGTTCGGCGGCGAGCCTCAGGTGAACCACCTCCTGGGGATCGTATCCCATCAGCTGCGACGCGATGGAATCTGCGCAGACGACATCATTTGCGGCTACGATTGTCTGGAAGTCTAAGGGCCTGGAGCTGAGGGGTCCTATCGCCTCACTTCCTATGCTGCCGTCGATGATCACAAGGTTCGGGGTGAAGGCCATGTTAACCTCGTATATCACCTTCTCGATCTTCATTTTGTGATATTTGGCCTTGTCCACCTCCGGCAAGGTGCCATACATGTTCTTCATCCCCAGGGTCACCCCCGTCAAAAGGTGGGTCTTCATCGTCGGGACAGAGATGAGGACCTTGGCGTCGATCACCTCCTTTGAGATCATATCAGTTCCGATTACGGTCCCCTCCCCGAAGTCAAAGCCGACTATCTTCGTCTCGGAGAGGTTGACGAGCCTCACCCCCTTCTCTTTCGCCCATTCGAACCAGCCGGAGTCGGCCGCCACCTGCCAGAACTTATTCCAGATCATGTCGGCATCTCCGATGAAGGGATCCCCTCCCGCCCCTCTTACAAGATCGACGATCTCATCGACGACCTCAGTGCTGGTGAAGGTCCCCTTAACCTCGGGCACTCCGCCGCAGATATTGACCTTTATGAAGACTTTGTCGCCGGCCTTGACGAACCTCCCTATGCCGCCTAGGGCGGCGACTGCATCTCGCACGCACTTTTTGGCATCGGGATCTCTCGCCACAAAGTATTCCGAGGGACCGTGTTCGGTTCGGCTCTTGACGTCCCAGAGGGAATAGACCTCATTTGAGATCCTTCTCCGCTTCGATATCAAAAGGGCGGCCGCATATCCAGCGAAGAGCCAGACGGGGTAGAGGACGAATAGAAGGAGAACGACGACGGTGGGAACCTCATCTTTGGCGATCCCGGTTATGTCGGAGTGGAGCATGAACTCTGAGCCGCTCATTCCGGAGAAGGGGGGAAATACGCACAGAAATATATCGGCGTACAGGAGGGAGCTAAATATTATAAAAATAAGTACGATCGCAACACTCACCACGATCTTTGCATGTCTTTCCCAGCCAAGCCTTCGCCCTCCAAAGTATATGAATATGCCCGACAAAACCAGCAGGGGCGGATCAATCAGAAAGCTCATGGATCTGACCTCTAAGCTAGCAGAAGCTCCGGAATATAAAGCAGCTGTTTAAATATAAGCCTGCCGATCTGCAAAGATTTTAAAAATATGAAATATTAATATAAATTTAATTTGTGCCTCACCGACCTGAAGCCTCATGATTTGGCAGATCTCTGTTGTGATATCGATCATCACAGGAAAAATGACATTAGTCCGCTGATGCGAAATTACTCTAGAAAGACTTATATATTGACGGACATACATATAGAAGGTGTTTCTGTTCAGGAGGTGAGGAAAAAAATGGCCGACGAAGCGTACAAAAAGGCGTTTAGAACAGCCATGCAGGCGCGGATGAAGAAGCTGTTCACGACGCACCTCGTGATCTACCTGGTGGTTAACATCGTGTGGTTGGCGATAAACTACATGATGGTAATACCCGCCATAAATGAGGCTGGTGCTACTCTGCCCGTCTGGCAACCCTGGTTTTCGCCCATCGGCTGGGGCATATGCTTAGTCATTCACTACATGACGTATGTCAGCGGCGGAGAGAAGCTGATCATGGAAGTGGAGGCGGAGGCGGAGCGTTAGCTTCTCTTGCCTCCTCGACATTCTCCATGATGGCGAAAGGGTCCCCGTTCCGGAGGCGACCCCCCTAACTGCGCCAACTTTTTCTTTTTAGTTCGGATCCGTCCCTGCTTTGGCAGATATCTTTGATCAATGAATTTAATAAAGACATGCCTATTATGGAGGAAGAAAGATAGTCATTCTCCTGCACGAGGTCAGAGTTATGACCTACCACGTCAAGATGGAAGAGGAAACCCGCAGTCTCAAAGGATTGATGGCCAAATTCTCGTGGGCTATATTCTTAGCGATCTTCATGAGCGCAGCCCCTGGGTGCGGAGCCTCCGAGGCACCCAGCGAAATTCCCGCCGAGATCGTGAGGCTTTGGCCCTATCACGCTTCCCTCGTGATCCTGGGTTTTCTGCTCCTGGTCTGGGGTATGACCGTCGCCAGGGGAAAAGAGAAGGGGTGGCTGAAAAGGCATAAGCTTCTCGAAATTTCGGGAGTCTCCTTTGCCCTCGCCGGAATGGCGATGGCAGCCTACATGATCTCCGCAGCATCTCAGGAGCACTTCAGAGTTCCCCACGCCTACCTCGGCACGTTCGTTATTCTTCTGCTCATAGCCACGCCGAGCTTGGGGCTTCTCCAGCTGAGGGCGGCGAAGGAGGATAAGGCAAAGATCAGAAGGGTCCACAGGCTCTTAGGCAGGACCGCCCTTCTGCTGATGGCCCTGAACATCTTATTTGGGCTGCTGATCGTGAGCTCGGCCTGATGAAAAAAAGAGATCAGGTGGGGTTTATCCCACCTTTATATCTTCTTTTGCAGACCAGAGACCGTGGACGTTGCAGTATTCAACGGCCATGATTGAGCCGGACTTGGATAGCTTCACCTTAAGCTTCGCCTCGGGCTCTGAGTAGACCGGGGCGAACTCCATCCTTGCCAGCATGATGGGGTTGAAGGGCCTTCCCTCCTCCCGGAAGTAGACCTCGATCCACCTGATGGAGTGCTCGGCCTTGTTTGGGTGGTTTTGGACGGAGACCTTCAGCTTGAAGGGCTCATCGGCACCTACGGCCTTCGGCGCCTCGATCCTGGGGGTGTGGCTCTCTCTTTTTCCCAGAGCCTCCCCTGCTGCTGCATCGAAGGTGTTTATCATCTCGCCCAGATGTCTATTCTCTTCGGACATTCGTATCACCTGACTCCATAGAGGGCTTCAAACCATTAAAATGTTATTGGTACAAGAATTTAAGACAAGTCATGGATTGAGTCTCCAGATCCCAAAGTTCAGAATCGCCGCGAAACTCACCCAGATTAGGTAGGGCAGAAGAAGGGCTCCCGCAGTCCTCGAAATAGCCCAGAACTTCTGAATCGTCAGGGCGATGAGAGCCCAGAGTAGGACGATGACGGCGAGCCCCGCCAGAGGGGAGCGGAGGCCGAAGAAGGCCGCAGACCAGGACACGTTAACGACAAGCTGGAGGACGAAGACCGACAATGCCGGTTTTACCTTCGGGTCGTTCATCCCCTCCCGCAAGATCAGGTAGGCGGAGAGCCCCATCAGGGTGTATAGGGCGGTCCAGACCGGGGCGAAGACCCAGCCGGGTGGGGCAAAGAAGGGCCTCGCCAATGAGGCGTACCAGACGGGCACGTTCGGCATGGTGAATATCGACCCCAGGAAGGCCGCGAGGTAGCAGGCGCCAAGGGACGCGGCCAGCTTGATTAAGTCTGCTCGTCTCATTTCGTCATTTCCATATCAATCCAGGTTTTCCCGTATTCGAAACTGAAGACGTGATCGTTGATATGTCAGGTGGCGATCCTGAGACGATCCGGACCTCCTCGGACCTTCTTTCAGCTTGAGGCGTCATCCCGAGAATGACCTTGTAATCGCCTCGAATAACGTCGTCCTCTATGGACAAGACGCCCTCGCCATCCCAGAGGCGTTCCCGCCTTTCCGTCTTGATATAGAAGCGGCCTACGTCTTCCTCGCCGCCTCCCGAGGTCTTCTTCAGCACATCCGCCTCCAGCTCCGAGACCTCCTCCCCGCCGGAAATCTCAATCTCGCCGAGAAGGTAGGGCCTATCGGAGAGGAGCATGTGACCCTCATAATCGGATCCTTCAAAGCTCGATCCTCCGACCACAAATGCATCGATTCTGCCCAGTTTGTCAAAGAGATTTTCAGCGTGAGAGGGCCGGATCAGCCTCGTCCTCTCAACCATCAGGGTGAGGGGAAGGTCTGCCGTGGAGTTCGAGGCGACCCCGGTTCCGGCCAAGACCAGGCCCAGATCCGCGAGAGCTGGACCCACTGGCACCTTTGGCGGATACTCACCCTCTTCCAGGAGGGAGACTAGCTGATCGCCGGGGGAGACAGCAGCGGCAAATCCTGCGATGACCATCGCGAGAGAGAGGGTCGCCAAGAGAGGTGCCTCGACTTTCATTCTGCCATCCCACCATGACGGGATCGATCTCATCTTCTCCGATATTTTCGGGTCCTATACTATAAACAACCTTCGTGAATCTTTGAACCGCATACAAAATCGAAACGGACCGAAACATTATTGTTATCTTTCAGCCTAGATTTCATCAATGAAGGCGGAATCCCGAGAAGAGGGGAAGAGGAACATATACCTCCTGGGCCTTGTGAGCCTCCTAAACGACGCCAGCAGCGAGATCATCCAGCCGATACTGCCGCTCTTCATCGCATCTCTGGGCGCCGGCGGCGTTGCCGTCGGACTGATCGGGGGGCTTTCCGACGGCCTCCCCAGCCTCCTCAAGGTCGTCTCAGGGTGCTGGTCGGACCGGATGGGACGAAGAAAGCCCCTCGTCGCGGCGGGTTACGGCATCTCCGCCGCGGGAAAGCTCTTCCTCGCAATCGCAGCGAGCTGGCAGCAGGTCCTCGTCCTCAAGACTCTGGAGCGGTCCGGCAAGGGGGTACGGTCTGCCCCCCGGGACGCCATCATCGCCGAGTCCGCGTCCCGAGAGGGGCGGGGGAGGGGCTTTGGCATCCATCGGGCCCTCGACTCCCTGGGGGCGGTGATCGGGTCGGTCCTCGCCTACCTCCTCTGGCAGGGCGGGATGGATTTCAGAACGATCTTCGTCGTGGCAGGGATCGTCGCCTTCGTCGCCCTCCTTCCCCTCATCCCCGTCAGGGAGAAGAGCAGGTCTCCAGTATGCACCATCCGGCCGGACCTATCCGAGATCTCGCCCGACCTCCGCCAGTTCATCGCCATCTCCTCCCTCTTCGCTCTCGCAAACTTCAGCTACATGTTCTTCATCCTGAGGGCCACGGACTTCTTCTCCGGGGGCATGGCCGTCGGCGCGCCCCTCCTCCTCTACGTCCTCTTCAATCTGGTGTATACCATATTCTCGATCCCCAGCGGATCCTGGTCC
This sequence comes from Methanothrix harundinacea, assembly GCA_001509375.1. GTDB lineage: Archaea > Halobacteriota > Methanosarcinia > Methanotrichales > Methanotrichaceae > Methanocrinis > Methanocrinis harundinacea_D. The sequence goes on along the minus strand of LGFT01000001.1, from coordinate 41,636 downwards.
GACCGGGTCGGAAGAAAGAAGGTCTTAACCCTCGGTTACTCGCTATTCGCCCTCGTCTCCCTCGGCTTCGCCCTCGTCTCATCGACGCCGGTTCTGGTCCTCTTATTCTCCCTCTACGGCCTCGTCTTCGCCATCGTCGACGGAGCTGAGCGGGCCTTCGTCTCGGATCTGTGCCGGGCGGAGATCAGGGGGACGGGCTTTGGGGTCTACTACGGCGCTGTCGGCGTATCCGCCATCGTCTCGGGGGTTGGTGCTGGATTTCTCTGGCAGTATTTGAACCCCCAGGCGACATTTCTCTTCGGCGCATCGGCGGCTTTTATGGCTGCGATCCTCCTCATCAGGATGGAAAATCCGTCGGCGATATCCTGAATATGAGCCCCAAAAAGTCAAGCCCCGATGAGCAGGCTGAGAAGACAGAATAAGTCCCTTCCGGATCATTTGCCAAGGATCTTCCTGAGGAAACCGCCGCTTGCTTCCTTTTTCTCTTTTGGCCCACCATCGGGCACAGTTTTTGTTCCGCTGACGAGAGAGCTGCCAGGTTTCGCTCCTCTAGCGGCTCCTGCAGCAGCCCTAGCCCTCTCACAGCCGACGATGGGAGTGCTCACCCCCCCGTGCCTGCTCTTCCTCGGCCTTATCTTCACGGTGACGGGATGCTCGATCTCGTTGCTCACCAGCATCGCCGTCCCCGGCGGAAGCCTCTTTATATCCCCCTCCAGCTCCGAGCTCATCCCCTCGATCCCCTTGCTCAGGGCCCGAAGGTCGTTGGGGTTTGTGACCCGGAGGATGATCTGGGTGTTGCACTGGGATATGACGTTTTTATCGACCCTCGCGGGTCTCTGGCTGATGACGAGAAGGCCGAGGCCGAACTTGCGGCCCTCGGCGGCTATGGTCCGTATAACTGGGGTGCTGGCGGCCCGTCCGCTCCCCCTCTCAGGGATGTAGTTGTGGGCCTCCTCGACGACGACCATCCCGGGGTTGACGAGCCCCCTCTTCCTCGCCTCGAAGAGGTCTGAGAGAAGCTTGGCGACTATCATACCCTGGAGGTCGGGGGGAACTCCGGTCATCTCGATGACGGAGGCCTTCCCCCTCTGGAGGAGTTCCCCGAGTTCCGTCGCCTTGCCCGAGAATATGCCCAGCTCCTCCAGAGCCTCGAGATGGCCGATCAGCCCCCACTTCGCCTTGCTCGTGTCCTTCTCGGCCTGGGCGATGACGTCCTCCAGCTCGTATGTCCCGCCATCAGAGGCGAGGATCTTTATCGCCTCGTAGAGGACCCCCCTCTGGCTGTTGGTCACGTCCTCTGGGAGCATAGCAGAGAGCTCCCGGGCGGTCAGGTTCTTGCCATTGAACCGGAGGAAACGGTCTGCGTGAGGGGCTGTCGTTTTGTTTGCAGGAGAGTAGACGGTCACGTCGTACCCTCTCGGCGTGACGTCGTACTTGGCGAAATCGCCCTTGGTGTTCTTCTGCTTCATCGAGGCGTACTCGCCGTGAGGATCGATGATCAGAAGGGCGACCCCCCTCTCCAGGAGCTCCTCCAGGACCACCGCGGCGGTGTAGGACTTTCCGCTCCCGGTCTTTGCGAGGATGCTGCAGTGCTTCTGGACGAAGGAGTCGGCTTCTAGTCTCACCTTCAAGTCGTGCCCCTCGAGGAGGCCGATGTAGAGGTTTCCCTTCGATAGGCCCAGGGCCATCTCAATTAAGGGAGCGTCGGCCCTCAGGACTGGATCTCCAGGCCGGGGGGGGTTTGTGGGCATCGCGAGCCTTCCGCCCGTGGTCACCCCGATCACCCGAGCGAGGCCCAAGACCCGCTCTCTAGCCTCTGAATTATTCTCGTCGATGATGCTGATGCTGTAGGCGACGTTGGACCTTGTGACCTCCACCACCTGGGCTATGATCCACCCCCTGGGGCCGTCTTTAACCTTGACGTAGCTTCCCCTGCTCGCCTCGTCAACGATCAAAAACTTGAACTCGTGGGCGCTAGTCTCCCCCACGATAATTCCGATCTCATCTCCCAGATTATCACCACGTTATCAAGATGCAAAGCCCATATCTATCGCAAATGACCCAAGCTTCACTTCAGCTTTTCGCCCACCCCACAAGAGCTTAACGGTGCCTGTAGAGCTTAACGGTGCCTGTAGAGCTTAACGGTGCCTGTAGAGCTTAACGGTGCCTGTAGAGCTTAACGGTGCCTGTAGCGATATCGGTCTTTGAGCATCCCGCCGTAGGCGAGGCCCGCGAGAAGGCCCGTTATGTGGGCCATGTGGGCTATGCTGTCTGCAGACCCCATCATGGTGAAGTCGAGGACCGCAAAGAGGACCACAGCTGCCCTTATGCTGAGGGGTATCACAAAGAAGAGGAGAACCTTGATCTCCGGGGCAATTACGGCAAGGCAGCCCATGACGCCGTATAAGGCGCCGCTCGCCCCCATCATATAACCAGTGGGCACCACCGCCATCTGGCCGATGGCTCCAGCAAGCCCCGATATTATGAAGATTTGGAGGAACCTCGACTCGCCTACCCTCCGCTCCAGCTCCGTTCCGAAGAAGAATAGGAATAGCATGTTGAAGAATAGGTGCTCCATGTTCGCATGAACGAACATATGGGTGATGAGGGTCCAGGGCCTGCTTGCGACGAAGGAGGGGTTTAAGGCCAGGTAGTTGAAGGCGAAGACGGGGGCAAGAACTCTCACGAAGAAGAATAAAACGCAGATGACCAGGATTATGCCCGAGTACGTCAGAGGAAGCCTGAAACCTCCAGAGGGGGAAAACTTATCGTCGTCCCAGGCGTCGGGGTCGTTCCAGCCATCGTCACGGACGCCGTCTCTTTTCCATCCGGCTTGAACCAAAAGCCCTCTCGCCCAGGCACGTCCCGACCTCCCAAAATATTCCCTCAAATCGATCTCACCTCGCCTTTTGCCCTGCCCCTCATCTGGAAGAGGCCCTACAAATAGATGCTGGCGACCCATATCACTTGACCACGTACTCACCGTCCCGAAGGACGATGACGTAATCCGCAGAGTTCTTAAGAGCGACAGAGAATCCAGGCTCCGCCCCGAAGATTATAGTCTCTTTTCCATGCTCCATCGCCTTCAGAAGGACCGGTTTGAAGTCGGCGTCCCTCGTGACGAGAGCGATGGTGTCTATGATGGGGTTGTAGATCATATCCATCGCCTCCACCGCCAGCTTCACGTCGACGTCGCTCGTGCAGATCACGGGCTCAAATCCCTGATTCTCCACTGCCTCCACCAGCTTCTCGGATGCGTACTGGTTTAGGAATACCCGGCCCACCTTGATATCGCCATAGTCCTTCAGGATGTCTCTGATCTCCTCCAGGTCGATCTGGAACTCCTTTCGGAGCATGTTGGGCCCATCCACCAACAGGCCGATCTTCTTCCTCCCCTTCTCCTTCTTGGAGCCCAAATACTTCATTATGTGTTCGAAGCGTATCGGCATCAGATCACTGGTCCATCTCGCTTACACAGTGATTTTCACGTCGATCTGATATAATTTTCCATCTTATCTCGAAGGGATGAGGTCATAAGATCAAATCAGATTAGAAGGTCAGATCAGAGTCGGGCAGGTTAAGAGTCGCATACAAGAGGATCAGGGATAAAGCCGCGGAGCGGGATAACGGCTCCCGCTCAGAGGTAGAAAATACGTTTGGCGTTTGCGGTAGTGGCTTCTGCCACATCTTCAGGCGGAAGGTCCTTGATCCTGGCGATCAGTTTGAGGGCTTCCATAACGTATGAGGGTTCGTTCCTCCCCTTTTTTGGAGAGAGGAAAGGGCTATCGGTCTCGACCAAAAGCAGTTCCAGGGGGACCTGTCTCGCCAGAACCTGGTGCTGTGCGGACTTGCAGACGACGGTGGCGAGGGATATGTAAAAGCCCCGGTCGACGGCGTCTCTCATCGTCCCCACCGTCCCACTGTAGCAGTGGAAGACGACCTTGTTCAGGTCTTTCACCATATCGAAGGCCTCGTCCTCGGCGAGACGGGCGTGGATCACCTGGGGGAGGTCCAGCTCCCTCGAGAGGTCCACAACCTTCCTGAAGACCGCTCGCTGTCGGTCCCGTCCCTTTTCGTCGGGACAGCGGTAGTAGTCGAGGCCCGCCTCGCCGACGCCGACGATCTCTTTTGCGTGAGATCGGATCTGGTCGAGGGTGGAGGTCACCTCCTCGTCGGTCATCTCGCCGAGGCCGTTCGGGTTGAGGCCCAAGGTCGCGTGAATGAAATTGTATTTTTTTGCGAGCTCGAGAGTTTTCCTGTTGGTCTTGAGGTCGATCCCGGAGTTGATCATCGTCGTCACCCCGGCCTTTAAGGCTCTCTGGATTACCTCATCTCTGTCCTTGTTGAAGTTTTTGAAGTCGAGGTGGCAGTGGGTATCTGTCACCTCGTATTTTGCATCGCTCAACTTGCTTCTTCCTCCAAAAGCATCAGTCTGTTTATGGCGTTGATCAGGGCCTCCACCGAGGCCATGACGATATCCTCCCTCGCGGACCGGGCCGTCACCTTCCTTCCGAGGCGGCTATTCTCGACGCCTATCACCACCTCGGCGAGGGCGTCGGACCCTCCTGTTATCGCCTCGATCCGGAAGTCACTGATCTTGACGGCGGTCTCGTCCCCGAGGATCCCCCGGACCGCGTTCAGGGCGGCGTCCACGGGACCTACGCCGATGTTGGCGAGGACCCGCTCTTCGCCCCTTACGGTGGCCCGGACAGTGGCCGTCGAGGTGAGGGTGTTTCCTGTCATCACCGCCAGCTCCTTCAGGATGACGGCCTGCTTCTCCTTGGCCAGCTCTCCGATTACCACCTCGGCTATCGTCTGGAGGTCGGCGTTCGTCACGCATTTCCCCTTGTCTCCAAGGTCTTTCACCCTCTCCAGGATCTCCTGGAGCTGGCTCTCATTGGGTCCGTACCCCATCTCCTCAAGGGACTGCCTTACGGCGTGCCTTCCCGTATGCTTTCCGAGGACGATCCTCCTTCGGTGGCCCACCATCTCCGGGGTCATGATGCCCGGCTCGAAGGTGTCGGAGCGCTCCAGGACTCCGTGGCTGTGGATCCCACTCTCGTGAGCGAAAGCGTTATCGCCGACGATGGGAGCGGTCCTGGAGATCCTCACCTCCGAAAGCCTCTCGACGAGCTTTGCGGTCTCCACAAGGTAAGGCGTATTGATGGAGGTCTCGGCTCCGTACATCGAGTGAAGGCACATCACCGTCTCGGCGAGGTTAGCGTTTCCCGCCCTCTCGCCGAGACCGTTCGCCGCCACCTGGACCTCTCTTGCCCCCGCCTCGAAGGCGGCGAGGCTGTTGGCAACGGCGAGGCCGAAGTCGTTATGGCAGTGGACGTCGACGACCATATTCTTCGTCGAACTGCAGATCTCTTTCACCATGGTGTAGAAGATCGTCGGGATCGCCACCCCGACGGTGTCGGGGATGTTGATGATGTCGCAGCCCGCCCCCTCCACGGCTCCGAAGATCTCCTTCAGGAAGGGGAGGGGCGTTCGGGTGGCGTCCATCGCCGAGAAGAGGCAGACCCTCCCGTGATCCTTGACGTACTCGACGGCCCCCACCGACTGCTCGACGATCTCCTGGCGGCTCTTTTTGATGGTGTGCTGGATCTGGATATCCGAGGTCGAGACGAAGACGTGGACCATGTCCACCTCGGCGTCGAGGGAGGCGTCGATATCCTTTCGTATGATCCGCGAGAGGCCGCAAACCTCGGCAGCCAGCCCCTCGTTCGCGATCATCCTGACGGCCTCAAAATCGCCTCGAGAGGATACTGGAAAACCGGCCTCGATGACGTTCACGCCGAGCTTGTCGAGCTGCCGAGCGATAATGATCTTCTCCTCCGGGGTCAGAGAGACGCCGGGGGTCTGTTCACCGTCCCGGAGGGTGGTGTCAAAAATCCGAACTTTTTCTCCACGCAGCGCTTCGATGTTATAGAAAACGATCCCACGCAGATTGCTCTTGCGTCATGAGTTCCCAGTTGAGGGCTCGCCCTATAAAACCGTTTGCCAAAAATGAATGATTTCGCCCACTGAGGGGCGGGCGACGGACCCCGGGATCGGATCGACAATCCTTCTTGATCCCGAAACGCTAACCTAAGCTCTGCTCGTCTGGCGCTGGAGTCTCGGCCGACGTTTCTGTCTCCTCTTTTTCCTCTGTCTCCTCTAGCCTGGGCGGAGGAGATACCAGCTGTGAGGTGACGGTGGGGGCGAGCTTGTGGCTCTCAATGTACCGGACCTCTTTGAAGTCGAGGAGCCTCATGGCCATCTCGGCGACGCCCCGCCTTATCATCGGCCACTCCTTGTAGTAGCTCATCTCCCAGGGAGACTCGACCTCGGCGACGTCATCCTCCAGGATCTTTGCCGCCAGATCGATCTTGGCGAAGATCCTAATCAGGCTCTCCAGCCTCTCCTGTCTATCCTCTATCCTCTCGGTGATGGTATAGTCGAACTTCACCGTCTTGTCCGCGAGGACATGATTGTAGTCGATCCTCGCCTTCCTCCCGATGATCCGTGTAAGGGTTCCCATCTTGCCGTCGACTGAGACCCTCATCCCGATCTCGGGCTTCTCCTTCTTGAACTTTGTAAGGGGTATCAGCTCGACGTTCTCGGGGTCGCGAACGCCGTAGCCCTTCTCGGGGGGGACCTCCACGCTTCCGGAACTTCCGATCTCCTTTCCCATCAGCTCGTCTTTAAACCCCTCCACCACGTCTCCAGATCCTACCACGATCAGGGCTGGGCCGTACTCGACGCCGTCCTCGTAGATGTCGTTATTCATTGCCACATCCCGGTTTGTGGTGGATATCACCTGGCCGTCAACGCTCTCGGTGTAATCTACCTTGATGAAATCGCCATCTTTTACCGTCATCTTGAACTCCATCCTTGGAAGGATAACTAGCTCTGCAGCCATTCAGCCTTCTATATTAAGTAGTCTGCTATATTCTCCGTGATCGGCTGCTCGCAGTAGACGCACCTCAGAACCACGGGGTTTTTGCTCTTGACCAGGAGCTGGGACTTGATCGGCTCGTTGGTGTTGGATATGCAGGAGGGGTTTGGGCATCTCAATACGCCCACGATCAGGTCTGGCATATCGACGGTATACTTCTCGACGACCCGACGGTTCCTGATGATGTTGATCGTCGCCCCGGGGGCGATGAGGGAGATCTTGTTCACCTCCTCCTCTTTCAGCTCCCGGTCCTCCACCTTGACGATATCCTTTTTGCCGGACCTCAGGCTGGAAACGTTCATCAGGACGCTTATCGTCGCCTCGGTCGTCCTGTCAATCCCCAGGATCTTGAGGACGTTCAGGGCCTGGCCCGCGGGGATGTGGTCTATGACCGTCCCGTTCCCGATGGGCGTCACCCTCAGCTCCATCTCGGTCTCAGTCAACGCGATTCCTCCATCAACATCTTGAGAAGGGCCATCCTCACGGGCACGCCGTAGAAGGATTGCTTGAAGTAGAGGGCGTGGCGGGTCTCGTCCACCTCGGGTGCGATCTCGTCTACCCTCGGGAGCGGGTGCATGATTATGAGGCCGTCCCGGACGCCGTCCAAGCTCTCGGGTCCGATTCGATAGCTTTTGGCCACCTTCGAGTACTCGTAGGGATCGGGGAACCTCTCCCTCTGGATCCGAGTGACGTAAAGGACGTCCACGTCTCTGATAACCGAGTCCAGATGGTGCGCCTCCCGGACCATCGTCCCCTTCCCCGCCAGGTCCGCCTTTATCGAGGCCGGCATCTCCAGGGTCGGAGGAGAGACGAGGGTTATGTCTGCGCCGTAGAGGGCGAGGGCGTAGGCGAGGGAGTGAACGGTCCTCCCGTACTTCAGGTCGCCGACGAGGGCGATCCTGAGATCCTCGAGGCTGCTTTCCTTTCTTATGGTGTAGAGGTCCAGGAGGGTCTGGGTGGGGTGGTGGCCCGCGCCGTCCCCGGCGTTCAAGACCGGGACCGGCGAGAACTGTGACGCCAGGCGGGCCGACCCCTCCTTGGGGTGGCGGATAACCAGAGCGTCGGCGTAGGCCCCGATCACCCTGATGGTGTCGGCCAATGACTCCCCCTTGGCGATGGCCGACCCCTCGGCGGGGCCGAGGCTGAGGGTCTTGCCCCCGAGGCGCATCATCGCTGTCTCGAAGGAGAGGCGGGTTCGGGTGCTGGGTTCGAAGAAGAGGAGGGCCAGGATCTTTCCCGAGAGGGCCTCGCACCTCCCCCCGCGGGCGTAGGGCTCCAGGGACTCGGCCAGGTCGAGGACTGAGTCGATCTCGTCGCGCGAGAACTCCCGCATCGAGAGGACGTGCCTCTTTCCGAACATGTTCCGACCTTCCGCTCCTTTGGGATATAACGCTTCTGGATCAGAAGAACTTGGAGGCGAGGGTCTGCCTAGTCTCGCAAACCTCGGTGACAGGACAACGGTCGCAGGGGGCATCTCGCGGCCGATCGGGGAGCTTTCCACCATTGATCAACCTCACCCGGTCCCTGATCCGGAGAACCCTCCTCCGATCTGAGCTTCTGATCTCCACCTCCCGGACTTCACCGGCCAGAGGGTACTCGACGATCCCCGAATCGACCCTTCTATTCAGCTCGTCTTCGAGGAGCATGGCGTAGCCTGCCAGGCGGATCCGATCGCTCCGCCAGATTCCCGTCTCTGGAGGAGGGTTGGTCTTTATAATCGAGGGGATAGAGAAGCCCGCCCCAGGTCCGCCATCTCCGGCTATCGATACGATCCGATCGATCCTCCCGGAGAGGCCGAGCCGATCGGACCGAAGGTCCACCTCCACCTCGCTGGGAATCAACAGGTAGAGCTTCTGCGAGAGGTTTGATGCGATCTCGGGCAGGATCTCGCGGATCTCCCCGGCCGCGGCCCGGAGGTCGTGTTGGTTGACTTCTTCTCCACATATGACTGGAAGCTCGGCCGCGGCCCTATCGAGGGCATCCCGGAGCCAGTCTTCCAGGTCTATTTCTCTCTCCAGCTCGAACTCTGATAGGTACAACGCCACCTCCCTCAGGAGGAGCTTAGACGGGCTTTCAGGCTCCGGCCAGATCGATCGACCCATGGCCTGGAAGTAGACGAGCCTTGGGCAGCGGTGGTAGAGGGAGATGTCTGAGATTCTAACTGGTGGCGGCATGGTATGATGTGTGATGATCCATATTTAAAAAGATATTGAAGCAATTCCCACACAAAATGGCACTATAGAGTTGGTAACTTTAGCCCCTAATTGCTACGGAATATAAATTATCCTAAAATTATCCTACAATTATCCCGACAGGCCCTCTTATTTCATCTTTAATCAATAATATAAATGGCGATGTGGTTTAATCGTCCGAAGGCATTCCGCAGGCTTCCAACCCGACAAGTACATGCCCTTTGAACCCCCGAGATGGAGCATGGTCTATGTCGAAGTTACAAACCAGGATGTGAGAGATCTCTCCGCTGAGGTGAGAAACCTGCCGGGGGCGATCTTCGGCGGCAGCGGCCCCCTCCTTCGCCCTTTCCTCTCAAAGCTAGAAGAGATCCTCCCGCCTGAGAAGAGGGGAAGGGGTGATAACTACGTATCCTCCACCCTCAAGGCCCACGTCGACGCCGTTGAGGCCGACGAGGAGCACATCAGAGTCGAGAGCGAAGGAAGAGCGGTCGAGATCACCCGGGAGGAGCTGGCGGCGATCCTCGAGGAGAAGTTTCCGACGTTAGCTCATCAGAACCTCAACCTCCCCGGCCTCCTCTTCCTCCAGTCCGGACCGGTCCTCCAGACCTGCACCCTCCAGAGGCTCAGCAAAGACCACGGGGTGAGGGTGCCGGGAGGGCGGCGGACCCTCCAATACGTCTTCCACACTACCGTCGTCTCCGTCGGCGCCGACCGGGAGAGGGTGAGGATCGAGTTTGACCTCGACCGTCTTCCTAAGCTATTAGGCGACTAAACTAAACTATCAGATGCCGGAGCTTCAAGAGGAGCTTCGGGTTCTGTCGGACCAAAACCTTCAATAGCCCCCTCAGATCCAGCTGGGCGATATCGATGCCGTCGAGGGAGTGGGTCAGCCGATTCAGGTCGTCGTCGGTGAGGTCGACGAAGAACTCCTTAACTGCGAAGTTCCTGGCGATCGATTTTCCGATCGTCTCCCTCCACCTCTTCTCGTAGACCTGGAGAGATGTCTTGTCCACCTCCCCCTTGGGGACCAGCTCCGCCGCGATATCGCCCGCCAAAACGCCCGCTCTCATTGCGTTGATGATGCCGCCGCCGGTGATGGGATCAGACTGTCGGGCGGCGTCTCCCACCAGGATGATGCCATCGGCGGTGGTGGTCTCTATGGGCCCTGAGACGGGAACCCCTCCCACCATCATCTCCAGGATCTTCCCCTCAGGGAAGCGCTTCTTCACAAACTCTCGCAACAGCATTACGGGGGTTCCCGAGTTTGCCTTCGAACCTAGGACGCCGATCCCGACGTTGGCGATAGATTGGCCCTTGGGGAAGGACCAGACGTATCCTCCTGGGGCGATCTCATTTCCGAGGTAGAACTCGCAGTACTCGTCATCGATCCCCTCGTCCAGAAGGAGGAACTGGGCGCAAGTCTCTATGTCCTTCGGCTTGAGGGCGGTGTCGATCCCCGCCCATCGTCCGACCTTCGACTCGACGCCGTCGGCGCCGATGACCAGGGGGGCCTCGATTTTGAGGCTCTCACCGACGAACTGGGCCGATACCCCTGTGAGGACGCCTCCCTCCTCGAGAAGGCCCAGGGCTCTCGTCTTCACCATCACCTTGGCGCCGGCCTCCGCCGCATCCAGGGCGAGGGCTCGATCGAAGACCTTCCTCTCGAGGACGTAGCCCACTTCGGCCCCGGCCCTATCCTCGGATATCACGATCTCCGTACCGTCGGGAGCCCTGATCCTCGCTCCCTTAACCTCAGCAGAGACCCATACGGGGTCCGGCTCCACCAGCTCCCTCAGGGCGGCCTTGCTGACGCCCTCGGCGCATCGGACGGGGTCGCCGATCTCCTGTCTCTTCTCCAGCATGACCACGTTTAGGCCAGCCTCCGCTGCGACCTTCGCCGTCATCGACCCGGCGGGTCCCGCCCCCACCACCACTAGGTCACACTTCATGCCTGTGCCTCTTTTGTCAGCTCCAGAGCGCCCAGAGGGCAGATCTTGGTGCAACGGCCACAGCTTATGCAGTCGTCGTTCACTTCGATCCAAGTCTCCACCAGCTCCAGGGCAGCGGCGGGACAGACCCCCACGCAGGCCCCACAGTAACCGCATTTGTATCGATTGACCAAAAGCAATGGATCACTTCTCCTCGATAGCTTTCGATAGCCTAATAGACCACCTTGAAATCGTCGATCTCCTGGCACTCGACCTCAGATATATCCATGCCGGAGACGAGGGCCTGGGCCGGTCCCGTCTTCATCTGGTTCAATAGCTCCCCCACCTTCGGTCTCTCCCCCTGGAGGAGGGCCTCAACCCCACCGCCGGGAAGGTTGCGGACCCATCCCACCACTTCCAACTCCTTTGCGTGGATCGTGGTGAAGTGCCTGTAGCCCACTCCCTGAACCCTGCCCGAAACCCTGACCCTTACACATATCATCGGGATCACCCCCGGATCCCGGAGAGGAGATCCTCCAGTGCCTTCTTCTGATCTTTGGCCTTGATGATCCCCGAGGCGAGAAGGACGCCCACAGAACCCAGCTCCAGGGCGGCCAATAAGTCCTCTCCCCGGCTGATGCCTGCGCCGCATAAAACCCCCACCCCGGGCTCGATCTTCTTTACCGCCTCCACCGAACCTGTGACGACCTCTGGGTCTGCTTTGGAGACGGGGATCCCGCTTCCTATCAGCTCAGGGGGCTCCACCGCCACGAAGTCGGGCTTGAGGGCTGCAGCCGCCCTGGTGGTGGCTATGTTGTTGGTGCAGACAATCGTCAAAAGGCCCTCGGCCCTGCAAGCCGAAAGACTCGCCTCGATCTCTGCGAGCTTCAGCCTTCTCTCAGAGTGGTTTATGAGGGTCCCGCTGGCTCCCGCCGCCTTGACCGAGGCGGCGGTGATGGAGCCGGTAAAACCGCCAAACCCGACTCCATCAACGTGCTGGGCGTAGACCGGAATCGATACGTTCTCTGAGATCAGGCGGATGTCTGCGGTCTGGGGAGCCACAACCATCTCCACATCATACTGCTCCGCCGCCTTCTCACAAATCCGCGAGAGCTCCAGAGCCGCCAAGCCTGTCGCCTCCGCATAGGTCTTGAAGTTGAGCACTACCTTTGTCATGATCATCACCTTTTGCCGAGATTTCGCGATGCTGAGCTTCGGGGGAACCGCTTAGTATGCTTCTGTGAATGAATATTTGAGACTTATGCGGCCATAGTTCCTCGGGGCGGGGTCGCAAATCGCCTGGGGACGGAACGAGGTCCCAGGGACAGGTCTGGCCCTTCCCTAACGACAGCATCGCCTGTGTACCTCGCCGTTCAGATCTTCGGGTTCGAGTCCTGTCTTATGAGATAAAATCATGATGGTGCCAACTCGGTGGTCCTAAGCCCCAACAGCTCCAGGTCTGATGGTGCGATCTATTCTAAAAGGGCTCGTCAGATTATGGCGCAGGTCTTGAGGATGTACTTTATCAAATCTTCAGAGAGCTTCGTCTCTCTTTTTGCCAGAGTTACTATCTCGTCGATTTTGCGTCCCTCGTTCATCAGTCTAGATAATCTCTCTATGATGCTCTCGTTGATTTCGTAGTACTCATCGATGTCCTTTCTGTGACCCCAGACGTCTCCTCTCAACAGCTCCACACCCTGGATCTCCAGAAACTGCCGGGCGGCATTGGACATGGTCCGATAATATGATGGCGGGGTTTGGACGGCCCGGATTCGTGGGCATCTCTGTATCAGCGTCATTACGTCCATATTCGATGGCCTGAAGGCCAGGTGGATCATCTGCTCGTTGGAGTTCAGCTGGGGAATCTCCTCTTTCGAGCTCACAACCCTCAATCTCATGAGGTATAGAATGATCTTAAAATATTTATACATAGTGGTTATCACACTTGCCCATATCCCAGCTGATCAGAACGAAAACGTATTTTAGAAAATATTCACGTAAACTCAAAAGTCAGATAAAATATATCGGCTGTTTTCAGAAACTCTCGACGGCTCCGTGATTGAGGATAACGCCGTAAAAGTTCCTGAGATCTCCGAGAGAAAATGGTGCCTCGCCAGGCCGATTCCTCTATCCTGATGACCGTCACCGACACCAGCAGATCGGGATCGTGCCAAGTGGCGTTTTCTCTACGGGCTTCGCCGGGATCTGAAATAGGAGATGGCCTTTGCACAGCTGGCGAGGCAGCGGGCGGCCATCTTCTGGTTCGGCCATGAACCAAGGCCGCAGTCAGGACCTGCGTACCTGACCCGGTCGCCGAAGAGGCGGAACGCCTCGGAGAGCCTTCGTTCCATAAGCTCAACGGATTCGGCCGCGAAGACCTCCCTCTCCAGCCGATCGGAGTCTCGCCAGAGGTTCGTTGCGAGCTGGTCGTTCAGCCTCGCCACCAGGGCGTTTATGTCGGTCCTCGCGATTCCCACCCGGATGTAGGCATCGTTTTCCTCCAAAACGTTCCGATCGACGAGCTTCAAATAGTCGGGGTTTGAGGCGGACTCAACCCCGATGACGTTGATCCCCGGAACTCCGGAGCAGAGCTCCGCCATCAGGGGCGAGTGGAGGTGAACCTCGCAGTCTATCCCCTCGCAGGGGCGGGCTGCTATCTCCAGAGCCTCTTTTATTTGGTCGTCGCTGAAGATGACGTTCGGGCTGATCCCCAAGGAAGGCTCGTCGATGGACGCCACGGAGAACTCGAAGTGGCGGCCCTTTTTGGCCCCTTCCAGGAACCTCGCAACGCTTTTCGCGAGGTTATCGAGGATATCGACATATTCGGTCGCGCCAAAGCGGGCGATGTAGAGCTCGACGGGGCCCGTGACGCAGACCCTCGCTTGGAGCCTCTTTCCCTCCCGTTCCATCTTCTTTCCCAGGACGTCGAGCGCCTCAAGCTCCAGGATCCGGGCAGACTCCGCCCTTATGGCGTAGGGGCTCTCGGATTGGAGTGGATCCTCGATCGGCTCCATGAACATCTTGATCATGTCCCGAAATTGGGGGTAGGTGGGCCTCTCGACCCCTGCCTCGATCTTCTGGAGGATGGCGTCCTCGACCACAGCAAGGTACGAATCGCCCGAGGGGAGATTATCCCGGCTCATCCCAACGGGGAGGGGGTAGCTTCCGATGTCGTCGAAGATTATCTTTGATCGCTCGCCCATCATTTCGATTCTCCTCCTGATCAAAGAAACAGCTTTGAAAGCTGGCCCTTAAAGGCCCGATAGTCTCCGGCTACGAGGTCGAACTTCTCCTCCAGGTAGTCGAGGCGGGCCATCGCCTCCGGCGTGGGCGGCTCAAGGCCGACAGCCCGGACAACCTCCTCGGGGAACTTGGCGGGGTCAGCGGTCTCAAGAGAGACGCAAGGGCTCCAGTCCTCGACCAACTTCAGATACCGGGTGAGCCCCGCCCACCCTACAGCGCCGTGAGGCTCCAGGAGGATGTCGAACCGGTTGTAAGCCTCGGAGATCGCCTCCCGGGTCTCAGCGTCGGTGACGGATACTGAGAAGATCTCCCGCCTCATCATCTCGATGTCTGGGGCACGAATGACCCTCCCGGTTTCGTCCATCTCTCCGCCGTAGAGCCAGAAGACCCGGGCCAGGTTGCTCGGATGGCCAACGTTCATGGCGTTGGAGATGCACTTGACCGAGGGACGGATGGGTCTGTAATCGCCCGTCTCCATGAACTTTGAAAACTCGTCGTTCTCGTTGGTCGCGATCACGAATCTGTGGACCGGAAGGCCCATCCTCATGGCGATGAGCCCTGCCATGACGTTTCCGAAGTTGCCGCTGGGTACGGAGAAGACGATCTTGTGATCTGGGGCCGCGATCCTCGACCAGGCGTAGAAGTAGTAGATAGACTGGGGGATCAGCCTTCCGACGTTGATGGAGTTGGCGGATGAAAGGTTCAGGTCCGAAAAGTCCGGATCGACGAAGGCCTGTTTCACCATCGATTGACAGTCATCAAACTTGCCGTCGACGGCCATCACGTGGACGTTTTTGGCGAGGGTGGTCATCTGCTTTCTCTGTCGACCGGTCACCTCCTTCTCCGGGAATAGAACGACGACCTCGATGTTGTCCAGGTCGTAGAAGGCCTGGGCGACGGCGCTCCCGGTGTCCCCGGAGGTCGCCGTCAGGATCACCATCGATCGCCCCTCCTGCTTGAGGAAGTACTGCATCAGCCTTCCCATAAGCCGCGCGGCGAAATCCTTGAAGGAGAAGGTGGGGCCTTTGTCAAGTCTCATGACATACTTTTCGTCGTAGACCTTCTCGATGGGGACCGGAAAGTCGTAGGCGTCCAGTAGGATCGCGACGAGGTCCTCCTCGGGGATCAGGTCTCCCAAATAAGGGCGCATCACCCGAAGGGCGATCTCTGGGTAATCCATCCTGCTGAAGCGGGCCAGCTCATCCTCCGAGATCATGGGGATCTCCTGGGGGACGTAGAGCCCCTTGTCGGGGGCCTGGCCCCGGAGGAGCGCACCCTTGAAGTCGAGGAGCTCAGGGTGGCCGTTGGTGCTGGAATACATAATTTTCTTCATAGGCGCTGAAGGGTTGGGTGGAATCATCTTTAAACTTTGTCAGGCTCGCAGACTGAGTCGGCATCGGAAATACTTCGTGATGATCGAGATCGTCTTAAGACACCTCCTCCTTGCTCTCGTCGTCGTCCTCACCCGCAAGCTCATTCGCTGACGCACCGAGATGACTCCGGACTATAACCGGCGATCAGGCCCCTCACCACATCGAGGAAGCGCTCAGAGGTGATCGAGGGCCTCTTTCCCGCTCATACCCACCTCGACCCCGAGGGCTACGGCCGCGGCGTTCGCCACCTTCACCTCCCCCATCATGAGGTCCTCGAGGTTGGCGATGGAAGGGCCCTGCGTCGGCTTCATCTTCGCTGCGGGATAGCCGAACCCGTCCAAGGCCGCGACGTCGAATGCTCCGCAGCCGATCATTCCCCTCTCTCCCACCACGAAGACGAGGTTGGCGGGCCCCAGGGGTATGACGTAGCCATCCGCCCTCCCGCCCTTGTAAGAGATTATATCGTGATACATCTCTCCACCATGACTGCTCTGACTTAGGTTATCGGCAATTATGATGCAGCTACTGGCATTGTTATTGGAGTTGTTGATCCAATTGCCGGGTTCGCTCACGCCGATGCTGTGACAGTCCATCGGAACGTCAATCGTAGCCCCATGCACCAGCCCAAAAAGAAGGATCGAGATCAATAGTCCCCGGTGAGCATGCCTACAAAAACCATCCATCTGCCCGAAAACCATGTCCAATCATCATATCCTTCGCCGTATAAAATGGTTAGGTCTCGTCGTCTCGTCCTCTCCTCAGCCCTCCTCCAGAACCTCCGGGATTATCTTCTTCAGCTGATCCACCCGCTCCTCAGGACCCGAGGGCCGATGCTCCACCACCCTTTTAGGACTCAGAAGCTCCATCACCTTGCCCGTTGAGACCTCCTTCGAATAAGAGGGAGTCATTAGCCGGACGGCGTCGAGGTACCGCTCGGGGTCGTAGACGGAGATCTGCCAGGGCTCGACGCCTACGACCAAGTCCGGCTCCAAGACCTCGCCTCCGGGAAGGGCGGCGTCGCTATACCCTTCAATCACCATGGCGTCGTGCTCTTTTGCGATCTTACGGTAGGCAGATCCGATCGCCCGGCCGTAATGGGCCTCCACGAGGCCGTTCAGCCCCCCCGCGTCCTCCACTCGGTAGACGTCCGCCGCCTTCGAGTACAGCTTCCTCAAGAGCTTCTTCACGCCGTTGAGGTGGATGTTTGCGTTCTTGACCAGAACGTTCCTTTCATCTCCACGACCGCCCTCATATTCGTCGTCATCTTCGCTTTTTCCTTCGGGCCAGAAGGTGATCCTGTCGATGATGAAGGTGGGCACTCCCGTGGAGGCGTCGATCTTCGAGGGCTCAGACCAGAGCCTGTGAACGGGATTTATCAGCTCTTCAGGGACGTCTCCTGTGGACACCTCCTTGAGAAGCCCCACATCCCTCCCGTAGAGCCTCCCTTCGGAGAGCGCCCTGCTGACGACGTCGTAGTCGTACCAGATGTTGTTTCCCGCCATCGGCTTGAATCCGCAGACATTGAGCCCCTTGCCCCTCAGGTGAGATAGAAGGGCTCGGGAGAAGGTGGTCTTTCCCGAGTCCACGCCCTTCAATCCCACCACCAGAACCTGATACATCCTCTATCACCCAATCATGGCCTGGCACGCCTTCGGTCTTTCTTCTTCCTTGCCTCCAACCCACTTCAGAGGGAAGCTGTGATATTTGGTACTCATTTTGATCTGTTAAATTCGGGCTTTGCCGTCGGTTTTATACGTTTTGGTCGATAGAACTGGTCGGAGACGAGCTGAGATGGATCAAAGATAGAACCAGGACGAAGGAAGTCGAGGATTCAGCCCTTTACCTTTATCTCATAACCTCTCGCCTTCAGCGTCTCTTCGATCTCCTCGATCTGGCTGAAGCCCCTGGTCTCCACCTCCAGGTCAACCCTCGATCTGAAGAGGGAGAGGTCTTTTCCGCCTCGAGCGTGATGGATGGCGAGGACGTTTCCGCCTACCTCCGCCACGAGGCTCAGAAGTCGGGCCAGGGAGCCGGGGGCGTCCTCGATGCAAGCGGAAAAACGCATGATCCTGCCGTTTTTAAGGAGCCCCTGCCTTACGACCCTCTCCAGTAGGGGAGAATCGAGATTTCCCCCGCTGATTACCAAAACGACTTTGCTCCCCTTCGGCACCTTGATCTTCGAGCTCAGAAGGGCCGCCAGGGGCACGGCCCCGGCCCCCTCCGCCAGTATCTTCTTCCTCTCCAGAAGGGCCAGCACCGCCGATGATATCTCCACCTCCTCCACCAGGACGATATCGTCAACCTTCTCCCTGATTATGGGGAAGTTCGCCTCACCGATCTCCTTTACTGAAATCCCGTCGGCTAGCGACTTCTCCGCCCTGACACTGACCCGCTTCCCCTCCCGAAGGGCGGTGAGGGCTGAGGGGCAGGCTGCGGCCTGAACCCCGACGATCCTCGTCATCGGGCTCTCGGCCTTGATCGCTGATGCGATCCCGCCGATGAGGCCGCCACCTCCGATGGGTACGATCACCACGTCCGGATTCGGGAGATCCTCCAGGATCTCAAGGCCGATCGTCGCCTGGCCGGTTATTATCTCCTCGTCGTCGTAGGGGTGGATGAAGATCCTTCCGTCATCGGCCATCTTTTGGGCGACCGATATGCTCTCGGCGAGGCTCTCACCAACCAAGATCACCTCGGCCCCGTAACCCAGGGTAGCCTCCTGCTTTGCCATTGATGCCCAGATCGGCATCACAATCGTCGCCGGAACCCCAGCGGCCTTCGCGGCCAGGGCCACTCCTTGCGCGTGGTTTCCGGCGGAGGCGGCCACTACCCCCGCAGGGCCAATCTCCTCCCGCCTCTTCAGGACTTTGTATGTGGCACCCCTCACCTTGAAGGAGCCACCCTTCTGGAGGCCCTCGAGCTTCAGGTAGACTTCGGCTTCAGCCATCCGAGAGAAGGTGGGCGAGCGGACCAGGGGGGTCCTGATGACGCTCCCCTCAATAAGAAGGGCCGCCTTCCTTATGTCTTCTAAGGTGATCATGAGGGGACCTCCTTCGACTCCTCTCCGATCATAGGAGGTCGAGAGCCTCTTCGGTCGACCCCAGGGTGGGCGAGCCCCTTGTTGTTCCAGGCGGGGACGTTATCGGGATCGATCTTCAGGGCCCCATCGAAGGATTCTGCCGCCATCTCCCGATCGCTCAAGTTGCGGAGGGCGATCTCGCCCCAGAGGAGCCAGGCCTCGGACTGGTTCGGATCGAGGTCGAGGGACCGATTCAAGCTCTCCAGGGCGTCGGCGACGGACCCCTCGGCAAGAGATCGGTTCGCCTCTTCGAGGAGGTCTGCGACAGGCCGATCCTCCGCCAGGGTGGGAATGGTGATGGCGAAGATCAAAATCGGGATCGATATCGGAATAGATCTGAGGATCGAGGTATCGATCGGCAACGGCGAGATGAGAGCCCCGGGTCTCATGAGAAGAAGATCAGACTCGCCTTCGATTATACCTTTTGGTGGCCGATCTTTGGTCGTCCTCCACAGCCTTTTTCATCCATCGCCACCTACCACCAACCCATGAGAGCGCTTGCGGTGACCGGACGGCTCGCCGAGGAGATGGTTAGGTCTTCGGTCGGAGACTGGGCTGACGTCCTGGTGATGGATGTGGACGTCGCCTCCTTCATAACCCCGAAGATGCTCCGGGAGGCGAGGCCCTCCGGCTATGACATAATCCTCATCCCCGGAGCCATCACCGCCGACTTCGGCCCCGTTGAGGTGGCGCTCGGCGCGAAGATCAGGCTCGGGCCGAAGCACGCCGTGGACCTCCGGCGCGTTCTGCCCCTCCTGGACTCGGTCGATCTCTCGTCCACCGTCCCCGCCTGCGTTCTCCTGGAGGATAGGATGAGAGAGGAGGCGCGAGCCTCCATTGAGCGGCTGGAGGCGAGGGCGAAAGCTTCGATGGAGATAAAGGGGGTCAAGGTCGGGGGCGAGAGCCGAATGAAGGTCCTGGCCGAGGTCGTCGATGCGACCAGGTTCGACGACTCCGCCCTCGCCGATAAGGTCCGCCACTACGAGGAGGAGGGGGCGGACATGATCGATTTAGGGCTGCCATTGGACGCAGAACCCAATGATGTCGCGAGGGCCGTCTTCGTGGCAAAGGGGGCGACGACCCTTCCCGTCAGCGTCGACACCCTCCGATCTGATCTGATCCGAGCGGGGATCGAGGCGGGGTGCGACCTCGTCCTCAGCCTCGACGGCTCGAACTTGGACGAGGTCGGAGAGGAAGCGGCCTCCGCCGGGGTTCCCGCCGTCGTCCTGCCGGGGCCGGAGACGGCCCTGGCGGAGAACCTCCGCTGGGCCCTCGACCTGGGGGTCAGGGCGATGGCCGACCCGGTCCTAAGCCCGCCACTCCAGAGGCTCGCCGAGTCGATCTGCAGATACCGCGAGGTCCATCAGGCGTTTCCAGAAGTGCCGCTCTTCTTCGGCGCTGGGAACGTGACGGAGCTCCTCGACGCCGATTCCCCAGGAGTAAACGGCCTCCTCGCCGCCATCGGGGCAGAGGTGGGGGCAAGCGTCCTCTTCACCCCCGAGTACAGCGAGAAAGCCCGGGGCAGCATCAGGGAACTCCGGAGGGCGAGCGAGATGATGCTCCTCGCCGGGGCGAGAAAGAGCCCGCCGAAGGACCTGGGCCTCGACCTTCTGGTCCTAAAGGAGAAGCACCGCCGCCCCGAGGAGGAGATGCCCGAGGAGTTCGAGCTGGTCGGTCCCGGCGGCGAAAGCGTGAATGTGGTTGCTGATGGCGGCGAGGTGGCGGACAGGATCGGGGGCGGGGGTCTTAGCTGGGAGATGGACCCCGCCGGAAGCTTCAGGATCGGCGTCGCGAAAGGGAAGATCGTCGTCCGCCACGATTCTGCAACTTTGGTGGGCAGATCCGCCCGCGACCTCCTGGCCGAGATCGTCGATCTGGGGCTCGTCACCAGGCTTGACCACGCCGGCTACCTGGGCCGGGAGCTGGAGAGGGCCGAGACGGCATTGAGGCTTGGGAGAAGCTACAGCCAGGACGACCCGCTATTTCCAACAAAGAATTAAATAAGATCGGCTCGTCCACCGCCTCCTGATGAATCAGAAATCATGGGCTACAATCGGGGTAGTCTTCCTCGCCGGGATAATGATATTCTCCACCTTTGCGGGCTTTGTCATGCGGGGCGGGGGTCCCGCCGAGACGGCCACCTCAGCGGCTTGGAACCCCTCGGACTTCGGGGTGAGCGGACGGCTGATCAACTGGGACTTCGAGAGCCTCGGTGACGCCCTGGGGATGTACCCGGAGGACCTGGTCTTCGCCTTTTGGGTCAATTTGACCGCTTCAGAGAACCTCACAGAGGCTGCGGCCCTCGTCCTGCCGCCTGCTGTGGGCCTGACCTTGAGAGACCTGGTGGACCTCTACCCCTCGCCGATCGACAGGGTTGCCTGGGGATTCTACGGCGACGAGACGGCTGAGTTCCACTGGACAAAACCCGCGTCAGTGGGCGCCCACGGCCTCGCCATCATCTACAAAGGGTACCAGATAATACCTCTCGGGTCCACAGACCTCTATAGCGTCATGGGGATGCCCGTCCTCTTCGGAAGCGAGGCCACCGTCAAGACGGTCCTGGACGTGATAAGTGGCGACGCCCCCACCACCGACGGTTTCGTCCTCCCCTACGACGAGACCGATGACCTCCAGATATCGGTCCTCGGAGAAAAAGCCGCCACCACCAATCCGAACTTGGTGCCTCCTCTTGGTGGAGATTACCTCGAGTCCTACCTGGGCATAAGCCCCACAGATGACAGGTATATGCTTACGGCGAAGTACCTCTCCCCAGGCGCCGGAAGCGAGAGAAGGTTGAACGAATTGGCGGAGATCCACGGCCTCCAGATGTATTCAGAGGGCGACACCGTCATAGTCTCTGGTTTGATAGAAACCCAGAACTTGCAGGAGACGCTGGGAGCGTTCATCGCTCCATAGCGCAACCTTTTTAGCTGGGAAGCGGCCCCCATGAGCTAAGCCTTTTTGGGGCGATTTTTGCGATGAATGATGACGGGCACCGCCCTGAAGGAGAATGAAGATTATGGCAAGACCTATATACGTTAGATTTGACGTTCCAGCTGACCTGGCCTCCAAATCTCTAGAAGCTATCGAGCTGGCCCGCGACACTGGAAGGCTCAAGAAAGGTACCAACGAGACCACCAAGGCCATCGAGCGCGGCATAGCTAAGCTCGTGGTGGTGGGAGAAGACGTGGAGCCTCCAGAGATCGTGGCCCATATCCCGCCGCTCTGCGAAGAGAAGAAGACGCCTTACATTTACGTCAAGAAGCAAAGCGAGATCGGCGCAGCCTGCGGCATGAGAGTAAAAAGCGCAGCAGTCGCCATCCTGGAGCCTGGGAAGGGAAAGGACGTTTTGGACGAGATCGTGCAGAAGGCCCAGGCCCTGAAGTAGGGGTGGTAGCTGATGGCAGACGAATGGGAAGGTGTTCCCGCCGAAGTCATAGAGATCATCGGCAACACTGGGATGCATGGTGAGGCCACCCAGATAAAATGCAGGATTCTGGAAGGGAGCAACAAGGGTCGCATCATCACCAGGAACTGCGTAGGCCCCATCAGGATGGGGGACGTTCTGATGCTGCTTGAGACCGCAAGAGAGGCAAAGAAGCTTACCACCAGGTGAGGTCTCATGGAAGAGAGAAAGTGCTCCTTTTGCAACCGGAACATAGAGGCCGGCACAGGGAAGATCTACGCCAAAAAGGACGGCACAGTGTACTATTTCTGCTCGTCCAAATGCGAGAAGAACATGATTGGGCTCAAGAGGGTTCCAAGAAGGATCGAGTGGGCCATCAAAGGGTGGTAGGCTTGGAGAGGACTTTCGTCATGATCAAGCCAGACGGCGTTCAGCGCGGTTTGGTGGGCAAGATCGTCCAGAGGTTCGAGGCGAAAGGGCTCAAGATCGTGGCCATGAAGATGAGGACTCTTCCCCTGGACGTCGCACAAGAGCATTACGTCGAGCATAGGGAAAAGCCCTTCTTCGGTGACCTCGTCGACTTCATCACCTCTGGCCCATCGGTTCCGATGGTGGTGGAGGGGAAAGACGCCATCTCCGAGGTCAGGAAGATGAACGGGGCTACCAACCCCACAAATGCCCAGCCCGGCACCATCCGGGGAGATTTCGGGTTGGACATGGGAAGGAACGTGATTCACGGCTCCGACTCGCCCGAGTCGGCGCAAAGAGAGATCGCTCTTCACTTCAATGAGGCAGAGCTGATGGGCTACACCAGGATCGATGAGACCTGGCTCTACGAGTGAGTCGAAAAAGAAAGCATTTTACATGCAGATCTGCACGTCTGCGCGGAGGGCGGCCTCGCCGCCGCCTTCGATACCGACGGGGTCCGGATGTGATCGATCATGAAGCAGAAATCGAGGAAGGCGAAGAAGGGGAAGGGCCAGCCCGAGTCCAACCTGAGAACCCCCATCGTCTGCGTGATGGGCCACGTGGACCACGGCAAGACCACCCTTCTCGACAAGATCAGAGGCACCACTATCGCCGACGGCGAGGCGGGCGCCATAACCCAGCACATCGGAGCCACCGAGATCCCCCTCAACGTCATCAAAGAGGTCTGCGGACCGATCTATAGAGGCGACTTCCAGATACCGGGGCTCCTCTTCATCGACACCCCTGGCCACCATTCCTTCACATCCCTCCGGAGCAGGGGCGGATCTCTCGCCGATCTCGCCATCCTCATCGTGGATGTGAACGAGGGGTTCCAGCCCCAGACTATCGAGTCGATAAACATCCTGAAACGGTATCGAACTCCTTTTGTGGTCGCGGCAAACAAGATAGATCGGATATCAGGATGGAATTCCGTGAAAGGCGCGCCCCTCGCTGCGACTCTGAAAGCTCAGAGCGAGAAGGTCCGCACAGATCTCGACAACCGGATCTACGAGCTGATAGGAGAGCTCTATAAGTACGGTTTCAACTCAGATCGGTACGATCGGATCAGCGACTTCACCAAGAATGTGGGCGTCGTGCCGATAAGCTCCATCTCCGGGGAGGGAGTTCCAGACCTTCTGATGGTCCTTCTCGGGCTCGCCCAGAAGTTTTTAAAGGAGAATCTGATGGTAAGGGCCAGCGGTCCTGGCGTCGGAACCATCCTCGAGGTGAAGGAGGAGCGTGGCCTCGGCACCACCCTTGACGTCATCCTCTACGACGGCGAGTTCCGGGCTGGAGACACCATCGTTGTGGGAACCCTCAAGGAGCCGATCATCACCAAGATCAGAGCCCTTTTGAAGCCGAGGCCCCTATCGGAGATCAGAAGCGAGGAGAGGTTTCTTCCAGTAAAACACGTGGCAGCCGCAAGCGGCGTCAAGGTATCTGCCCCTCGAATCGAGAACGCCCTCGCGGGCTCAACTGTGAGGGTGGTGAGCGAGGTAGAAGACCCAGATCTTGTGGCCGAGGAGATCAAGTCGGAGCTGGAGACGGCGAGGATCGACACCGAAAATGTGGGCGTCATCATCAAGACAGATACCATCGGCTCTCTTGAGGCCCTGGTGGGGGAGCTGGAATCGAAGGAGATACCGATCCACGCAGCAGATGTCGGTCCCATCACCAGAAGGGACGTGATCAGGGCTGAGGCGATCCAAGACCCCCTCTACTCGGCGGTACTCGGCTTCAACGTCAAGATCCTCCCCGATGCCCTGACGGAGGTCCAGAAGAGCGACGTTCCCATCTTCCTCTCCGACGTCATCTACAACCTGATCGAGAACTACGACGACTGGGTGGCTAACCAGAAGATGAGGATGGAGCAGGAGCGGCTCCAGGCGGTGATAAGGCCAGGGATGATCAGGATTATTCCCGACTACGTATTCAGGCAGAGCAAGCCCGCGGTCGTCGGGGTCCAGGTGGTGGGCGGCAAGATCACAAACAACGTCACCCTGATGAGAGAGGACGGTGCTGTCATCGGGACGGTGAAGGGGGTTCAGATGAGCGGGGAGAACGTTGGCTCCGCCAGCGTCGGAAAGGAGGTGGCGGTATCCATCGACGGACCCACCGTCGGCCGCCAGATCCACGAAGGCGATATCCTCTACGTCAACATCCCCGAGAGGCACGTCAAGATCATCGAGGCCGAGCTGAAGCAGAGGTTCTCCGAGGACGAGCTGGAGGCACTGGAGAAGTTTTTGGAGATCAAGAGGAGCAAAGATCCGTTCTGGGGTCGCTGAAAACTCTCGATTTTTCATAATCTTCTCTCTCACTATTATTCTATTTTCTCATCTCCTCGGCGTTCTCATCCTTCCTGGCCTTCTGGCCAGAACCCTTAAATATTTTTATTTGACATCTCGACCTGGGGTGGGAACCGACCTGAGAATGGCTGGAGATTAGATCTAGTTCTCTGAGCCGATAAGATCGATCAGGGCCAATCCCCAGACAGACGGCGCTGAGATGCGATAGCAAAGATCCGGGCGATGTGCGTACGATCGCCATCATCCGCCGACGGGTTAGAACAAGAACTGCTACAACGAAGAATGAATAATGGTTAGGTGACTTGAATATGAAGGCGAGTTTGGTGCTGATAGGGCTTGTAATATCGATATTTCCCATGGTCGCCCTGGCCAGCGGCCAGGTCGAATCCGCCTTGGGAGAGGAGAGTGCAGAGGACCGATTTAATAGAGGGATGGGCAGCCCCTGGATCGTGAGCGAGAAGCTCGAAAGAGGATGGCATCCCGTCACCTTCTCCAAAGCGGAGTATCCGGAGTTCAGGTCTGCGTTCCAGGAGGAGATAGAGGAGGCGACGCTGGAGTTCGATGATCTGGCCCTTTTGGGCTACGTCACGATAGCCAGCGGCAACCTGACGGTGGCCGACCCCGTCCAGACCGGGTTTACGATACCTCAAGCAGCTGGGATTTACCCAATTTACGGGGTCATTGATTCGACAGAGGGTCTGAAAGCTCTGTACATCGATCTCGCCCCAGAAGATTCGGTGGTCTAGGCTGAAGATCTATTTCTCTTTTTGGCTCCTTGCTATTTTATGAGGGTAGATGGGACTTGAGTTTTCCTGGCGCTCCCTAACATTAATTTTGCAACCTCCGGCATATTCTTTTGGGCCGGAGGTAGTTAAAACCGGCGCGAAATTCTGAGCTTCGACAACGACCGCCGCGACTTCGGCGCCGGGCGGGCGGCGCAGGATCACTCCGGCCCGTCCTCCCCGTCGGCGGAGAACTCGTCCAGCAGGGCCTTGAAGCGGGGGTCGTCCCGGATGAACTCGAAGTCGGGGTCATGGCGAGCATAATCTGGCGCAGCCCTGCTTTAACTCTAAAAGCACTTAGGTTGTACTAAGGAGGTTTTGGATCCAATACCTCCCTCACCCTTCCCTCGAACTCCTCCACGCTTCCCGCATTCTCGATCCTTAAGTCCGCCGCCCGGATCGCTTCGCCCATCCCCCAGCCCAGCTCCCGAGCGTCCCGATTCGCCACGGCTGCTGCGAGGTCGGACTCGTTCGCGTCGTCGGACCTGCCACGCGATCCGATCCGCGCGAGACGGACCTCGTCGGGGACGTACACCTCGATGAGCGAAAAGCCGTTCGAGCTTCTCCGAAAGAGGTCCACCTCGGATTTGCTCCTGATTCCCTCCACCACGACCACGGGCGCCTCCGTCTCGCGGATCTTCGCTAGGCACCTGGTGGCGATGGCGTCGGGGCCCTCTTTATTTCGGAGGTCGCTACCGACGGCCCCGAGGTTTCTGTCGGTGGGGGCAAGATCCCGCCGGGCCGCCTCCTCCCGGATGACGTCGCCCATGACCACGACGGGTATGTTCATCTCTCTTGCGACGTCCGCGGCCACCGACTTCCCGGAGCCGGGCATCCCCACAAAGCCCACGATCTTCAAAATTGGTCACTTCCTCTGCTCATCTTCGTCGAAATCCTCGTCGTCTCCCCTCACCCTGTACTCGGCCTCGATCCCGATCAGCTTCTTCACCGCCTCGGCGAGGTCCCTCAGCTCTTTTGCCGGGACCGGATCGAAGGGCTCCTCCCCCTCCCGTGGCCTCCCCTGCTGGATGGTGAGCCTGCTGATTCCCAGGGTTCGGAGAAGCTCCCCGATCGTCCCCACCTCCTCGCGCGACGGCATCTCCGGGAAGACCGTCGTCCTCACCTCCAGGGGTACGCCGAGTTGGAGGCTGGTCTCAAGACACTCCCTCACCTTCGGGGCAACGTTCTCCCTTCCCGTCGCCCTGGAGTATTCAGGGTCGGCGAGGGGGGCCTTCACGTCCAGAAATACGTGGTCGATCGACCTGGCTTCGAGGAGGTCTCTCAGGACATTGGGGTAAAAGCCGCAGGTTTCGACTCCCACCTTCAGCCCCAGCTCCTTTGCGAGGCCCGCGATCTTTCGCGCCGCCCGAGGCTGGGCCAGGGGCTCGCCTCCCGAGAGGACGACACAGCTTACGAACGGCGAGGCCGACCTGATCTTCTCCTCGACAACGGCGAGGTCCTCGAAGCTCTCCCCCGACCGGAGGTGCCAGTTCTGGCAGTGAGGGCACTTGAGGGGGCAGCCCCTCAGAAATACGACGGTGGCGGCAACGCCGGTCCAGTCCACCGTGGAGAGGGGTACGATCCCTCCCAGGTTCACCCGACAGCTCTGCTGCTCAAGGTCTCCTTCTTTTTCTCCTCCCTTTTCATCTCCTCCAACATCCTTCATATCCGGCTTCTCCCTCCTCTCTGTGAACGCCCTCTTACTCGCGTCTTATCCGGCCCCGCTCCTGAGCTGGGCCATAAGCTTCTCTGCGATCCTGGGGCCGACGACCTCGGCGATCTCGGCGACGTCTGCCCCCTTCAGATCGTCGAGGCTCCTGTACCCGGCCCGGTGGAGCTTTCTCGCCCTCACCCTTCCGACACCCTTCAGATCCAGGAGGCTGAGGAGGTCGGGTCCCGCGCCGAAGTGAATCCTCTTTTCGAGCTGATAGATCCGAAACGTGGCCCCGAGCTCCAGGTGCTCAGAGAGGCGTCCCGCCGAGTGCATCAGCCACTCGGCCGTCTCCGCGACGCGCCTGATGTCGCCGGGCCCCACCCGGAACCTGTCGGCGATTTTCTCCTCCTCCGCCTCGCCGATCCACTCCAGGAGGAGGGCAGCGGTCTTCGCCTCCCTCATCATCCAGTCGTAGTTATCCTCGTTGCAGAACTCGCCGTAGTGCTGGTCGATAAACTCCTCAACCCATCCATCGGATGCCTGGACGTAGAGGGTGTCCATGTCCGGAGTCATGGTGATCAGGTGAAGGAGGGTGAGATCCGTGATCTTCGTCGTCTCCTTAGACCTGAGGTTGTCGACGACGATCCTCGCTGTGAGGGGATCGATGTAGAGGCGGGAGACGAGCGCTCCCAGGGGCGTTGGTCGCAGGTCCGGCTCGATCATCTGGCTTTCAATCAGAAAATCCAGGACCGTCTCTATGGTGGCGTCCAGGTGCCAGGCATCCTGCTGGTGGGCGTAAAAGGTGGAGTCTACGAACCTCTTCAGCTCTTCGGCATCTTTGGCAAACCCCGTAGCCATCGTCGAGAGGAGGTGGGTCCGGAGGGCCGGCTCCATGGCGAGCTTCGAGAAGATCTCCTCGGGCTCGCCGTGGACGTAATGGTCCAGAAGGTCCCTCGTCTCGGCGTCGTTCTTAGCCATCAGAAACGACTCGCCTCGCGGATCGAGCCCCGGCCTTCCGGCTCTGCCCGCCATCTGCCGGTACTCCATCACCGGGATCGCCACCATCCCCCTCGCCCCCTCGTACCGCTTGTAGCTCTTAATGAGAACCCTCCTCGCCGGAAGGTTCAGCCCCGCCGCCAAGGTCGGGGTCGAGGCTATGGCCCTGATCTCGCCAGACCGAAAGCCCCTTTCGACGATGGCCCTCTGTTCGGAGAGAAGCCCTGCATGGTGGAAGGCGACGCCGCTTTTGACGCACTCGGCGAGCTTCTTTCCCGTCTCGCTCTCTCCGGTCGCCAGCACCTTCTCAGAGAGGAGAGATTCCTGAACCCGGCCCTGTTTCTTCCTCTGACCTTCGTTCTGACCCAGATCCAGCCCCTGCCTCGTTTTCTCCGTCCTCTTTGAGACCACCCTTGCGAGCTTTGCGGCTGTCGCCTCGGCGTTCCGCCTGCTGCTCTCGAAGATCAGGATCTGGCCTCCCTGGTTCATGGTGTCCTCTACGAGGTCCACCAGGTCGTCCCGGCGCGAAGGTATGGAGACCGTCTCCCCCGGAAAGTGAAGCTCGCCGTTGCAGATCACCCCCTCCTTCAGCTCCACTGGCCTCCATCGGCTCTCGACGAGGTCGGACGATAGCCACGACGCCACCTCCCGGGCGTTGGCCACCGTCGCGGAGAGGCCGAGAACCTGCATATTCGGGTTGATCCTCAAGAGCTTTGTAATCGTCATCTCCAGGGTCGGCCCCCGATTCGTCGAGTCGAGGAGGTGGATCTCGTCGACGACCAAAACCGAGAGGTCCCGGATCCATTGGGCGCCATTCCTGATGAGGGAGTCGGCCTTCTCGGAGGTGGCGACTATTATATGGTTTCTCCCCAAATACTCGTCCCTCCTCTCCATATCGCCGCTGGAGAGGCCCACCTTTATGCCCAAATCTGAAAATCGCGAGAACGCAGCCTGCTTTTCCGAGGCGAGGGCCCGCAAAGGCACGATGTAAAGGGATCTGCCCCCATTCAGGGCAGCCTTCAGCATGGCGAGCTCCGCCAGCATCGTCTTTCCGGCGGCCGTCGGTACCGAGATGAGCAAATTCTTCCCCTCGAGAAGCCCCCTCTCGACCGCCTCGGCCTGGGGCGGATAGAGCTCTCTTATCCCCTCTTTCTGATAAAGTTCCACTACCTCCCGAGGGAGCCAGGAGGTCAGGTCCTCGATATCAAGCATCGTTTCCTCTACTCTTATATACAACGTGACGTTTACTATCTCGCAGAGCCGCGCCGCCCCGCGATCCTGGTCAGATTTCGGCGGGTGCGACGCCTTGTATGTATACTGCTGACGGAGATAATATTCATGTATTCTGATCGGATAAAATCCCTCCCACCATACCCCTTCGCCGCCATCGACAGGGCAAAGCTTGCGGCCCAGAAGAGAGGGGTGGACGTCGTCGACCTCGGGGTCGGCGACCCTGACCTGCCCACCCCCCAAATAATCATCGACGCCCTCTGTGAGGCTGCAAAGAACCCCGAGAACCACCAGTACCCCTCCTATGAGGGTAAGATCGAGTTACGGGCGGCCGTCGCCGACTGGTATAAAGAGACCTTCGGCGTCAACCTCGATCCCGAGTCCGAGGTTCTGGCCCTCATCGGCTCAAAGGAGGGAATCGCCCACGCGCCCCTGGCGTTTTTGAACCCGGGAAACCTGGCCCTCATCCCCGACCCCGCCTACCCCGTCTACAAGACCGCGGTCGAGTTTGCTGGAGGCGTTCCCGTGATAATGCCCCTCAGGAGAGAGCAGGGCTTCCTCCCGGACCTGGACGCCATAACCTCGGACCAGGCCCGAAAGTCGAGGCTGATCTTTCTCAATTACCCCAACAACCCGACGGGGGCCTGCGCTGACATACAATTCTTCAAAAAGCTCGTTGACTTCGCCAAGGATAACAACCTGATCGTCCTCCACGACAACCCCTACTCTGAGGTCTACTTCAGCGATAAAAGGCCGCCTTCGATCCTGGAAGTGGAGGGGGCTCGAGAGGTGGCCGTCGAGTTTCACTCCCTCTCCAAGACCTGCAATATGACCGGCTGGAGGGTGGGGTTCGTCGTCGGAGGCTCCGAGATCATCAAGGGAATCGGCGACGTCAAGAGCAACATCGACTCCGGGAACTTCGGAGCCGTCCAGGACGCTGGGATCGTCGCCCTCAAAAACTCCCCAAAGATCGCCGCTGAGATGAGGAAGACCTACAAGGCCAGGGTCGAGCTCCTCTATGCCGGCCTTTCGAAGATCGGCCTCGAGGTCG
Organism: Methanothrix harundinacea; assembly: GCA_001509375.1. Classification (GTDB taxonomy): domain Archaea; phylum Halobacteriota; class Methanosarcinia; order Methanotrichales; family Methanotrichaceae; genus Methanocrinis; species Methanocrinis harundinacea_D. Next base: position 10,985 of record LGFT01000001.1, on the reverse strand, counting down.
AGAAGCCCGAGGCCACCTTCTACCTCTGGGCCTGGACCGGCGGCAAGTCCAAGGAGTACACGAGAAAGCTGATCGACAACCTCGGGATCGTGGCGACGCCGGGGATCGGGTTTGGCGACTTCGGCGAAGGGTACGTTCGGTTCTCCGTCACCCAACCCACCGAAAGGATCACCGAGGCCGTTAAGAGGATGGAGAAGATGGTGGCAGAGGAGAGGGCCCTCTGACCGGCAGGAGGAGATACTTTGCTCGAAGATTACAGGGCTTCTGGAATTGAGTCGAAGTGGCAGCGGAAGTGGGAGGAGGAGGGCGTCTTCCATGCAGAGCCAGCCCTCAGAAAAAAGTTCTTCATAACGATACCCTACCCCTACCTGAACGGAAACCTTCATGCGGGCCACACGCGGACCTTCACCATCGGCGACGTCGTCGCCCGGTTCCGTAGGATGAGAGAAGAGAACGTCCTCTTCCCCATGGGGTTTCACGTAACGGGAACTCCCATCGTCGGCCTCTCGGAGCTGGTCAAAAACAAGGACCCCGAGATCGAGAGGGTCTACACCGAGCACCACGACATCCCCCCGGAGGTATTCGCCACCCTGACGACACCCCAGGCGATCGTCGACTACTTCAGGAGGGAGTCCAAGCTGGCGATGCAGTCGATCGGCTACTCCATCGACTGGAGGCGGGAGTTCACCACCACCGACCCCGCCTACAAGAAGTTCATCGAATGGCAGTACTACATCCTTCGGGGGCTCGGGTACGTCTCCAAGGGGAGCCATCCGGTGAGGTGGTGTCCCAACGACGATAACCCCGTCGAGGACCACGACATCCTCAAAGGCGAGGAGGCGACGATAATCGACTTCGCCCTGATCAAGTTCAGGTTAGGCGACCAGATCCTACCCTGCGCCACCTTGCGCCCCGAGACGGTCTTCGGGGTCACGAACCTCTGGGTTAACCCCGAGGTCGTCCACGCCGTCGCCCGGATCAATGGCGAGACGTGGATCACAAGCCAGGAGGCATACGAGAAGCTGACCTATACCGATAGGAAGGTGGAGAGGATCGGGGAAGTGAGGGGGAGGGACCTCATCGGCAAAAAGGTCACAAACCCCCTCACCGGAGCCGAGGTTCTGGTCCTTCCGGCCTCCTTCGTCGATCCCGACAACGGGAGCGGGATAGTCATGTCCGTCCCCGCCCACGCCCCTTACGACTACCTGGCCTTGAAGGACCTTTATGATCAGGACCTGAGGGGCTACGGGATCACAGAGGACCTCCGGAAGATCCGGTTCATATCCCTCATCGAGGTCCCCGACTACGGTGAGTTTCCAGCAGTCGAGGCTGCAGAGGAGCTGGGTGTCACTGACCAGAACGATCCCAGGGCCGAGGAGGCGACGAAGCTCGTCTACCGGAGGGAGTTTCACAACGGCGTCCTGAAGGAGAGGACCGGAAAGTACGCCGGGGTCGCCGTCTCCAAGATCAAAGACGTCCTCCTGGCAGACCTGATCGATGAGAACATCGCCGAGATATTCTACGAGTTCAGCGAGACCCCCGTCATCTGCCGGTGCGGGACCCGGTGCGTCGTCAAGATGGTCAAAAACCAGTGGTTTTTGAACTACTCCGACCCCGAGTGGAAGGGGCGGGTCCTTGACTGCCTGGAAGGGATGAGGCTCATCCCCGAGGAGATCAGGACCGAGTTTGAGAACAAGATCGACTGGCTGAAGGACAAGGCCTGCGCCCGGAGAAAGGGTCTCGGGACGAATCTCCCGTGGGACCAGGAGTGGTTGATCGAATCGTTGGGCGACTCCACCATCTACATGTCCTACTACATACTCGCAAAGTACGTCAATGACGGAATGAAGATCGACAACCTCGTTCCCGAGTTCTTCGACTACATATTCCTCGGGAAGGGCGATCCGGCCAACGTCGCCGAACTGACCGGGATACCCCTCGATAAGATCGTCCAGATCAGAAAGGACTTCGAGTACTGGTACCCCGTCGACCTCCGATCCTCCGGCAAGGATCTAGTCGCAAACCACCTCCTCTTCTTCCTCTACCATCACGTGGCGATCTATCCGCCGTCCCTCTGGCCGAAAGCGATGGCCGTCAACGGTTTCGTCTCTCTGGAAGGAAAGAAGATGTCCAAGTCTAAGGGGCCGCTCCTGACTCTGCGGCGGGCCGTCGAGGCCAATGGGGCGGACGTGACGAGGCTATACATCCTCTCAAACGCCGAGCACACCCAGGATGCCGACTGGCGTAACGAGGGGGTGGAGTCGACGAGGCAGCAGGTGGTCCGGTTTTACAACCTGGCGAGGGAGATCATCGGAGACCGGGAGATCGACGAGTCGGCGGAGCCGGAGCTGATAGACCGCTGGATGGAGAGCCAGCTCGCTAGGAGGATCATCGAGACGACGGAGGCGCTGGAGGCGGTCCAGACCCGGCGGGCGGTCCAGAGCGCCTTCTACCACATGATAAACGACATCCGATGGTACCAGAGGCGGGGCGGCAAAAATCGCCTCAGAACGGTCCTGAACGTTTGGGTGAGGCTGATGGCGCCCTTCACGCCCCACGTCTGCGAGGAGATCTGGGAGGAACTCTCGGGAGAGGGGGCCAAAGCTTTCGGGAAGGACTCTTACATCTCCCGGGCCCGGTGGCCCGAGGCCGACCCGGATAAGATCGATCCCGAGGCGGAGATGGCTGAGGCCCTCCTGGAGAGGACCCTCTCCGATGTCGAGGAGATCATCAGGGTCACGAACCGGGCACCCAACAAGATCACACTCTTCACCACCCCGACATGGAAGAGGGAGATCTTGAAGGCGGCCCTGGACCTGAAGGAGGTTGGTGACCTGAACGTCGGCTCGATCATGAAGACGGCGATGGCCCTCCCCGAGGTCGCAGCCCACAAGAAGGAGGCGCCGAAGTACGGCCAGAGGCTGATGAAGGGGGCTCATGCTCTCAATTCCGACCCCCTCAAGATCGACGAGTTTGCAACCCTCTCCCGGGAGAAGAAGTACCTGGAGCGGGCCTTCGGCTGCCCAGTCACAGTTTACTCTGCGGACGAGCCCGGAGAGGACCCCATGGGCAAAAGCAAAAACGCGGAGCCAGGGCGGCCAGCGATCTTTATCGAGTGAAGATCGAGAGGAGTGTAGAAAATTACCGAATTTAGGATGTGACCGCCACCGCCATGATCCATACCCTCGACGACTGGATTCGCCGCGAGGCGGCCCCGTTCTCCCTAGATTCGTCCGAGGCCTTCAACAAAGCCATCGACCGGATCGTCGCCACCCTCGGCAGCTCGGCAGTGCTCCTCGGCCTCGGCGAGTCGCTCCACGGCGGCGAGGAGATCCTCCTCCTTCGAAACCGGCTCTCTGCGCGGCTCGCCGAGGTCCATGGCTACAGCGCCATCGCCATCGAGAGCAGCTTCCCGCGAGGAAGAGCCGTGAACGATTTCGTGGCCGGTGGCGGTCCGGCATCGTACGAGGTCGTACGAGAGGAGGGGTTCAGCCACGGATTCGGCCAGCTCGAAGCGAACCGAGATTTGGTGGAGTGGATGCGGACGTTCAACTCTGACCCAGCCCACCGGATCAAACTCCGGTTCTATGGCTTCGACAGTCCGACGGAGATGTCCTTCGCCGATAGTCCAAGCCGGGTCCTCCATTTCGTCCTCGATTATCTCGCCTCGATCGACGGGGACAGCTACAGTGCACGTCGCAAGCGTATCGACTCCCTCCTCGGCCAGGACTCCGACTGGGAGAATCCGGCGGCGATGATGGATCCGGGACGATCGGTGGGCCTGTCACCCGAGGCGACAGCGCTCCGGATCGAGACGGAGGAGATCATCTCAGAGCTTTTGGTTTGCCGTCCAGAACTCGTCATCAAGGGCGGAGAAAATCGCTACCACGAAGCCGTCCATTATGCGAAGGTCGCACGGCTGCTTCTGAACTATCATGCAACCCTGGCGCGAAATTCGGACAAGCCGGGGAAGAGGATCGTCATGGGCCTCGGCCTTCGCGATGTGATGATGGCGAATAATCTCGAGTACATCGTCTCCCGAGAGCGAGGCCGGGGAAAGGTCATCGTCTTTGCCCACAACAGCCATCTTTCGCGGGTAAAGGCAGAATGGAAGCTGGGCGCGGACCTCCTCCGGTGGTGGCCCGCGGGCGCCCACCTTGCTGAGATCTTCGGCCCCCTATACGCGACGATCGGAACTGCCGTCGGCGTCTCCGAGGAGAACGGGATTGGTGAGCCCGAACCTGGCACCATCGAGGCGAGGCTCGCCGCAGCATCGAGGTCGGGATGGGGGCTCTTCATACCGACATCCGGGGTTCGGGGGCTTTCCGCCTCGGAGATCGGATCCCTCCCGATTCGGTCGGGGAGCGTCAAGAACCAGACCTACTTCCCGTTGACCCCTCGGAATCTCACCGACTTCGACGGCTTGGCTTTCCTGGACAAGGTGACATACAGCCGCGGTGGACCGCATCTGCAATAGCGGGGAGACGGATAAATATTTTTGCTGATATCGAAAAGGCTCCTTGAATCAATGCCCTCTAATTTTGTATCTTACCAGGATTTGTATTGTATCAGGTGATTTGGCCAGGGGTGTGGAGCACTTCGATCTTTTAAACCGTCTCCCAGGTCGAGGAAGTTCCATCCCGAAGGATCTCGTCGATCTGGACTGAGACAGCCACCAGATCCTTGAAGCCCTGGGCGGGTCGCTCTCTCTCTTGCTGGTGGGGTCTTCTCTATCCAGTCCTTGTCTGCCGGATGAGGTGCCACAGAGCAGCCTGAGAGATCTTTTATCGCCTTTGCAGCCCCAATATGGTCCGGATGGCCGTGGGTCAAAAAAAGGCGCGATATCTCTTCCGTGCCCCGGCACATCTCCCTCAGATAATCGGCGATGATTCCCTCGGAGGACGCCAAGCCGGCGTTTTTGATATAGCGATCGATCCCTTCTGCCATCGTGGGCTGAAGGAGATCCTGCGACTTTCGGGCTTGGCGAACCGCAGCTCTTTATTACCTTGGACTCGAAAGCCCCAATGATGGCCAGGGATAGAAAGGACTACTTCTATAGAAAGGCCAAGTCCGAGGGATACAGAGCTCGATCGGCCTTCAAACTCCAGCAGATAAACAAGAGGTTCCGGCTGATTAGGAGGGGCGACGCGGTCCTGGACCTGGGGGCCGCCCCGGGCGGTTGGCTCCAGGTGGCAAAGGAGATCTCCGGCGGCCGTGTAGTGGGAGTCGACCTTTTACCCATCGAGCCGATCGACGGCGTCACGACGATCAAGGCCGACATCACCGCCCCGGAGACCTTGGAGCTGATGACTGAGGCCCTCGGCGGAAAGGCCAACGTCGTGATCTGCGATGCAGCGCCGAACCTCTCGGGGAACTGGACCCTCGACCACGCGCGGTCCATCGACCTCTCCTCGTCAGCCCTTCGAGTGGCAAAGGAAGTCCTCGAACCCGGCGGAAACTTCCTGGTCAAGGTATTCCAGGGGGACACCTTCCTGGACTTTCTCTCTGAGGTGAGGGAGAACTTCAGGAGGGCTCAGGCCCACTCGCCGGCCGCCTCCCGGAAGGAGAGCGCCGAGATGTACGTCGTCGGCCAGGGCTTCTTTTTGCCGCCGGTGAAGGTGGGAGACGTTTTGGACCTGGAGATCGTCGGTATCGGCAAGTCTGGAGATGGAATCGCCGAGGTCGAGGGGTTCAAGGTCTTCGTTCCCGGTGCGTCGGTAGGCGATAGGGTACATGTGAGGATCCGATCGATAAGGTCCGGCCACGCCGTCGGGGCGGTCGAGGCGCCGGAGGCGCTCGAGTAGCAAGAGAAAGGCCAGGCTGATTTCGAAAACTATTTTAGATCGACTGACCCCCACTTAAATGTGACAGTCTTCAGAGCGTATGACGTGAGAGGCGTCTATGGAACAGAGTTCACCGAGGATATCGCAAAAAGGGTGGGAAAAGCCCTGGGATCCTACCTTCCCGAAGGCAGGATCGCCCTCGGGAGGGACACCAGGAAGAGCGGTCCCTCGGTGGAAAGGGCCTTTCTCGAAGGGGTCTTATCCACTGGATGCGACGTTGAGAGCTATGGGGTTTTACCGATATCGATTATCAGCTTTGAGACCTGGAGAGGAGGCTTAGATGCCGCAGCCTACATCTCGGCCTCTCACAACCCGGCCGAGTACAACGGGATCAGGTTCAGGACCACTGAAGGCTACGGGATGCTCTACCACAAGACCGAGATGATGGACCTCTACGAGAAGGGCGCTTTTCGGGAGGGCGAGGGGAAAAAGACCGACCGCGCCCCTGAAGATGCCATCAAGAGGTACGCCGATTACGTCGAGGACAAACTGGATTTCGAGCGGCCCCTCAGGATCGTCCTGGACATGGGTAACGGCTCGGCCTGCGGTATGTCCCTTCTCTACCAGAGGCTAGACTTCGACGGGAGGGTGATCAACGGCAAGCCAGATGGTCTGTTTCCAGGCCGTGGCCCGGCCCCCACCGAAGAGTCCCTGAAGGTGGCGGCAAATACGGTTGTGAAGACAGGTGCCGATTACGGAGTCGGCTTCGACCCCGATGCCGATCGGGGCCTGGCCATCGACGATCTGGGGCGGATCGTAACTCCCGAGAAGGTGGCGGTGATTCTAGCCAAGGAGAGATACGGCCCCGGCGACAAGGTGGTGGCGGGCTTCGACTGCTCTATTATCCTGGAGCGGGAGCTGGAACCCCTGGGGATCGAGGTGATCAGGGAGAGGGTCGGAGACGTCTACGTCGCCAACCGGGTCAAAAACGAGGGCGCTGTCCTCGGTGTCGAGCGAAGCGCCCACTTCTTCCTCTCGGAGTTCCAGCTTTCAGACGACCCCTTCGCCATGAGCTTGGCCCTCGGCGAGGTGATATCCCGGGGCGAGAAGCTATCGGACCTTGCGGACACCATCCCCGACTACCCCTACATCCAGAAGAGCATCAGGATAGAAGGATCTCCAGCCGAGGTGATGAGACGGCTTGCGGGCGATCTGGCATCTCTGGAGCCGGACACCACCGACGGCCTCAAGATCTGTTCTGAGGACTATAGCGTCCTCATAAGACCCTCCAACACCGAACCCCTTATCAGGCTCTACGTCGAGACAACTAAAGGGGACGGGGAAGAGCTGGTAAATAGGTTTGAGGGTTTCATCAAAGGGGCCCTGAGGTGAAAAGAGCTATAAATCGGCCGCCCAGATCGAGATATACCACTCGATCACCCTTTCCCATATCGAGACCGAGCTGATCAAAATTGACCCTCAAAGACGTCTGCATTCTGATACCGACCCTCAACGAGGAGGATGCCATCGCCGAGGTGATCGACGAGTTCAGAGCGATGGGTTTCGAAGATATCCTGGTGATCGACGGCCACAGCTGCGATCGGACCCGCGAGCGAGCTAGAGCGGCAGGGGCGCGGGTCGCCGTCCAGAGCGGCAAGGGGAAGGGCCAGGCTCTCAATGAGGCCTTCGATCTTATCGAATCGGATTACATCGTGATGATCGACGGTGACGGGACTTATCTCCCCTCGGAAGTCCACCTCCTCCTCGATCCCGTCCTCGGGGGAAAGGCCGACCACGTCATGGGAAATCGGTTCGGAAACCTCCAGAAAGGGGCCCTGACGCGACTGAACTCGGTGGGAAATAAGCTGATCAACTTTTTCTTTCGTCTGATATACGACGTTCCCTTAAACGACATCCTTACGGGATATCGGGCCTTCACCCGAGAGAGTGTCAGCCGCCTCGACCTCTCCATGACAGGATTTGAGATCGAGACCGAGATGACCGTCGACAGCGTCAAAAAGGGGCTCAATATCGCCGAGGTTCCCATAACTTACCAGTCGAGGTCGAGGGGCACCAGGACGAAACTCAATCCTTTCATGGACGGTGCCAGGATCATAGTCACCATATATCGCATGGCCAAGACGCACAACCCGCTCTTTTACTTCGGCCTTATGGGCTCTTTCTTTGGCGCGGCCGGATTTGTCATCGGCCTGTACGTCGCCATCGAGTGGCTCACCACCCGGACTGAGCACATACCCCTGACGATCCTGACGGCCCTTCTGATCATAGTGGGATTCCAGCTCTTCTTCATGGGCATCCTCGGAGATGCCGTAGCCTCAATGCACCAGGAGGTTTTGAGGGAGATATACAAAAATCAAAAGAAAAAGAACTGAAATTTTAAAAAGTTAAAAAATAAATAAATTTTGTTGGGTCATAACAGCTGAAATCTGCGACCGATATGATCGAGGCATATATGAAATTTTTGAGCATGTTGAACGCCCTCAGCCAGGTTGCCAGCCGCTATTTCGCTATCTGGGTTCTCCTCGCCGCCATCATCGGCCTTTTGCATCCTTCGACCTTCCGAGGCATCCTCCCCCACGTATCGCTGCTATTGGGAGTAATCATGTTCGGTATGGGGATGACCCTCCGAGTCGAGGATTTCAGGGAGGTCCTCGTCAGGCCGAAGGAGGTAGCCGTCGGAGTCGTCGCCCAGTATACCATCATGCCCCTCCTCGCTTATGGTATCGCCGAGGCGTTCCGCCTTCCAGGAGAGATAGCCGTTGGGGTCGTTCTCCTGGGAGCCTGTCCAGGAGGCACAGCCTCCAACGTCATCACCTACCTCGCCAAAGGCGACGTAGCCCTTTCAGTGGCCATGACCACCGCTTCGACCCTCATCTCCCCGGTGATGACCCCCCTTGTCACCCTCCTCCTCGCTGGAGCTTGGGCTCCGGTCTCAGCGGGAGATCTCTTCGTCTCCATCGTCAAGATCGTCCTCTTCCCCATCCTTTTGGGCCTGGTCCTCCACCTCCGTTTCGAGGAGGCTGTGAACCGGTGGATCGCTGTCTTGCCCCTGGTCTCGGTTGTAGCGATCGTTGCCGTCGTCGGGGCGATCATCGGCGCCAACGCCGGCCAGATCATCTCAACTTCCCAAGCCATCTTTGCCGTGGTGATCCTTCACAACCTCCTGGGCCTCCTCCTAGGCTACGGCGCGGGCTCGGCCGTCGGGGCGACGGAGGCAAAGAAAAGGGCCATCGCCGTGGAGGTGGGGATGCAGAACTCGGGGCTCGCCGCGGCCCTGGCCCTGGCCCACTTCAACCCCGTGGCCGCGATACCAGGGGCCATATTCAGCGTTTGGCACAACATCTCAGGCCCAATCCTAGCCACATGGTGGACCCGGAAAAACGAGCAAGAGCGCCGGTCGAAATGATACCATCCTACCTTCACAATCAAGAGGGAAAGATGGCTGACCACAGGACTGTGAAAAAATAGTTAACATTGTTGAAGATGACAGGGGGACAGTGAATGCTCCCCTCCCTAAAACTTCATCTTTTTTTGTTAGGCGTCTGAAAGCGTCGTCGAAGGTTTGGGCCTTTTCAGGCCGATAAAAGTCGGACAGCTTTTTTATTCGTCGAGAGAAGCCAGCAGGTCATCCACGCTATCAAACCGCTTGCACAGGCCCGTCTTGCCCTCCTTTTCGGCTTCAAGCACCTCCGCTATTAACTCTTTGCTGAACTCCCCATCGGAGTCGGAGGCTTGCAGGTCGGCGTTCTCTCTATTGACTTCCGTTAGAGCCATCTCTTCCACCTTCACCATCAGTTGTAGTTACTACTAAATACTATCCCGATGCTTGCCCATAAGCGCGTGAGTGGCCCTCCAGGCCCCCCCGCCGTCGCCGGACCGGGGGCGGGACCGCCCGCCGGGCGGCGGGAGAGGGGCGCGCACCCACCTAGCGCCCGCATCATCGCTGCCACTTTCTCGCGAAAGTGGCGATGAAGGCGGCCCACATAAAGGTGCCGAATACGGCCTGAATTCGTATTGCTAGGTATTATATATAAAATATGTAATATATGGTCACGGTGAAGGTTGGAGAAGGCGGCAGAAGCTCATTTCCAATACTGGGGATGGCCCTCTAAAGGTCTTCGTAATCCTCCACGCCGTCGAGGAGCCTTCTGATAGCTTTGGTATTGCTCCAGACCTCGATGAGCCCGTCCTCATTGATTCTGTCGAAGTGCTTATCATTGGTGATCAGAACCGCATCGAGATGGAGGCAGGTTGCAGCATGGACGACGTCCGAAAGCTCGCTCTCGGGGAAGAATGGTGCACAAGCATCTATCTCCGCCTGGGTGGGATTGACCTGTATCACCGCCTTTTTCAGATAGTTCAACAGGTCGGATGCGTCCAACGCCTCGGCGTATCTCTCGTATTCAAAGATGAGAAGCTCATCTGCAAAAAGCTCCGCTGGCCCGTCCAAAAGGTAACATACGAGTTCGGTGCTCTTGGTCCATCCGCGTTTAACTGCGGCGATGAAGACCGTGTTATCGAGGAGATACCTTGAACTTCTGGCGGGCAAGTTGATTGCTCTCCTCTTCGATCTCCCGTTCCAGCTCTTCGAGATCGACAGACTTGGCCTTATCTATCGCGTCTTTCAGCAGCGCTCGAAGGTCGATCCTCTTGAGGATGATCGTATCCTCTCCGAGGTCTTCCACCGCGAACTCGTCTCCTTCTTTCAGCTTCATCTTCCTTCGCAGATTGCTCGGAAGCTGCACCCTCCCTCTATCATCGATTTTGGCGAGCGGCATATCCTCGGTCAACTCCATCCCATTTAACCCATTTATCCCATAAAACGTCTCCGGTTCTCACAACCCACTGGAGTTCAAGACATGACCATCCCCTGCCGCCCCTTCCGTTGTCGAGCACCTGGGGCGGGACCGCCCGGCGGGCGCTTGGCGGAGGGGCGCGCCCTCCTGTGCCCGCATCACCGCTGCCACTTTCTCGCGAAGGTGGCGATAAAGGCGGCCCACGAAACTCGTTCTCGCTCACCTTGTGATCTTTTTCGCCATCACGACCACGAAGAGCGCGTGGAAGAGATACCAGAGGACGCCCTATATCATCACCGCGTACTTGCAGAGCCCCACCGGGTGAATCCCCGTCAGGACCGTGAAACTGAAGTAGAGGCACTCGCCTCACGAAGGAGAGACGGCA
>LGFT01000105.1 GCA_001509375.1 Methanothrix harundinacea | reverse complement strand
GTCCAGACCGACCACGATGGTCCTTCTGATGTCGTCCCACATCTGCTGCATGGCGGGGTTGTTGACGAAGTGAAGGTCGTCACCCTCTACGATGTACTCCGTGGTGGAGAGCTTGTAGGGGACGAGCTGCCTCTGTCCCATCGGTACGCCACCACAGTGGAGCATGGGAACAGCTTTTTAGTGTGAATCTTTCCCATCTTATCTCACCACCATTTACTCTGGCCTGAATCCCCACTTGCTTCTGCGCTCCCACATGTGGTGCAGGGCGACCAAGCCCTCGTCGAAGCTCCTTGATTCTGCGGTGCAGGGTCCACCGAAGGATATGTTGTCGCACCTGAAGATGGTGGTTCTCTTGGCCGTCTCGGCCTCGCTCATGGGCTTTCCGGCGTTGATCTTCTTGTCCAGGGGGATGCCCACCTGGTCTTTGGCGTAGTAGACATTGCCGTCAGATCCAAGCTCGGTCCTCGCCAGCATGTCGAACATCATTCCGTCCTCATCCAGCCTCAGGGAGTGGCCGTGGACGGTACAGCCTCTCATCGTCGCGAGGGCTGGGTCGGTCATCTCGGAGTCCATTTGGACTTTGGTGTACTCCTCAATGTCTCTCTCTCTCGCCTCGATGATCTGTCGGCCGGAGAGGGTTCCCGGGTCGCATCCTCTGCAGTTGATAGCTCCCCAGTAGCTTCTCCAGTAGGGGATTGCTGGGGCGTTGTACATGGAGTCGGTAAACTGGGAGTACCTGATTCGGTCTCCAGCTGCCGCGCCGGGGGTGGGCGTTACAAGCTGCCTTACGGGGCAGTCGGGCTCACCCATCTCGGCCAGGGGCGGGTGGGTGCTGGGGTAGTCTGCACCGGGAGCCCTGTGGCCCATGATGGCTACGATGTCAGCGTCGGAGATGTCTCTCAGCTTCTCCAGATCGCCAGACATGTGCTTACGTCTGTTTGCACCTATGGACGTATTGCCTGGATAATATTGGGGTTTGTATGCCATATCCTAAACCTCCTTGTGAAAAGATCAGTCACCTCTCGAATCAGACAGCATGGCAAGATCTCGTTCCTTCTTGCCCTTCGGATCAACCAGCCCGAGAATTCGCTCATCTTCGACCTTGCTTCCGTATTTCGCATAATCGGAGACGGTCGGCTTGGTGTGAAATAGCCGTTTTCTTTTTATATCAAAGGGAAAAGGCAACGTTCGCTCACACGCCGCCTTGACGCCTTCTATATATTCCTCGCTCTCCAGCTCAAGCCAGATCCGTCCCACCTTAACCCTCAGCTCAAGGGCCTGATCTCCGAGCTTCAAGAGAAGGTCCCGGTTCTCCTCTACCGGTAATCCCTTGCCAGGACCGTAAGGCACTGCCTTTGGAAGGTTCGGCCCCTGGACCATTATTCTGACGAGACCGCCTGCACGGTAGATCTCGCCTAGAAGGCACTCTGCCGTTGCCGGTTTGAGGAACTTCCGGGGGAATATCTCAATCTGGACTGGTTCCGTGTCTGATTTAGTGACCATGCATACTCAACCTATCTATACAGCCTCCGCAACTGATACGATAGGCTCGCGGAATTCCTTGATCTCTCCGTAGATGGCTCCGACAAGTCCAGAAGTCATCTCCGGGGTGAACATCTGAGTGCCCGCATCAAGAGCAACTGCCGCAGATACGCAGGGGATGGCGAATCCTCGGGAGTGCCTCGTAACGACGTGGTTGCCGTTGAAGACGCCGGGTCCGCCGCCGCCGTAAATGGAGTGGCTGAAGAAGGAGAAACCGACGGCGGTTCCCATGACCTTGCCCCAGTCGCAGCCGGGCAGGGCGGTCTCTTTCTCAATTAAGTCGTTGAAGTACAGCAGGGTTGAGGAGACTGCCTGAGCGCCCCGGAGGGCACCGCAGTTGACCATGGTGGCGGCCAGGGTGCCTGCTGCGCAGTAGGCGTTCCACTTGGAGACGTCGTTTGCCTCGTACATGACGAATCCGGAGGGGAACTTCTCGCCGGCCTTGATGACCTTGTCCTCGATGGCCCTCTCGACGACGCTTTGGACAACGGTTCCGATAGTTCCCGTCTTGCCGTTGGTCTTGACCAGGTCGTAGACCATGTTGTTGGCGTTGAGGCCCTGGTAGGCGAGGCCGAGGAGCTGGTGCCTCTCGAAGATTCCTATGGCGTTGCCCATCTCGAAGTTTCCGATCTGCTCGTAGATGGACGAGAGGGCAGCGGCGTTCATGGCGTTCCTCTTGGTGATGGCGGCGATGTGGTTTGCCATGATGTTCCTCAGAGCGAAGCCGAGACCTTCATCGTTCTGGGGGATGTTGAGGACAGAGGCGATGTTTCCGCCTGCCATGGGGACGGTCTGGGGGTATTGGCCCCACACTGCGGCGTGGACCATCGGTGCGTCGTACATGGTGGATTTGAACTTCCCAATGAGCGCCTCGGTGGTTGCGGCTGCGGCTGCGGTCATTCCGACGACGAACTCTGATGCCACGTCGACCCTAGCGGTGGGGACCTGAACCAGGAGCTGTTTTCCTCCGCCCAGAACCTGGACGTTGGTGTCGTCTCCATCTTCGACCTGAAGCAGCTTCTTTATGTCTGCGGCGAGGGCGTCAGCGTTGGCGGTGACGTCGTACTTGAGCTCGCGTCCCTTGAGCTGCCTGCCCTGCCCGCCGACCTTTCCGGTCTTAAGAGCGTTCTCGATTCCCGCCAGGTTGACCGCTACGGTCCGCTTGGTCAGGTTGATCAGCTTCTTCATCGCAGCGTTCTTGAGTGGGCTGACGGCGCTCAGGTCAACGTCACTCTTTAAAAGAACGCCACGGTCACTATAGAGGTCTATTTTGTCAGACACGTTCTTTTTCCTCCTTTACCTTTTAGCAGAAAACCGAACGAATAGGCTGCCGGAGCGAACGGTA
>LGFT01000104.1 GCA_001509375.1 Methanothrix harundinacea | reverse complement strand
TACCGTTCGCTCCGGCAGCCTATTCGTTCGGTTTTCTGCTAAAAGGTAAAGGAGGAAAAAGAACGTGTCTGACAAAATAGACCTCTATAGTGACCGTGGTGTTCTTTTAAAGAGTGACGTTGACCTGAGCGCCGTCAGCCCACTCAAGAACGCTGCGATGAAGAAGCTGATCAACCTGACCAAGAGGACCGTGGCGGTCAACCTGGCGGGAATCGAGAACGCTCTTAAGACCGGGAAGGTCGGCGGGCAGGGCAGGCAGATCAAGGGACGCGAGCTCAAATACGACGTCGTCGCCAACGCAGACGCCCTCGCCGCCAACGTCAAGAAGTTGCTCCAGGTCGAAGAGGGAGATGACACCAACGTCCAGGTTCTGGGCGGAGGAAAGCAGCTTCTCGTCCAGATACCCCAGGCCAGAGTTGACGTCGCTGCAGAGTTCGTGGTCGGAATGACTGCAGCAGCAGCAGCCACCACCGAGGCGCTCATAGGGCAGTTCAAGGCTGGCATGTTTGACGCCCCCATGATCCACGCCGCAGTATGGGGCCAGTACCCACAGACCGTCCCCATGTCCGGCGGAAACATAGCCTCTGTTCTCAACATCCCCCAGAACGATGAAGGTCTCGGCTTCGCTCTGAGGAACATCATGGCAAACCACATCGCACTCATCACCAAGAAGAACGCCATGAACGCTGCTGCTCTGTCATCCATCCTCGAGCAGATCGGAAACTTCGAGATGGGCAACGCCATGGGCATATTTGAGAGGTACCAAATGCTCGGCCTCGCCTACCAGGGTCTCAACGCCAACAACATGGTCTACGACCTGGTCAAGGCCAACGGCAAGAACGGAACCATCGGAACCGTCGTCCACAGCGTCGTCGAGAGGGCCATCGAGGACAAGGTCATCAAGGCCGGCGAGAAGCTCCCCTCCGGATTCGTCATGTACGAGGCAAACGACGTCCCGAAGTGGAACGCATACTGCGCAGCAGGCACCCTGGCCGCCACCATGGTCAACTGCGGTGCTCTCAGAGGCGCTCAGGCCGTCTCATCAACCCTGCTGTACTTCAACGACGTAATGGAGAAAGAGACCGCCCTGCCCGGCTGCGACTGGGGCAAGGTCATGGGGACCGCTGTCGGTTTCTCCTTCTTCAGCCACTCCATCTACGGCGGCGGCGGACCCGGCGTCTTCAACGGCAACCACGTCGTGACGAGGCACTCTCGAGGATTCGCCATCCCCTGCGTGTGCGCTGCAGTTGCTCTTGACGCTGGCACTCAGATGTTCACTCCAGAGATGACTTCTGGACTTGTCGGAGCCATCTACGGTGAGATCAAGGAGTTCCGCGAGCCTATCGTCTCAGTAGCGGAGGCTGTATAGATAGGTTGAGTATGCATGGTCACTAAATCAGACACTAAACCGGTCCAGATAGAGATCTTCCCTCAAAGGTTTCTAAAGCCGGCGACAGCCCAGTGCCTCCTCGACGAGATCTACAGGTCGGGGGGGATCTTGCGGATCATGATCCAGGGTCCCAACCTGCCGAAGGCTGTGCCCTACGGTCCTGGAAAGGGCCTTCCCATAGAGGAGCATAAGAACATGCTCCTGGAACTCGGAGATCAAGCCCTTGAGCTACGGGTGAAGGTGGGAAGGATCTGGCTGGAGCTGGAGAACGAGGAGCGTATTGAAGGAGTGAAAGCAGCATGTGAGCGAATGCTGCCCTGTTCCTTCAGCATCAAGAGAAAGCAACTATTTCACACCAAGCCGACCGTCTCGGATTACGCGAAGTACGGAAGCGAGGTGGAGGACAAGAGGATCCTTGGACTGGTTGATCCGAAGGCCAAGAGAGAGAGAGATTTGGCTATTTTGTCTGATACAGGTGGTGACTCATAACATTTTCAAAAGGAGGTTTAGGATATGGCATACAAACCCCAATATTATCCCGGCACTACGTCTGTTGGTGAGAACAGACGCAAGCACTGTTCTGGCGATCTGGAGAAGTTGAGAGACATCTCCGACGCGGACATAGTAACAATAATGGGCCACAGGGCTCCCGGCGCAGACTACCCCAGCACCCACCCGCCCCTGGCTGAGATGGGCGAGCCCGACTGCCCCATAAGGCAACTCGTAGAGCCCACCCCCGGCGCCGCCGCTGGAGACCGAATCAGGTACTCCCAGTTTACCGACTCCATGTACAACGCCCCCGCCATCCCCTACTTCAGGAGCTACTGGGGAGCAATCAACTGCAGAGGATGCGACCCCGGAACCCTCTCCGGCCGACAGATCATCGAGGCGAGAGAGAGAGACATAGAACAGTATACAAAGGTCCAGATGGACTCCGAGATGACCGACCCAGCCCTCGCGACGATGAGAGGCTGTACAGTTCACGGTCACTCCCTGAGGCTCGACGAGGACGGAATGATGTTCGACATGCTGGCGAGGACTGAGCTCGGATCTGACGGCAACGTCTACTACGTCAAGGACCAGGTCGGCATCCCACATGTGGGAGCGCAGAAGCAAGTGGGGATTCAGGCCAGAGTAAATGGTGGTGAGATAAGATGGGAAAGATTCACACTAAAAAGCTGTTCGTAAAGGCTTTGAACAAAAAGTTCGGAAAGGACTTCGACCTCAGCGGCACATCGACCGTCTACGAGAGGAAGGGTCCCACGCAGAACGCCCGTAAGGTAGAGTTCATGGAGGCCGCCAAGAAGCTGGAGGGCAAGCGAGGCATATCCTTCTACAACCCCTACCTTCACTGCGGTGGCGTGCCGCTGGGCCAGAGGCAGCTCGTCCCCTACAAGCTCTCCTCCACTGAGTACATCGTAGAGGGTGACGACCTTCACTTCGTCAACAACCCCGCCATGCAGCAGATGTGGGACGACATCAGAAGGACCATCGTGGTCGGTCTGGAC
>LGFT01000103.1 GCA_001509375.1 Methanothrix harundinacea | reverse complement strand
GGGTATATCTTGTCTGAGTAGGCTGCCTTGTCAACCAGCCCAATGTAGTCCAGTTTAACCGGAACTACAAGCCCCTCCCTTCAGGGAGGGGTAGTTGACAGCTTCATCATGTGCTGGTAGCCCCGAGGCTCCAACGCCCTTCTTCCCATATCGGACTCGATCACCATCTCCTTCTCCGCCAGAACCTCTCCGATGACGGATAAGTTGCAGGCGTTGGCGGCAACCTCGATTCGGTCCGGACTCACGGTGAAGACCAGCTCGAAGTCGCCGCCGGCGTGAAGAGCGAGGTCGATGGCGTCGCCCTCGTCCTCGGCCACCATCCTGACCGAAGGATCGATGGGGATCTTTTCTTCCTGAACCGAAAAGCCGACGCCACTCGCCTCCGCGAGTTCGTATAAAGAGAGGGCGAGGCCGTCGCTGTTGTCCATCATGGAGGTGACGGACCTCGATAGAGCGAGGGCTTGCCCCTCCTCAACCTTTGGCGCCGGCTCCAGAAGCCTTTTCGTCAGGGCGCGAAGGTCGGGATCTTCGACCTTCGTCATCCCTTTTCCCTCTGCCTCCAGGGCGACCCTCAGCCCCGCCCCCGCCGATCCCAGGGTCCCCGTGGTGCAGAGGAGATCTTTTGGCCGGGCGCCCCGCCGGCGGAGGATCAGGTCCCTCTCGACCCCGCCGAGGGCCGTCCCCACGAGGGTCAGCTCGTCGTGAGAGTCGAGGTCGCCGCCCAGGACCCGCGTTCCGTATCGTGAGGCGCAGTCCCTCATCCCTCGAAAGATCTCTTCTGCAAAGGAGGTCTCCGTTTCTGGCGGGATCCCCACGGCCGAGAGGAGACCGAGGGGGACGGCCCCCATAGCCGCAACGTCGCTGAGGTTCACGGCGACGGTCATCCAGCCGATCTGCCAAGGGGTCGCGACGGCCGGAAAGTCGGCCCTCCGGTGGAGCATGTCCGTCGTCCAGACGAGGTATCTTTCGCCATCCTCCACCACGGCGCAGTCGTCTTTCTCCTCGACCTCCAGGATCCTGGTGATCCTCCTCACCAGCTCCCGCTCCCCATGATCTGCACATATATCTCTCATTCAAGTCGCCTATATACTCTCTTATATCATAAATCTTGTTATTCATAGAGTATTTTGCATTACTGCGATCTTCAGCTCCGATACTTTGAGCGTTGCGGCCCAAAACATGGAATAAATGTTTATACTGGGACGCAAGCAAATGACACCAGGGAGGAATTAGGCAATGTATAAAAGCCTCTTAATGGTGTTAGTGGCATTCCTATTATCTGTAGGAATGGGATTGGCAGAGGAGATGAACGAAGAGGAGATCGTCGACGATATCGTGACGGTCGAGTTCACCGGAGTTGTAGTTGATCTCCTCGAGCCCACGGAGGGCCTCATGGGAGCGCCCACCATCTGGGCAGTCGACGTCTCTGCCGATGAGGAGAACGACTTCTGCACCGAGATCGTAAACGTCACCGTCTTCCAGGCGACCCCTCCGCCATGGGGAACCTTCGACGAGAACGTCACAGTCGATGATTCGGTTGAGGCGAGGTCGTCGAGGAAGGCGAGGTAGCTGAAGACGACGAGGTCGTTGAGGACGACGAGGTCGTCGAGGAAGGCGAGACTGAGTAAGCTCTCGGTCGACAGCGTCCGACAGATTTTTTGAGACGGGATCGGGGTGGACGTGGTGGTTCATCTCGCCACGATCCCCATCCGTTTTGCATCAACCTTTATTTTTGAGATTTTTCTGCGCGCCCATCCTTCGCCGAGGGGGGCCTTGAAGTTTCGAGAGAGGGCATCAAATATCGGCGCGACCGTATTTCTTCAGTGCTTTTTTGAACGGCATCCTCTTCAAACCCGCCAATCAGGAACGTGGCCCCCTGGAGTCGAGCCTTCTTATCCAGGAGGGGGCGAACGGTCCTGACTTCGTGATCCTGGACGTCCGAACCCCGCAGGAGCACGAGATGGGGAGGATCGAGAATTCTTTGGACGAAATAGCTCGGCTTTGCGGACGTCATCAACATGATCGGCGGGATCGGGCGATGGTGCCAGGAGGGGCATGCCATCGTCGGCCGATAGCCCGATATATCCGGGCCGACTCCACACCATCATGCGCTTTGGAATTGTGGTCACCGATCCCGATGACTGGACTGCGAGAGCGATCAGAGACGGTCTAACTAAGCTGGGGGCGAAGTCTGTTTATCTGAACTTCTCTCAGCTTGCTGTCAGAATCGGGCCGGACCTCCAGCTGCGAGGAGACGGCTTCGACCTTCAAAAGCTCGACGGCCTCGTGGTTCGAGACCTGGGAAGGAGCGGGGCCCACGACGTAGCCTTCCGGTTTGAGGTCCTATCCTCCCTCCAGGAGCTGGGCCTTTTGATCATAAACCCTCCTCAGGCGATCTCGAGGGCCGCAAACAAGTTCGCCGCCTCCATCGCGCTGCACCAGGCGAAGATCCCTCATCCCAAGACTTTGGTGACCACCAGCCTCTCGGCCGCCTCCGAGTTCGTCGCCGGGTACGGCCGGACCGTATCCAAGCCTCTATTCGGCTACAAGGGCCGAGGCCTCGCCCTCCTGACCCGCGAGAACCTGGGCCCTCTTCAAGAAACCCTCGCCAGAAGCGGTGTCGTCTACCTCCAGGAGTTCCTCGAATCGACGGCTTCAAAGCCCAGGGACATCAGGGTCTTCGTCGTCGGAGAGAAGGTGGCGGGGGCCATATACAGGGTTGCGCCGCCGGGAAGCTGGATCAGCAACCTCTCCCAGGGCGGGGCGCCCGAGAGGTGCTCCCTCACAGATGAGATCGAGGACCTCGCCCTGCGGGCGAATGAGGCGATGGGAACGGTCTACAGCGGCGTGGATCTGATCGAGACGGCCGAGGGTCTCAAGGTATTGGAGGTGAACGGGACCCCCTCGGGACGGGGGGTCTATCAGGCCTGGGGGATCGATGCGGGGGAGATGATAGCCGAAGAGATCCTCGAAGGGCTGGGCTAGTCTTTGGACGATCCGGGGGACGAGGCTATGAGCCGGTTGGAGTGGGGGAACGGTTATCTACCATGCAACTTCAGGGGCAGATCATGTTCACTATACTCACGGGCTCTCAGTTCGGGGACGAGGGGAAGGGGAAGATCGTCGATCTCCTGGCTGAGAATTATGATATAGTGGTCCGGTTCCAGGGCGGGGACAACGCCGGCCACACCGTCATCGTGGGGGATAAGACTTACAAGCTCCACCTCACCCCCAGCGGCGTCCTCTTCGGGGCGAGGCTCCTCATCGGCCCCGGCGTCGTCTTAAACCCCAAGGTCCTCATGAGCGAGATCGAGTCGCTGGAGGCAGAGGGGATAGAGGCCAACCTGGGGATCGACGCCAAGACCTCCATCATCATGCCCTACCACATCGCCCTGGACGAGCTCCGGGAGCGGGGGAGAAAGGAGAAGATAGGGACGACGAAGAGGGGGATCGGCTACGCCTACATCGACAAGTTCAGCCGGGACGAGGTCCAGATGAAGGATTTGACCGACCCCGCCCTCCTGGAGGCGAAGCTCGATGAGATCGGACCCGCGCGGGAGAAGGCGATCGCAGACCTGGGAGGCGACCCGTCCGTCGTCCGGGACCCAGTCCTCATCGGCGAGTATCTTGAGATCGGCCGCCGTCTGGCGTCGAGGGTCGCCGACGTCTCCTACGAGATCAACGTCGCTCTCGACGCCGGGAAGAAGGTCCTGGCGGAGGGGGCCCAGGGAGCCTTCCTGGACGTCATCCACGGGACCCAGAAGTTCGTCACCTCGTCTTTCACGACGGCCGGGAGCGCGTGTGCGAACTTAGGCGTCGGGCCCGCAAGGGTCGATAGCGTCGTCGGGATCGTCAAGGCCTACATGACCAGGGTCGGGGAAGGGCCGATGCCCACCGAGCTCAAAGACGAGGTGGGCGCTCACCTCTCCAAGGTGGGCAAAGAGTTTGGCACCACCACCGGCCGCCCCCGGAGGTGCGGATGGTTCGACGCGGTCCTGGCGAAGAAGTCGATGTACCTGAACGGCTACACCGAGATCGCCATAACCAAGCTCGACGTCCTGGGTGGCCTCGACCCCATCAAGATCTGCACCGGCTACGAGCTGGACGGCGAGGTCCTGGACTACCCGCCGGAGAGCACCGTCGAGTTCGCCCGCTGCCAGCCCCTCTACGAGGAGATCGGAGGCTGGACCGAGGATATCAGCGGGGCGAAGTCCTACCAGGCTCTCCCGGAGGCGGTCAGAAACTATGTCGAGCGGATCGAGGCGCTCCTGGGGGTCAAGATCACCATCGTATCGGTGGGGCCCGGAAGGGAGCAGACGGTGAGGAGAGGGTGA
>LGFT01000053.1 GCA_001509375.1 Methanothrix harundinacea | reverse complement strand
TTTTATTTTTGGAAGTTTCAAAATGGGTTATTACTGCATTGAAAATTACAAATAATCGATTTGATACGTATAAAATCCCTCTAAATAGGATAATCTCGAAAATAAATCCTTATGATCCCGTCAGAGGATTGCCAGATCCCATCAGATCCCAGGGAAAACTGTTTTTACGTCTGAGCCGATAAAGTCGGCCATATGGCGCGAACTGGCCTAATATACCACCCCATCTACCTGGAGCACGATACCGATGGCCATCCCGAGAGAAAGGAGCGACTCACCACAACCCTGAAGAAGATAGAGTCCTCGGACCTGGACCTCGAGTTCGTCACCCCTCGGCCTGCCACCCTCGATGAGGTGGGAACGATCCACTCCTCCGGCTACATCGACCAGGTGAGGAGCATCTCCGAGCGGGGGGGAGGATACCTGGACCTCGACACCGTCGTCTCCAGGCAATCCTACGAGGCCGCCCTCATGGCGGCAGGCGGAGTTATAACCGGGATAGACCGGGTAACGAGGGACCTCGACAACGCCTTCGCCCTGGTGAGGCCTCCGGGGCATCATGCCCTTCCCAACAGGGGGATGGGATTTTGCATCTTCAACAACGTGGCCATAGGGGCGAGGCACGCCCAGAAGATGGGGCTCGAAAAGGTCTTGATCGTGGACTGGGACGTCCACCACGGGAACGGGACGAGCGCAGTCTTCTACGACGATAGGACCGTCCTCTATTTCTCCACCCATCAGTTCCCCCACTATCCCGGGACGGGGAGGGTGAAAGAGCTGGGGATGGACGGTGCCGAGGGTTTCACTGTGAACGTGCCCCTCCCCTGGGGGACTGGAGACTCCGGCTACTTAACGGCCTTCGAGGAGATCCTGATGCCCGTGGCTCTGGAGTACGATCCCGACATCGTCCTCATCTCTGCGGGCCAGGACCCCCACCAGGCAGACCCCCTCAGCGGCATGAATCTTTCGACTGAGGCCTTCGGATCGCTGGCCTGCGCAGTAAAGGATATCGCCGACAGATGCTGTGAGGGAAGGCTCGTCGCAGCCCTCGAAGGAGGCTACAACCTCGAAGCCCTCTCCGACTCGATAGTGGCGATCTTGAGGGCATTCAAAGGGGAAGTTCCGCCGCGGATCGAGGTGGAGGAGGATCCGCGGGTGGCGGAGAGGATAGAAGAGGTGAAAAGGGCGATGAGCCCCTACTGGAACTGTTTCAGGTGAAGCGGGGGAGAACGGGCTTGGGTCAGGAGACATTTCAGATCCGACATCGCGCCGAAAAGTACCGGGCCATGAAGGCTCGAAACTCCAGGTCTCCTATCTCTAGGATCTCCTCTCCCCCGTATATCTTGTATCCACGCCTCAGCTCGGGGCCGAGGTGGCGACCGAGGGATAAGCTCGCCACCCGGCTTTGAAGCAGCTCTCTCGCACGAACGAACTTTCGGGCCACCTCTATCACCAACCGGCCTTCTTCGAGGTAAGGGCCTGAGAGGGGTTCTGGGTGGCTGGAGACGAACTTATTCGCGTGCTCCGCCTCCCAGGCCGGGGGTCCGAACCTTTTTTCTACCCGAGGAAGAACGGCCGTCTCCAGCTCAATGAGGATCCTGATCGAGCCAAAATTTGAGCCGGAAATCTCGCCATCCCGAACTTCAGCGGGGGGGGGCCGGTGCCAGTCGGCGTCCGAACGGAGGACTGAAAAGCCGTTCCGATCCAAGAGGGAGCAGACCGACTGCTGGGCCTTTCTCAGCTGGGGGAAGATGACGTCCTCCACCTGGTCTGGGGCCGCAAATTCCAGCACAATAATGCTGCTTTTTCGTTTCGCCATCTCCTCGAGGAGCTCTTTGTCCGATAGGGGCGGGATCGCTTTTGGGAAGAAGAACTCCAGGTCCGGCTCCTTCGAGAAGAGACGGGAAGCGATGACGAACTGGAACATCCTGTCGAGGTCGAGGGCCGCAGCGACGTTCCTGCCCGGGTCGACGGGGTCGACCACGACCAGGGGTTCCTCATGGTCTCGGGAAGAGTGGCCCGCAAGATCGATCACCTCTCCCGGACGCCATTGGGCTGCACCCTCCAGGACGCCGAGAAACGAGCCGTACCGGATGGTCAGAAGCTCGGCCAGGTAGCCGGAGAAGCCGCGTACCTTCAGCTCCGAGCCGTAGACTCCGATCCCCTTCATGAACTGCTTCAAAAGGAGGACCTCGCCCTCTATCCCCTTTATCCTCGCCGAGACGTACCGGCTGTGGAAGGGGGTTCTGTCGACGGCGGAGATGATACGGGAGGCGTCCTCCACCAGATAGCAGGGTACGAGGTCCAGCTCAAACCCCTCGAAGCGGGCGTGGACGTAGGCATGCTCTGCGTAGCGCTCCTCGAAATCGGGTGCGACGAGCCTTGCGATCTCCAGGGCCGGGAGGAGGGACGATCCCTCGGAGACTCCTATGAAGATGTCCAGGTCGTGGTCCCCAGAAAGCCAGGTGCTCCGAGCCGCAGACCCCACCAGGATCGGCTCGCAGTCGACGCCTCGAGCCCTGGCCAGCTCCTCGATCCGAAGTAAGACCTTCCTCGCGACGGCCTTCAGTCGCTCTTCCTCCTCAGAAGAGGGCCTTATCCTGGAGAGGACCTCCTCAAAGACGGGAGAGGGGGAATGCTGCGACGTCCTCGTAGATGGGGCCTCCGGGGGTGAGGGTGCTCTTCTTCAGGAGAAACTCCGTCGCCCTGAACTCGCCGAGGTCGACGTCTCTATGGGGGGCGAGCCTTGCGGCGAGGAGGCTGGTCGTCTCGGGGCTGGGCCTGCCCACCCTGGCGATGGTGGCGTGAGAGGTGAACCTCCTCCGCTCCCGGGGAAAACCCAGGGGTGAGAGGGCCGCCTCGACGGCGTGAAACAACCCCTCAAACTCCCCCTCGGCCCCGATCCAGACCACCCTGATCGACCTGCCGGGGAAGGCCCCCACACCCCTGACCCTCGCGGTGAAGGCCGGGCGGCTCACACCCCCAAGGGCTTCGACGACCCGCTCCACCTTCGGAAGGGGGACGTCCCCGAGGAACTTGAGGGTGACGTGGATGAGGCCGGGCTTGACCAGCCTCACCCCCGGCAGGCCTATCTCTTTCTGGACCTTTGCGATCTCTTCGCGCATCGAATCTGGGATGTCGACGGCGACGAACGACCTGATTCCCTTCTCCGGTCCGGTGCGTCTCTCGGGCCTCGCGCCTTTCTGAGCCATCCTCTACCTACCGCAGAACGCCGCCTTGGCTCGCGGAGGTGACGGACCTGCTGTACCTGGCCAGCATCCCCTTCGCCACCTTCGGCTCTGGCGGCTTCCAGGCGGCCTTCCGTCTCTCGATCTCTGAGCCGTCCACCAGAAGGTCGATCCTCCGGGCGTCGATGTCGATTCTGATCTCGTCGCCGTCCTCTACGAGAGCGATGGGTCCTCCCACCGCCGCCTCGGGGCAGACGTGGCCGATGCAGGGTCCTCTGGTGCCGCCGGAGAATCTGCCGTCGGTGATGAGGGCGACGGAGTTTCCGAGGCCTGCGCCCTGAATCGCCGATGTAGGCGAGAGGGTCTCCCTCATCCCCGGACCGCCCTTGGGGCCCTCGTACCTGATGACCACGACGTTTCCGGCCACGACCTCGCCTCCGACGATCCCCGCCAAAGCCTCCTCCTCGGAGTCGTAGACCTTGGCGGCGCCGGAATGCCTTCTCATCTCCTTCGATACCGCCGTCTGCTTGACGACCGACCCCTCGGGGGCGAGGCTCCCCTTCAGGATCGCGATCCCTCCCTCGGGGTGGACCGGGTCGTCCAGGGTCCTGACCACCTTCGCGAAGGTCTCGGGGTTCGCGGGCCTGAAGGCCGCGATCTCCTCGCCGAGGGTCCTGCCCGTCACCGTCAGCACATTCAGGTTCAGCTTCGACTCCAGCCTCTTCATGACGGCGGGGATGCCCCCGGCCCTCTCCAGGTCCAGGATGTGGTAGGGCCCCCCGGGCCTGAGGTTGACGAGGTGGGGGGTCTCCCGGCTCAATCGATCGAACTCCTCGAGCTCGAGGTCGATATCGAATTCCGAAGCCACCGCAGGTATGTGGAGGGCGGTGTTGGTGGACCCGCCGATGGCCATGTCCATCCGGATGGCGTTCTCGATCGACTCTGGGGTCACGATCTGCCTTGCCGTGATCCCCTTCTCGATCAGCTCGACGATCGAGAGTCCCGACCTTTTCGCGATCCTCATCTTCTTCGCGTCGACGGCGTGGGCGGTGGCGCAGCCGGGAAGGCTCAATCCCAGGGTCTCTGTGAGGCAGGCCATGGTGTTCGCCGTGAAGAGGCCGGCGCAGGAGCCGGCACCAGGACAGGCCAGGTTCTCCAGGGCATCGAGAACCTCGCCGCCCTTCTGCCACCCCTCGAAGACGTCGATCAAGTCCAGCTCCCTGTCGCAGGCGAAGCCCGGGTACATGGGGCCGCCGGTGACGGCTATCGCCGGAAGGTCCAGCCTTCCCGCCGCCATCAGGTGGCCGGGAACGATCTTGTCGCAGGAGGATACCAGGACCATGCCGTCGAGCTGGTGGGCCTCCATCATCACCTCGATGGTGTCCTCGATGATCTCCCGGCTGGGGAGGGAGTACTTCATCCCTTTGTGGCCCATGGCGATCCCGTCGCAGAGGCCGATGGTGTGAAACTCGAAGGGCACGCCTCCCGCCATCCTGATACCCGCTTTGACCGCCTTCGCGATCTTGTCCAGGTGGATGTGGCCCGGTATGAACTCGTTCCAGGAGTTGACGACCGCGACGAAGGGGCGGTCCATCTCCTCGTCTATGAGGCCGGTGCCCTTGAGGAGGGCCCGGTGGGGAGCCCTCTCCGGCCCGACCTTGGTGATATCGCTTCTCATGAGAAGAACCTCGAAGCTAGATTGAAGCGTCGTCTCCTTAAGTCTTCCGCGGTCAAAAAGGGACGGGGCGTCTCTTCTCCTCATTCGGGGCAAAAATATGCGTCACAAATCGTGTCGCCCAAATAAAGTGCGTCCCCAAACGTCGTAGGCGCCCCAGGCGCGTCGACAAGATTATAGCCGCCCTTCCGGCTCGAAAAAGTGCGAATCTCATCCCTTAAATATTCTCGATTCCTCTGAACCAGAGGTGACCAAATGGATTCCTATCATCTCTTCCTCCTTCTTTTGGGCCTCTACATAGCGGCGCTCATCAGCATCGGGTTCCGGTCTTCCCGAGAGCAGAGATCTGTGACCGACTTCTGGCTCGCGGGCCGGGAGATCGGGGCCGCGAACATCGGCCTATCAGCCGCGGCATCGTGGCTGACGGCGAGCGCCCTCCTCCTCGCGACGGGCCTATTCCTCTTCATCGGCGTGGGGTCGGTCTGGATCTGGGTCTTTCCCAACGTCGCAGGCCTTTTGATCATAGCGATAATCGCGAAGAGGGTGAAGAACATCCCGGCGATGACCCAGCCGGAGCTCCTGGAGATCAGGTACCACCCTCACGTCAGAGCTCCCGTGGCTTTCGCCATCGCCATCACCATGGTCCTCTTCGCAGTGACCGACTTCATCGGGTTCAAGCTGGTCCTTGCCACCTTCTTCGGGGTTTCGCCCCTCTACGCTGTCTTGATCATGGCGGTGGCCGTCTCCATCTACGTCAGCCTTGGGGGCTTCCGGGCCGTAGTCTGGACCGACGCCGTCCAGTTCGTATTCCTGGCGGGGGTCGCAGTGGCCGTTGCCCTCCTCGCGACGAGGGCCTCTCTGGAGGGCGGGACGACCCTGGCCGAGGCCTCGGCCTCCCTCGGCTCTGACTGGTGGAACCTCTTCATCCTCGGCGGAATATCCGGAGCCCTCGTCCTCCAGCTGGCGCTCCTTCCGGGCTGGGTCGCAGAGCAGGACCCCTGGCAGAAGATCTGGGCGGCCCGGGACGAGAGGTCCGCCAGAAGCGGTCTCGTCCTGGGATCCGCCCTCCTCGCAATCGTTTACCTCGCCTGCCTCGTCACAGCCGTCGCCCTCCGGTCGATCTATCCGGTTCCCGCAGGCGAGATCGAGGCCGAGATGCTCTACCTCGCCTTCATCCAGGAGAGCCTGCCCGGAGGGCTCGTCGCCCTCTTCGCGATAGGGTTTGCCGCTGCCTCCATGTCCTGCGCCGACACCTTTGCAACCTCCGGCGCTTCGTGCATCTCGAGGGACATCGTCCAGAGGCACCTCAGGCCCGAGGCGAGCATGAAGGAGATGCTGGTCATAAACAGGGTTCTCGTCATCGTCATGATCGCGATCTCTGCCGCGATCGCCATGAGGGTCGATAGCATCGTTGAGGCTGTGCTCATAGCGACGGTTATCGGGACGACGTCGTACTTCTTCCCCATCGTCGGCGGCCTCTTCTGGAAACGGGCAACCCGTTGGGGCGCTCTCGCGGCGGTGATCGTCGGCGGTGGAACCCAGATCGTCCTCATATTTTACGAGAAGTTCCTCCTTCGGGCCCCCCTGGAGACGGCAGCTCCAGCGCTTGCCAGCCGGGGCCTTCTGGCGGAGCACGGCGTTCTGATAGGCCTCTCCCTCAGCGCCCTCGTCTTCGTCGGCATATCCCTCGCCACGGCCAGGCCCGAGCCCGCCAGGCTTGCCCCCTTCTTTGATGAGGTGGGAAGGGAGGTCTACGGTGACGGCGCACTCGTCGCCGATCGGACCGATCCAGAATATGGAAAGATCGTCGCGAAGATCGAGGAGAAGGTCTCGGGCGAGAGGGCCCACCTCCAGCTCCGCCTCGACGTCGCTCCTCTTTTGGCCGACGGCGGCAGGATCGATGGAAAGCTCGATTGGACCGAGTTTCTGGAGAGGCTGGAGTCGGGGCACAGAGAGTGGCTTGAGCTCACCGGCAAGGACACGATCTACAGGCTCACCCAGGCCGACATGCTCGCCTCGGTGAAGATGGTTCGTGGGGACAGGCTCTCGATCTGGCTCTCGGCCGAGCCTAGAAGAGACCTCGTCGAAAGGCAGAAGGACGAGATATACCTCTCCTATCGGGAGATAGAGGAGACCCTCCTGGGCCTGGGACTTTCGGCGACCCCCACCAAGTGAAGAACAGGGGAGGATGGAGATGAGAATTGATCAGGACAGAGTCGATATCGCAGTGGTGGGGGCGGGCCCCGCAGGCTCGGCCGCCGCCGAGGCCGCGGCGAAGTTGGGGGTCGACGTCCTCCTGATCGAGAGGAAGAGGGAGGTCGGAACGCCGGTCCAATGTGGCGGCTTTCTCCCCGAGGCGGGAGAGCTGCATGACCTCCTCCCCAATGCGAAGATCCCCGACGCCCTCGAAAAAGTGTCTGAGGGGCAGACCCTCCATCGAACTCGGGTTCAGCGAATCTACGCTCCTTCGGGAAAGGCGAAAGAGTTTCCGGTTTCTGGGAGGGTCGTAGATAGGAGAGGATTTGATCGCGCCCTCGCCTGGAGGGCGGCGAGGGCCGGGGCGAGGGTCTTGGTCGGGACCAGGGCACGCCTGGAAGGGTCGAGCCTGCTTCTCTCGGGACGAAGTTCGGGGACGATCGAGGCGGGGGTCGTCATCGGGTCAGACGGCCCCAGCTCCGCCACCGCCCGGAGCGCGGGAATGGCCTGCCGTCAGGAGATGGGAGTATGCCTCGAGTACGAGATGGTCGATGTCGATATCGACCCCGATGCCGCCGAGATGTACTTCGGGGCGAGGTCTGCGCCCGGCGGGTACGCCTGGATAATACCATTGGGCCAGGACGTTGCGAACGTCGGCGTCGGCACTCGATCCGCATACTTGGCGGGAAGAAAGCTTCGCGACCTCCTGGAATCCTTCATCGCGAACCATCCCGTTGCGAAGGAGAAGCTCCAGCGGGGCGAGGTGATGGCGGTGATGAGGGGTCTCGTCCCGGCGGGGGGCATGCCGCCCGCCATCGCGAAGGGGAACGTCCTTCTTGCGGGAGACGCTGCGGGAATGGTGATGGCTACCTCAGGCGGCGGCATACCCCTCGCCATGGTGGGAGGCCGGGCGGCCGGAGAGGTCGCGGCCCGACACGCCAGGGGCGAGGCTGACCTCGGGGAGTACCCGTCGAGGATCGCGACGGAGATGGGTCGAGAGCTTGCTAACTCCGTCCGAATCCGGGAGGTCGTCGACAGGATGATGAGAAGCGACCGGCTGATGGACGCCCTCTTCGCGATGTTACCCCCAGACCAGATGAAGGCCATCATGAGGGGCCAGATCCCAGGTGCCCTGGAGAGGGCGCAGGACCTCGTCGCGAACCGATGAACCTCCAATCCCGGGCTATATCCGCCTTTTTATCAGTTTCTTCCGTTCCTCAGGCCGATACTATGGCGATCGTCGCGACGATAAGAGAGGCTGTGCCGAGGACGTCCATAACGCTTGTTATCATCGGTATCGTCACGTTGTCGGGATCAAAGCCCACCCTGACAAAGAATCGGGTGAAGAAGTAGGTGACGATGATGGTGAGGACGGTGGTGAAGAGCCCGGCCACGAGGCAGATGGTCAGGAGGTCCCCGAAGCCGAGGGCGTCCATCCCGAAGGCCCTGGATACGACGTAGCCGAGAATGCCGAGGGTGGGAAATAGAAAGGCGGCGAGGGCGAGGGTGCAGCCGAAGTTGACCTTCGTCTCCCTCTCAAGCCCGCTCTCCATCCTGATCATCCCCAGGTGATACGCCGAGGTGAGCCGAGAGGAGAGGATCCCGCCCAGGTTTCCGCCGACGGCGTTGAAGACCGGTATCAGCAAAAGGACCGTCGAGAAGGCGACGAGCATCTCCTCGTATATCCCCATGAAGAGCCCCGCGACGGTGCTGAAGAGGGTCGCGATTATCAGAACAGGCATCGATTGTCTGACTATCCTCCTCGCAACCTGGTGTTTTGAGCCGATGCCGTAAACAGCGGCAGAGGTCGTGATGAATACGAAAAAAAAGGTCGCGATCCTGGTGGCAGAGTCGCTGAGGGCCGAGACAAAGATGGCGGTCCCGAAGAGTATGGGTATCGTTATCACGTCCCCGGCGACGGTGATGAAGGGGATGGATATGTTGTCTGGGTCCCATCCCTTCCTGAAGCTCTTTTCGATGACGAGGAGGGTGAACCCCAGGAGGATGAAGCCGGAGAATATGCTGCTGGTTACCGATATCAGCACCAGATCGTAGACGCTCATAATATCGAGGCCGATGGCGAGGCCGAACCCTTTCACCACCAGGGCGAGGATCATCGAGACCGATAGGACCTGGACAGCAACCCCTCCCATCTGCTGGCGGAGGGGCCCGGAGTTCGCAATAGGTGGGGAGATCTCGCCGGTGTGGAGGCTCGTCCCGAGCCTCGCCCCGAAGGTCCCGAAGATGGTCCCTCGCATATCGATGGCCCCCGGCACCAGAACTATCAGGCCCGGGTAGAGGGCCAGAAGATGAGACATCTCGGCGAGGGAGAAGCCT
Source organism: Methanothrix harundinacea (assembly GCA_001509375.1). Taxonomy (GTDB): domain Archaea; phylum Halobacteriota; class Methanosarcinia; order Methanotrichales; family Methanotrichaceae; genus Methanocrinis; species Methanocrinis harundinacea_D. The sequence goes on along the minus strand of LGFT01000053.1, from coordinate 4,848 downwards.
GCCGCCATCGAGGTGATGGCGCAGATGACCAGGGCAAAAAAGCTCTGCTTTATAATCTTGGAGACGTTTTTCAGGGCAGAGGCGAAGTTATCGTTCGCCTCCGAGGGCATGGCCACTAATATGGACTGGTCCACCCCAGCCCGAGATAGCAACGACACCTCTTCCGCCGTCTCTAACGCCGCCATGGATCGCACCACGCGTTGTTGAAGGCGGAGGGTCCGGTTTTTGAGCTTCTTCTGCCATGCCAACTTCCTCCAGCGGCTCGTCAAGATTTATCCGAGACCGTCGACCTCCCTCTAAGGATGGACCTCCCCAAAGATTATTCCGCCACTGCCTCTGAAGGTCCCTTTCCTGCGCGGCGATCGTCCCGGGCGAGTTCTCTGCTGGATCCGGCACCAGCTTCGGGCTTGATCGCTGCCGTATCCGCCACTGTCGCGGAACGAGGGCGCAAAGTTCCGATCTCAGGCCGGGATCGCTCATTCAGCGGGGGCGGCTCCCAGCAGCTCTTCTACAGGTTTTGCGCCGCGTTCTGCGATCTTGGCGTTGATCTGGCCGACGTCGGCCGATATGTCGCGACCGTGGACCGACTTTCTCTTCCTCCGCCCCTTCTCCGACGGATGGTAGCCGGTTCCCTTGGCGATCAGGATCTTCCTCCGCTTGGAGCCGGGGAGGTCCCGACGGAGGGGAAATCCCTCGCGATCGCTTCCGCCGGTGATCTCTATCGAATAGCCGGGCATGCCCACGGCGTCGCCGTCGATTACGTCGCCGATCTTTCGGCCCAGGAACTTGTTGGCGGCAGCGTCCTTCGCCTCCACTTGGTAAGCTTTCCCGCTCTGGGGATCTGAAATAACAACTCTATAGTCCATTCTTTCTCCTCGCAACTGAACAGGGCCACTACGCCCCATCAACATATAAAACCTTATCCGGGATCGACCGGTGGCCCGATCTCCAGCTCCATCAATCAGACCTCGGGGAATCAGACCTCGGGGCTTTTCTCCGCCCCGTCACCGGCCCAACCTCAGATATGGCTCGGTGAGAGGGCACCTCCTCCAGGTATGCGCCCTCGATCAGGGGTCGGTCCACCACCACGGCGTAGATCCTGTAGACCGTCCCCTCCTCGACTTCGCATCGCGTAGACCAGCGGCCATCGCTGTTCGGCTCCACCCGTTTTCTTACCTGGAGGTGTTCGTCGTCATAGCGGACCAGGACGTAGACCTGCCTCTTCGTACCGCGGGTCTTGCTGGACTTGCCCTCTATGAGGCCAGCCCATCGGTCCTCTCCGTCGCGAGGAAAACTGATCTTCACCGACGTGGTGAGACGAGATCGAGCCCAGGTGGCGATGCTTCCCGATCCGATCAGAAAAGAGAGGATGGCCACGACGATGAGAAGCTTTCGATAGTTCTCCTCAACAAAATCGCTATCAACAGGTCTTTGGGGAGGGGCGATAGTCGTTTCTGGAATCGGATGATCCTCCACTAAGGCCGATGCGTTCTGGGCTTCCTCAGTCTCGTTTGTTGCGAGGAGTGCGGGCTCTCTGGAGGCTAGGGTGATGGGGATGGTCTTGGTGCCGTCAGAGAAGTCGACGATGTTGAACCACCTCCAATGTCCCTCTAAATATGCCTCCACCAGGTGGCTTTCAGGCTCCACCGTCGCGATGAAAGGGGCGACGCCGTAGAAGATCCCGTCGATGTAGACCTCAGCGCCGGGAGGATCGGAGACGATGGGAACCCTTACATAAGGTGGCTTTTCGTCTTCGCTTTTGACCGGCTCGACCTGAGATCGGGCGGAAGAGCTCTCCTCCTCGGGGGCCTCTTGCGAAATAGCTCCACCATCGGGCTTTGCCGGAGCGGCCGAAGAGGGCACCTCCTGGGATGGAAACGGCTGAGATGTCGCCAGCTCCTGACCAGCACGGGCGAGATCATCGGAGATCTCTTCTGTGGCCATCGAGCTCCTTTGTGCCTGCTCTATCATCTCGTCTATGTCGACGGGGCCGTCGCCGGAGTATCCGATCCTGTAGATGGGGCGCGGTCCCGATCCGAGAATGACCATCTCGGAGCTTCCGGACTCGTCACAGAACGCGACGCCAGAAAATACGGCTACGAGCGCCGCATACAGAAATAGAGGCGCCACCAGAAGCTGAATTTTGCGAATCAACATCCCCACGGCCGAGACTATGCCACGACGGATCTTATACTCTATGGTCAGATTCAACGGAGCTCTTTCATCCTGCTGTAGTCTTGAAGGGAAGAGATGGGCATCGTCCTGATAGCGATTCCCAGCTCCTCCGCCGCCATCACGGCGTTGACCCCTCCACAGAAGGCGATGCCCACCTTTCCGGCGCCGACGGGACAGCCCATGTTCGGCTCTCCGGGCCCGCTCATCTTCATCAGGCCGTCGATTCCCGCGTCCTTCGCCCGGTCCAGCAGATCCCGGGCCTGATCGACCGCAGCCACCGGAATTTCCCTCAAATTGGCGAGAACGCAGCCGCTGCCGGTCCTCACGGCTTCGCTCACCTTTGTGGTCTTTCGCGACATGAAAACCCTCATGGGATCGAGAGACGAGCCGGCATAGGCTATCAGATCTGTGAAATGCGAGAGTGACCCATCTTTCACCTCGACGACCCCTGCGAAGGTGGTATTGATTGGAATTCCTCCCAAAAGGAGCATCCCGTCTATGGTGATGCTGCAGACGGTGGAGATGCCCAGGAATCCTCGAGGTATCTGCAAAGCTCCCATCTCTTCTCCCTCGTCCTGGATTAAAACCCTCCTGCTCACAGCAAAACCTGCGTCGAAGGCCCGTATCATTATCTCCAATGCCTTCTCGTAATCCCTCTTGTCCAGAAGGCTGGTGTTGACCACCACCCTATTGTCCTCGGAATCGGGATCGAAGCTCGATCGGTACATGTACTCCTCGATCCGGGTGTTGACGAAGCCTATCCTGTCGTCCACCAGGGCGTCGGATAGCTCCCTCTTTCCGAGGGGCGTGAGGATCCGGCCGCTGTAACCCTCCTTTTTGGTGAACCCCAGCTCGTCCATTATCTTGAGGTTGTACCGCACGGCCCGCTCCCCCACCTCGTATCCCCTGTTGGAGAGCTCGTCGGAGATGGCTCTGGCTCCAATGGGCTTATCCGATGCGTTTATCACCCGCAGGATCTCTATGAGCCTCCGCTGGCTCGAATGGGGCTTGGTGAGAGGCTTCATCTCTATCTCTTTGTCCCTCACGGGGAAGCGCATATATATCTTATGTAGATAGACCTGCAGATGGCGCTGCAGGCCCGAGAGCGGCGTAGGAAGTCCCGTGGGGTAGTGGTCAATCCTGCAGGCCTTTGGAGCCTGGGACGGTGGTTCGAATCCGCCCGGGACTATTTCCGCTCTCGGAGCCCGTGCAGAAATGCTCGGCTCAAAAGCGGGGCATACAAAACGTACATATAGAGGGCCAAAGTCTGAGATGGTGGCGCTCCGGTAGTGTAGTCCGGCCAATCATTCCGGCCTTTCGAGCCGAAGACCCGGGTTCAAATCCCGGCCGGAGCATCGAGCACCTTTTGTCTGATTTTCCCGGGGCGAGGTCCCTGGAGGTGGGCCTTCCCATCGTTCGGGCGCGGAAGGCGTTGGCATCCCCCGAAAGCTTCAAAATCATTTTTATGACGAGTTTGATGAACAGATATCCCGTTTCGATCTTTGTTGCCCAAACATCCCGACGAAAAAGTTTAACTACCTGGATGAAGGTCTGAGAGTATATCACGCTGTTAAAGCAATTGACCTGCTCAGCAGTGTGAAATCTGAGCGGGCTGTGATTCCAGCAAAATGGATCTGCTGGGACAGACGCGCCGCAATTTATCGATCAACAGTAAGAGACCATCATCCAGACCCAGACCGGCCTAGCTGGAAACAAGCTGGTCGAGAAGGAGTCCGGAAGCGGAAACGTCATCACCGAGAGGACCGAGATCGAAGCTGAGCGGGTAGACGTTGCTCTGGAAGGCGATTGTTGCATCGACTACATCAACTTCTCCAAGGAAGCCGAGTTTGAGTACATGCCCGTGAGCTACCAGACCGGCACCTATGACCAGAAGTGGATCGAGAAGCTCTGTGTCCAGAACTACTACATCGGAGCTGTAGTCGTCGAGATGTACACCCATGCCGAGCACCTGCAGAAGAACACCGAGGTTAAGACCAGGAAAGACTGCAGTGAGGACCCCTGTGGTAACTGCACTGGCGCTCTTGAGGCGAACTTCCACTCTAACGTCATCGGTGTCGCTCACATCGGATGGCTCTCCAAGGACGTCCACGTAGGGAAGAAGGGCAGACACGCCGAGTACGGCCGGAGCGTTGAGGACCTGACCGGTGTCTTCTCCATCGAGAAGTTCATCCAGCTCTGGGGCAACGGTACCTGTGGCCCTGTCCAGGTCGACTGGCTCCCCTGCAAAGAAGAACTAGAACGTATAGCGTGCTCGATAGATTTATATGCCATCAACCTGAAGAGGGAGTTGTGCCTGGGCCAAAAGAACTTAGACACGAGACAGGTCATTGGGACAGGCTGAAGCTCCTAATGGGGGGATGGTGCAGCTTCTGCTGGAGTATCCCAGCTTGGTCGGATTCGGATGACCATCGCAGCCTTTCTAGATGGGCATGCATATTATCCGGTCGAGCCTCAACTCTATGGAGCAAACTTGCGCCCCATCGATAGGTCCAATCATATTTTGCGATCTTGCGGTGTAGGGCGTATGAACGAGGGTATTGAGTGAAATAACGGAGGTGGGAACTGAATGAAGAGAGAACTGGCTATTTTACTAGTCATTGGAATTGCCCTGGTGGGCATGGCTGGCGCGGCCAACTACATGTACGAGAAGGC